>JBMSYD010000001.1:0-44258 GCA_049426345.1 Aquiluna sp.
CCGCCTCCTGAACTATTGGCACCAGAGCCGCAATGTCATAAATCTTCAGATCTGGCTCGGAAGCAGCATCAATTGAACCCTCAGCCACATACATGTAGCTCAAAAAGTCTCCAAAGGCCCTAATTCGCCAGACCTGCTCAGAGAGACTTTCGATGTTCTTCTCTTTCCCAATCCTTTGCCACTGCTGGATCGAGTTATAAGAGATGTAGCTGTCGCTTAGATCTGAAACGGCAGAAACGCTGAGTTTCCGCACGCTGCCGTCGACGTCTCGCGTGAAAGCCCCCTCGCCTTTACTGGCCCACCATCTTCTTCCCAACGCTGGGGCTGAAACAACGGAAGTTGTGATTGTGGAATCAATTCTCAAGGCGATGAGAGTTGCCCAAATTGGCAGGCCCCTAAGAAAGTTAGCGGTCCCATCGATGGGGTCAACAATCCAGGTTCGCGAGCTACTGCCCGTGTTCTCAAACTCCTCGCCAATAACGCTGTCGGCTGGGGCGAGCTGAGAAATCATTTCACGAATTTTTTTCTCAACTGACTGGTCAGCATCAGTGACTGGTGTTCGATCGGGCTTGGTTTCAATCTTCAGATCGAGCGCTTGAAAACGAGCAAGTGAAATCTCATCTGCTGCATCTGCCAGTGCGAGAGCTAACTCCAGGTCTTTCATCACTGCCAATCTACCGATGAAATTGAGTCGGCCAATCTTCTAAAGGAGCTGACTCTTTCAGGTTTTAGATTGCCAGCCGCAACTGCAGCATCCAGTTCACAATCGGGGGATCCGGCAAGGTGTGAGCAATCTCGCGGACACCGTTTGGCTACCTCATTGAGATCCGAAAAGCCGGAAAGAATTTGTTCGGTTGTAATGCCTGATAACCCAAAGGTTCTGACCCCTGGCGTATCAATTATCCAGCCGTCACCAATATCGATTGCCACCGCAGAAGATGACGTGTGCTTTCCTTTGCCGGTTGACTCGTTCACTTCGCCTGTCACTCTTGCGCTCTGGGGCGCCAATTGGTTAATTAGTGTTGATTTACCGACTCCAGAGTGTCCAACAAAGACACTCTTTTTCCCGGAAATTAGGCTTCTCAGCTCCACTAGATTCGGCGAGACTTTCGAGGTCTTAATGATTCTTAGATTGGTGTCCGAAAAGTTATCAATGAACTCCTGCGGATCAGCCAGGTCACATTTAGTCATCACTAATACCGGGTCCAGTCCTTGGACATAACTTGCAACCAGAAACCGATCAACCAAGCGAGCCCTAGGTTCTGGGTTGGTTGCAGCCATAACAATGACGAGCTGATCGGCATTGGCGACTATTCTCTGCTCGCTGCCATCTTCTGCTACTCGAGTTAGCTCAGAATTGCGAGGTTGAAGCTGAACAATGCGAGCGAGTGTTCCGGTTTTTCCCGACACATCCCCGTCTAGAAGAACCTGATCGCAGGTAACACACCCTTCTTGGCGCAGTTCCTTTGCCAGGGTCGCTAACACCTCAACGCCTGATTCAGTCAGTACTCGATAGCGTGCGAGGTGAACCTCGAGCACCATCCCCTGTTCGGCATTTTCAAAGCTGGGGCGAATTTTGGTGCGCGGTCTGGAACCCTTGGGATTTGGCCTAACTCTAACGTCGTCCTCGTCGAGATCTCGCCAGTTCAATTGCTCTCCAGCATCTCAAACCAAAGGGCAGAAAAGTCCGGCATGGTCTTGCTGGTCACAGAAATATCTTGAATCTCGATACCTTCGACCACGAGGCCGATGATTGCACCAGCTGTTGCCATGCGGTGATCTTCGTAGGTTTTCCACAATCCACCGTGCAGCTTGCCAGGGCTGATGGAAATTCCATCCTCCAGTTCCGTAGCAGACCCTCCGATTGCATTGATCTCGTTTACCAGTGCGGCAATGCGATCAGTCTCGTGACCTCGCAGGTGAGAAATTCCTGTCAGCTCGGATGGAGAATCGGCCAATGCAGCAATTGCGGCAATAGTCGGCACCAGCTCACCAGCTTCAGATAAGTCTGCGCTCAGTCCATGAATCTTGCCGGTTCCGCGAACCACCAACTTGCCATCTTTCTCACTAACGTCTGCACCCATCTGAGCCAGAAGTTTCTTAAACTGATCGCCAACCTGAGTTGTTTGTTTTGGCCAAGGGATTGATATTTCAGAACCGGTTATGGCGGCAGCGGCTAAAAACGGACCAGCATTTGAAAGATCTGGCTCAATTTCAATTTCAGCACCGCTAACTTCTCCGGGCATTACTTGCCAAATTGCCTGCTCTTTTGCTTTTGCCAAAACCCCTCGCTGAGCTAGGCAGGTGAGTGTCATATCTATATGTGGCAATGAGGGAACGCTCTGTCCGGTGTGACGAATTACTAGACCACTGTCATAGCGTGCACCGGATAGAAGTAGACCCGAAACAAATTGCGAGGAGGCTGACGCGTCGATTGAAACCTCGCCGCCCTTTACTGCACCGGTTGCGGAGATAGAAAAAGGAAGTGAATCGTCATCAGAAAAGACGCTCACTCCGAGCTTTCTTAGTGAGTCAATAGTGGTTGCCATCGGTCTTCGTCTTGCTTGAGCGTCTCCGTCAAAGGTAATCTCGCCCTGCGCGAGAGCGGCCAGTGGTGGGATGAATCTCATGACAGTGCCAGCTAAACCACACTCAATTTTGACACCGCCATGGAGTGTGCCAGGAATTACCCTTAGCTGGTTTCCAGACTTCTCAAATCTTGTTCCGAGTTGGTTAAGCGCCTCAATCATCAGCTGAGTGTCACGAGAGTAAAGCGGATCGAGCAAGGTCGATTCGCGGTTTGCAAGAGCTGATAGTACGAGTTCTCGATTGGTGAGCGATTTAGAACCGGGCAGGCGAAGGCTCGCTTTGAACCCTTTTGCTTGCGGGGCTGACCAACTGGCTTTACTCACCTAACCAAGATACCCGCAGTCTTGGCGGAAGTTTTCGGTTTTCCCTTTCGCCGCCTAGACTGCAGGTGATGAAAGATAAGTCAGCGAAGCTAAAGAGCTTTGAAGAGCAGGCTTTGCCGCTGATGCCGCAGCTATTTGGTGCTGCGCTTCGCTGGACCAGAAACCCATCCGACGCCGAAGATTTAGTCCAAGAGACCTTTGCGAAAGCCTTTGTCGCCTGGGACAAGTTCGAACAGGGAACCAACCTCAAGGCTTGGCTGTTTCGCATCATGACCAACACCCACATCAACCTCTATAACAAGCGCAGCAAAGATCAGGCCAAGACCCCGCTGGATGAGCTGGAGGACTGGCAATTAGGCGGGGGAGAATCCCTCACCTCGGTCTCCACCCGCTCGGCTGAGTCGGTGGCCCTGGATAACCTGCCGGCCCCAATCATCCGAAATGCCATGGACCAGCTCCCGGACGAGTTCCGAATGGTCGTCTACTATGCCGTAGTGGAGGGCCTGCCCTATGCCGAGATTGCCGAGGTTATGGAGACCCCGGTGGGAACGGTAATGTCCAGGCTCCATCGCGGGAAGAAAATGCTGAGAACTTTGTTGCATGAATACGCGGAACAAGAAGGCTATAAGACCGAGGAGGTGCAGGAATGAAGCAGGTTGACTGCGAGGAAGTAAAGCGCAATGTCCACGAGTTTCTGCACTCTGAGCTGCAGGAGACTGACCTGGCCAGCATTACCTCCCATATCGCAAATTGCGAGTCATGTGAGAAGCACTATGACATTGAGGTCGTTTTCAACCAGGTAATCCAGCGATCCTGTGATGAGGCTCCAACCGAGGAGCTAGCGGAGCGCGTAAAGCAGCGCCTGCGCGAGATTCAGGATCACGACTGAGGCTCAGTTAGCCCCAGCCATTCAAACCAACCCTTATTTAGCACCAGCCAAGCAATCAGGCCATAACCAACCTGACCCGGCAATCTTCTAGGGTGAGCGGCCACTTCGGCCAACCAGCCCTCATGTTCTTTGAGCGGATTAAAGCAGTCAACGTATTTCAGCTGTCTTCTTTTAACAACATCCGCAAATCCTGCACTCAGCTCCTCCACCTCCGAGTCGTATTCTTTGACGCCGGAGGGGGTTGGGCCAACCACAAACACCCTCACACCCTCACGGATCGCATCATCCAGCAGCGATGCAAGATTGAGCCGAGAGCGTGAGATGGTGATTTGGGCGAGGATGTCTTGCGAGGAAAGTGCAATCACCAAATAGTTTTCAGTGTCTTTGCTAAACCTTGGCAGGGCTTCGCTTTGCCAACGCTCTAACAGCTGCGCGGTAGTCTCGCCAACTTTTGCCAGCGGAAAAACGGCAACGTCGTCTCCTTGTGGAGTTCTTGCTTGAACTCTGCCGAGCCAACCCAGACCCTTCGGATCACCAGCGGCAGTTAGCAGCTCATCACCTAGAACAACGACCCGAAGATTGCGCATCAGTCAGCAAATGCTCTGGCAATAACGTCTGCCTGTTCAGCTGCGTGACGTTTGCTAGAGCCGGTGGCGGGAGAAGCTGAAGCTGGTCTGGAGACAACTTGGAAGTTGATGCCATACTTCGGCATAAACAGTCCCATGTATGTCCAAGGACCCTGGTTGGCAGGCTCATCCTGCACCCAGCGCAGTTGCGCCGAAGGATACTGAGCAATGATCTGCTTCATTTCCTCAACCGGGGTTGGGTAAAGCTGCTCGATGCGAACAATGGCGGTGTCGCCATTTGCGCGCTTTTGACTCTCGGCTAGCAGCTCCCAATAAATCTTGCCGGAGCAGAACAGAACCTTCTTCACGTTTTGTGGAGAGAGCCCTTGCTGATCTGCAATCAATGGTTGGAAGGTGCCGCTTGTGAAGTCGCTTACTTCACTGGATGCTGCCTTTAATCTGAGCATGGATTTTGGTGTGAAGATGATGAGCGGTCTGCGCGGTGTTGCATAAGCCTGTCTGCGAAGCAGGTGGAAGTGGCTAGCGGGAGTGGATGGCTGGGCGACGGTCATGTTGTTCTCAGCACACAGCTGCAGGAATCTTTCGATTCGACCAGAGGAGTGGTCCGGACCCTGACCTTCATAGCCGTGGGGGAGAAGCAGAACCAGTGAAGAGTATTGCTGCCACTTCTGCTCAGCTGATGAAATGAACTCGTCGATGATGGTTTGAGCGCCATTCGCGAAATCGCCAAACTGCGCTTCCCACAGAGTTAGCGCATTGGGCTCTTCCACCGAGTAGCCATACTCAAATCCCATAGCTGCATACTCGCTAAGCAGTGAGTTGTAGACCTGAAGCTGTGCCTGGGTCTCAGAGATGAAGCTCAGTGGCATCCACTCGGCTCCGGTCTCGCGATCGAAGAAAGTGGCATGGCGCTGAACGAAGGTTCCGCGTCTTGCGTCTTGACCAGCTAGGCGAACCTTGGTTCCCTCCAAAAGCAGTGATCCAAAGGCTAGAAGTTCTCCAAAGCCCCAGTCGATGCCACCCTCTCGGCTCATTTCAACACGCTTTTGCAAAAGCTGAGCAAGCTTGGGATGAACGGTGAAGCCGGTGGGCAGGTTGGCGTGAGCGTTTCCGATTGCCTCCACCACTTCTTTGGCAACAGCGGTTGGTTTGGCAATGGCCTGCTTTTCGCTGGCGGTTGTTCCAATGCCAACTGGTCGCTCAGGCAGAGCAACCGGCTGGCTCATGGCCTCGTGAACCTCGACAAAAGCGTTTTCCAAGTTCGCCTGGAAGTTAGCGTTTGCTTGGTCAAACTCGGCCTGCGTGATGTCACCGCGGCCAATCAGGTTTTCCATATAAAGAGTGCGGACGCTGCGCTTGGCTTCAATCAGGTTATACATCAGTGGCTGAGTCATCGATGGGTCATCACCCTCGTTGTGACCGCGGCGGCGATAGCTAAGAATGTCAATCACGACGTCTTTGTTGAACTTTTGTCTGTAATCAAAAGCAATTTGAGCAACTCTTACCACTGCCTCCGGGTCATCACCATTGACGTGGAAGATTGGGGCTTGAATGCCCTTGGCAAAATCTGTGGCGTAGGTGGATGTTCTAGCATCCTTTGGCAAAGTGGTGAATCCAACTTGGTTATTCACGATCACGTGAATAGTTCCACCAACTTTGTAGCCCTCGAGCTGGCTGAACTGCATGGTCTCTGGAACAACTCCTTGACCTGCGAACGCAGCATCACCGTGGATAAGCACAGGCAAAATTGGGTAGTTCCCCGGATTACCAAGGCGATCTTGTTTCGCTCGAACGATTCCCTCTAGAACGGGATTCACGGCTTCCAAGTGAGAAGGGTTAGCGGCCAGGTAAACCTTGAGGGAGTTTCCCTGGGCGGAGGTGAAGGTTCCGTGAGTTCCCAGGTGATACTTCACATCGCCTGAACCCTGCACGCCCTTGGCATCGGTTGATCCTTCGAATTCTCGGAATACCTGGCCATAGGTCTTACCCGCAATGTTCGTCAGAACATTTAGGCGACCACGGTGGGCCATCGCGATTGCAACCTCATCAAGCTGCGCATCAGCTGCCGACTGCAGAATCTGATCAAGCGCCGGAATCAGGGACTCGCTGCCCTCGAGTGAGAAACGCTTTTGACCAACGAACTTGGTTTGCAAGAAAGTCTCAAAAGCCTCGGCCTCATTCAGCTTGGCAAGAATTCGGAACTGTTCTTCTTTGGAAGGTTTGCGGTAGGGCTGCTCCAGGGTGTCTTGGAACCACTTGCGTTCGTCTGGATCCGCGATGTGCATGTATTCGATACCGACTGTGCGGCAATAGGTGTCGCGCAGAATTCCAAGCATGTTGCGGAACTTGGCTTTTACTCGCCCGCCGAAGCCACCTGTCTTAAATGTTCGATCTAAATCCCAAAGCGATAGACCATAGTTTCGGATGTCCAGATCTGGATGCCAGCGCTGAACGTATTCCAGTGGATCGATATCAGCAATCAGGTGACCGCGCTCACGGAAAGCGTTGATGTATTCCTGGATTCTGGTGTTCTTGCCGGACTGGTCAGCTAGGTCCCAATGGAAATCATTTACCCACACCACCGGGGTGTAGGGGATACGCATATCAGCAAAGATCTTGACGTAGAAATCGCGCTCACCAAGTAGCAGCTCTTCCACAATCTTTAGAAACTCTCCGCTGCCAGCTCCTTGAATAACTCTGTGGTCATAGGTTGAGGTGAGGGTTAGGACTTTGCCAATGCCCTGCTCTGCAAGCTGCTCTTCGCTGAGTCCTTTGAACTGCGCTGGGTATTCCAGTGCGCCGACTCCCACGATGCAGCCCTGACCCTTGGTGAGTCTTGGCACGGAGTGAACAGTTCCAATTCCGCCAGGGTTGGTTAGAGAAATAGTTGTTCCCGCAAAATCATCGGCGGCGAGTTTGTTATCCCTCGCCCTTGCCACTAGATCGTCATAGGCGGAGAGGAATTCGGCAAAGTTAAGTTTTTGTGCCTTTTTGATGTTTGGAACTAGCAGTGCTCTGGTTCCATCTGGCTTCGGAATATCGATTGCCAAACCAAGATTCACGTGCGGGGGAGTGATTGCGGCAGGTTTACCATCAATCTCGTCGTAGTAGACATTTTGACTTGGGAATTCTTTTAGGGCCTGCACTACCGCATAGCCAATCAGGTGAGTGAAAGAAACCTTGCCACCGCGAGTGCGCTTGAGGTGAGAGTTGACAACAATTCGGTTATCAATCAGAACTTTTGCAGGCAGTTGACGAACGCTGGTTGCAGTCGGAACGCTCAGCGAGGCATCCATGTTGGAAGCAAGAGTCTTTGCCATTCCGCGCAGTATGTTGACCTCCGCTTGCGCCTCTTCTTCCTGAACAACAATCGGCATGGAGCCAGTGGCGGGCAGGTCGGCAGGAACTGGTGCTGTGAACGAACCGGTGTCGGTCGCCTTTGCAATCGGCATGGTGATAGCTTCGGTATTCGCTGGTGCTGGCTGAGCTGGCACGGCTGACTGCGTTACCTGAGCACCAGATTGTGTTTGCTGGTAGCGCTCGAGGATTGGTATCCAAGATCTGTCAATTGAGTCTGGGTTTTCAAGCCATTGGGCGTACATTTCGGCTACTAGCCACTCATTTGCACCAAAATCAGCTTGGGTATTGCCTGGGTTGGAGGAGGACAACATTTCCCCTTATTTACTTGCCTGCGGACGCCCTAAAGTCTAACCAATTGAGCGGCTATAGTGTTTTCTGAAATGGAGCACGATAAACGCACATTTAGGGTGATTGCTTGAGCGATTACCTAATCCTCCTGTTTGGGGCCTTACTTGTCCTAGGCACGGCCCTGTTCGTGGCAAGCGAGTTTGCCATCATCAACGTCGACCGGGTTGACCTTGAGTCAAAGCGCGATGCTGGCGAGAAGGGCCTTGACCTCTCTATCAAGGCTGTAAAGACAACCGCGACCCAGCTTTCAGCCGCTCAGCTTGGCATCACCTTGACTGTTCTATTGACGGGCTTTGTCGCTGAACCCGCTCTTTCCCGACTGCTAACTCCGCAGCTGAGTGGCCTTGGACTTTCCAGTGAGGGAGTCTCGGTTTTGGCGGTAGTGCTTGCGATGACGATTGCCACCATTGTCTCCTTCTTACTCGGGGAGCTGGTTCCAAAGAACATGGCGCTGAGTGCACCAAAGAAAGTTTTGAAGGCGGTTGCGCCATTTCAGCTTGGTTTCACTTTCGTTTTTAAGTGGCTAATTGTTTTCCTTAACGAAAACGGAAACTGGATTTTGCGCCGATTTGGCATTGAGCCAAAAGAGGAGCTATCGGTTGCTAGGACGGCAGAAGAACTAACCTCGCTCGTTCGTCGATCCGCTGATCTTGGAACACTAGAGAGCGACACCGCCAAGCTGCTAGAGAAAACTCTTTCGATGACGCAGCTTCTAGCAAGCGACATCATGACCCCCAGACCTCAGATGCAAACCCTCGAGCGCGAGAGCTCGGCCGCAGATTTGGTTTCACTGGCAAGAGAGACAGGCCATTCTCGCTTTCCGATTCTGGGCGAGGATTCAGATGACATTGTTGGAGTTGCTCACGTTAAAAATGCGGTGGCAATTCCACTTGAGCGGCGCTCGCAAGTTCCAATTACCGCGATCATGGTCGAGCCGATTCGAGTGCCAGAAACTATGCCACTGGATCGACTAATTCTTACTCTGCGCGGCCGTGGATTGCAGTTCGGTGTGGTGGTAGATGAATACGGCGGCACTGCGGGCATTGCAACTTTGGAAGACGCGGTTGAAGAGCTAATTGGTGAGTTGGCGGACGAGCACGATAGAACTAAAGCTCACATAGTTCAGTACTCGGATGGCTCTGCTTCATTCAGTGGTCTTGCAAGACCTAGCGAGCTTCGAGAAATTGGACTGAACATCGCCGACGATGAGGACTACGACACTATTGCCGGTTTTGTAATGAGCGAATTGGGCAAGATTCCGCAAGACGGAGATGTTGTTGAGCTACCAACAGGTGAACTCAAGGTTATCCGTATGGATGGCAGACGCGTAGATCGAATCAAATACCAACCAGGAGGCGAAGATGTCGACTGATCTTTCTGGTTTTATTTGGCTGGTTGGCCTTCTGATTTCAAACGCCTTCTTCGTTGGATCTGAGTTTGCAGTTATTTCTGCACGTAGAGCGCAGATTGAACCACTTGCAGATAAGGGCAATCCGGCGGCCAAGATCACTCTGAAGGCTATGGAGAATGTTTCGCTGATGCTGGCAACAGCTCAGCTCGGAATTACTGTCTCTTCGCTTTTGATTTTGGTTATTGCAGAGCCTTCAATCAAGTATGTCTTGGAGGGACCGTTTAGCGCACTTGGTTTGGACTATGCCACTGCATCAGCTGTGAGCTTCATTGTTGCCCTAATCATGGTTACTTATTTGCACGTGGTTATTGGTGAAATGGTTCCAAAGAACGTTGCAATTTCCCTACCTACTTCCGCAGCCTTGATTTTGGGCCCGATGCTCTATGCAGTCGCGCAAGTGGTGAAACCAGTGGTTTGGTTCCTAAATCAAATATCCAACCTCATTCTGAGGCTTTTTAGGTTCCAACCTAGAGACGAAGCCAACTCTGCTTTCACCCTCGACCAGGTGGAAGACATAGTAGAAGAGTCTCAGCGCAGTGGAACTTTGGCCGACGCCTCCGAGACCATTTCAAACGCGTTTGAGTTCACTGAAAAAGTTGTTGGAGACATCAAGCACCCAATCAATGAACTTGTCACGTTGCCTTCAGACGCCTCACCTGCTCAGTTGCAGGATGCGGTGGCAGAGCATGGTTTCAGCAGGTATCCGGTGAAGAGTGAAGCTGGAGATTTGATTGGCTATTGGCACATCAAAGATGCATTGATAGATGACCCAGAGAAGTTCCACAAACCCCTGCAATCCAAGCGAATGCGAACTCTTATTTCGGTACCCGAGAGTGCGGAACTGGAAGATGCGCTAGCTCAGATGCGAAAGTATGGTGCGCACATCGCGAGAACCTTCTCCGCCGATGGCACTATCACCGGATGCTTGTTTCTGGAAGACATCATCGAAGTCTTGGTTGGAGAAATCGAAGACTCCACTAGGCGCTAGGCCAAACTCCTCTTTCATATTGGCTTGGCCAGTCAACTGTTTCTCCTAGCTCATGCGCTGCGCGAAGTGGAAAATAAGGATCGCGAAGAAGCTGTCTTGCCATCATCACCACATCGACCTTGCCCGAGGCAACGATTTCTTCGGCCTGCTGGGCATCCGTGATTTGTCCAACAGCGGAAACTGGAGCGGAAGTAGAAGTGTGAGTAGATTCACTGAAATGCACCTGGTAGCCAGGTCCTGATGGAATCTTTACTCCCGTCACCAGTCCACCCGAGGATAGATCGAACATGTCGGCACCTCTTTCGTGTGCCCACTTAGCAACTTGATTGGTTTGCTCTTGATCCCAGCCGCCTTCAACGTAGTCAGTCGCGCTAAATCGAACCAGTAGCGGAACCCCTTCGCCGATTTCTTTTCGAACTGCCTCCACTATCTCAAGCAGCAATCGCGCTCTGTTCTCCAGGCTGCCGCCGTATTGATCATCCCTCTTATTTGTTAGAGGGGATAGAAATTGGTGGATCAAATAACCGTGAGCTGCGTGGATTTCAATGACATCGAAACCGGCAGCTATTGCCCTGCGGGCAGAGGACCTAAAGTCATCCACCAAGGCTTTGACTTCTTCGGTTGAAAGTTTTCTTGGCGCTTCATAGCCGGTGAAGGCCTCGTCAGTTGCGGAATAGGTTTGCCAGCCTCCGTCCGCAATTGGAACGGAGCCACTGCCGGACCAGCTGCGATAAACAGATGCTTTTCGTCCAGCATGCGCCAGCTGCATCGCACTGACTGCGCCAGCTTGCCTAATGAATTGGGTGATGCGCTTCCAGGCAACCACCTGTTCGTCATTCCAAATTCCTGCGCACCACGGGCTGATACGCCCCTCTGGGTTCACACCACTGGCCTCCACCATCACAAGGCCTGCCCCACCAATTGCGCGTGCACCTAGATGAACCAGGTGCCAATCGCCCACTACTCCGTCTTGGTTTTCGCATGAGTACATGCACATCGGCGAAACCCAAAGGCGATTCTTGATCTCAACGTTTCTGATTCTGATTGGTGTAAACAGCTTGCTCATTTATCCATTTTCTGTAGTCGCGGCCAGGCTAAAACAATAAACAATCCAAGCAGAGCACCCCAGCCGATTGCGAAATTCAATGGAATTGCGAGGGTCAGCAGTCCAATTACTGATGGTCCAGCTAATCCTCCGATGTAGGTGATTCCAACCACTCTTGCCATGTTTCTACCAGAGTGAGTTGCTTCTCCAATTTCACCACCGGCTGCAAAGAGTTGTGGAACAACCCCGGAGATTCCAAGGCCTAACAGGAACCAGCAAATCAAAGAGATGGTGAGGTTCGGAGCAAATGCCTGCAGTCCAATCGCGATTGCGGCAGCTAGTGAGCCCCAGACGATGACAAAGCCGCGGCCTTTTTTCTCAACGATTCGATCAATAAAGATTCGCCCCGTGATCATTCCGACATTGAACGCGGCAAGACCCCAAGCAGCCGTTGCTGCATCAGTTGATTGGATGTCTCTCAAATAAAGTGCCGACCAATCGTGGGCAACTCCTTCGATGATCGCTCCAGATGCGCTCATAAGCCCTGCCAAGATGACAAAACCCAAAACCCTGCGGTTTTGTTTGCCACTTTGCTGGTTGGCTGCCTTGTCATTGGAAGTGACGTTTGGCTTGTCAGGCAGTAGCCAACCAGCCATAAAAAATCCCATGATTGAAAGCGATACTCCAACTACCGCCAGAGTCTGTGATTGCACAAAACCCGCTGAAATTGTTGCGAAGCCTGCTGTGGCACCAAGTAGTCCTCCGACGGACCAAAAAAGATGAAAGAAAGTAAAGATGGGTCGGGAATTTTCCTTGTCAACTTGCAAGGCCGCTGCGTTCATCGCAACATCAACTCCCGCAATTCCAAACCCAAGCAGCAAGATTGCAGCGCCTAGAGTCCAGGGTGAGTCTGCGAAGGCAGGCCCCAGTAGTGAAAGTCCTACAGCTACACCACCAATTCGAGTGGAAGTTTTTGCCCCGACGTGATCAACCAGGTAACCAAATAGCTGCATCGCCAGGAATCCACCAACCCCGCTGAGCATAAGTAGTGCTCCCAGAATGGAGTAGTTGATACCGACGGTTTTCTCAATTAGTGGGATGTGGACAGCCCATAGAGCAAGCGCACTGCCACCAGATAGAAAGAAGAAAGAGACCGCGATTTTTGGACGTAGAAGGCTCACGCCCTCAACTCTAGGGGAGGAGTTGTTTGAGTCTTGACCCAACGGCCTGAGTCTCGATTAGGAAGCCATCATGTCCAAATTCACTCTGTATAACCTGAAGCTCCCCACCGATTAGTGGACCCCCAATTGAATCCGCAATCAACTTTTGGCCACTTAGTGGAAACAGTCGATCATTCTCAATTCCAAGCACCAGCGTTGGGCACTTGATTTGGTGCAGTGCAGAAACGACAGATTCCCTGTCTCTTCCGACATCGTGTGAGTTCATTGCGCTCACCAGCGTTATGTAACTGTTGGCATCGAATCGTCGAACGAATTTATTGCCATGGAAATCGAGATAGCTCTCCACTGCATACTTGCCGTGCTCGGTAAGTGGGCTGACTTGAGATTGCCAAGTGCGACCGAACCGTTCGTTTAGTTCTTGCGGTGATCTGTAATTCAGCAGTGCCATGCGGCGAGCAAGCGCTAGACCTCTATGTGGCCCAAAGCCGGGCTTCGCGTCGTAGTACCAACCGCCGGCAAAGTTATCATCCGATCTAATTGCTTCGAGCTGCACCGTGTTTAGGGCAATTTGGTCTGCGGTTGAATAAGGCGGCGCTGCCAAAATTCCAAGTCGATTCACTCGCTCTGGATAGTCAATTGCGAGTTCCAGTGCGTGCATACCTGCCATTGAGCCGCCGATTACTGCATAGCGTGTAATCCCTAGCTGCTCCATCAGAATTGCAAAGGCTTTTGCTTGATCGCGAATGGTGAGCTGCGGAAAGTTTGCTCCCCACTCTCTGCCCTTTTGATCAAGCGAGCTGGGCCCGGTTGACCCTTGGCATCCGCCTAAGACATTTGGAGTGATTACGAAGTAGCGGTTGGTGTCAATGTAAAGGTCAGGTCCAATTACTCCGTTCCACCAACCGGCTGTTGGATGCCCATTGCCCGAATTGCCAATTGTGTGACTATCGCCAGTTAGTGCATGAAGAACTAATACCGCGTTGTCTTTAGCCTGATTCAGCTCACCCCATGACTCATAAGCCAAGCGGGCGGATTGAATCTGTTTGCCAGATTCCAGGTCAATCGAAAAAGGTTCAGAAAACTTGCGATCGCCCACTGGGTCGCCGGCCAGCCAGGCTCCGGTTGCTGGAGGTCTTCCAACTAGCTGACGACGCTGCTCCTCCGAAATAAATTCGGAGGGAGCAGAGTCTTCAGATATCTGAAAGTCCATTTATTTTGCGGCGGCAAAACCCTTCTGCAAATCAGCAATGATGTCATCGTAGGTTTCAAGTCCAACCGACAGACGAACCAATCCTGGAGTTACACCAGCAGTGAGCTGGTCCTTCTCGCTTAGCTGGGAGTGAGTGGTTGAGGCCGGGTGGATAACGAGCGAACGAACATCACCAATGTTGGCCACGTGGCTGTGCAGCTCTAGAGCATCAACGAACTTGATTCCAGCCTCCACTCCACCAACGATTTCGAACGACAAGACAGCACCAGCACCCTTAGGCGCATAAGTCTTTTGCGCCTGGTTGTGTGGTGAGCTGGCCAGTCCCGCATAATTCACTGAGCTAACCTGCGGGTGTGCCTCTAGCCACTGAGCTACCTTGGTTGCATTCTCAACGTGGCGCTCTACTCGAAGGCTGAGAGTTTCAATTCCTTGAATTAGTGAGAACGCGGAGTCAGCAGAGATTGCTGCACCAATGTCTCTTAGCAGCTGCACTCTGGCCTTGATGATGTAGGCAATGCCATCGCCAAGTGCTTGGGTGTAAACAACACCGTGGTAGCTGGGGTCTGGCTGAGTTAGACCAGGGAATTTGTCTGACTTGGACCACTCAAACTTTCCGCCATCAACAATCACACCGGCAACAACGGTTCCATGACCACCGAGGAACTTGGTGGCAGAGTGAACAACAATGTCAGCGCCGTGCTTGAGCGGCTGGATCAAATATGGGCTGGCTACCGTGTTGTCAACGATTAGCGGAACACCGTTTTTGTGGGCAACGTTAGCTACCTTGCGAATATCTAGAATCGATGCCTTTGGATTTCCGATTGTCTCGCCAAAGAAGGCCTTGGTGTTTGGTCGAACAGCTTTTTGCCACTCTTCTTCATCGTCTTGGTTTTCAACGAATGTCACTTCGATGCCGATCTTTGGCAGCGTGTACTTGAAGAGGTTGTAGGTTCCGCCATACAAAGTTGACGAGGAAACAATGTGGTCACCAGCCTGCGCAATGTTGAGAATTGCAAAAGTGGTCGCTGACTGACCGCTTGAAAGTAGCAAAGCAGCGGTTCCACCCTCAAGAGCGGCGATTCTCTTCTCAGCCACATCCTGGGTAGGGTTCATGATTCGGCTGTAGATGTTTCCAAATTCCGCTAGTCCAAACAGGTTGCGAGCGTGCTCGGCTGAGTTGAACGTGTATGCGGTCGTCTTATAAATAGGTACAGCTCTGGCATTAGTGGCTGGATCGCTGGTTGCACCGGCGTGAATCTGCAGCGTCTCAAAGCCCCAGTTAGTTGAATCAGACATGACTACCCTTCGTGTGTGATAAGCGTTAGCCAACTATGGCGGTTTGACTCAGCCCTAGCAAGTAGGCGAGTAATAGACCGTAACTTTAGCCCAGGTGGCTAAAGGCCAGTGAGGCGAGCAGTGCGGCACAAAGCGGCAGCACCGAGTCATCAAATTGGGCCTTAGCCGAGTGGTTGGTGGGGGCGGTTTGGAAATCAATTTCAGGCGGACAGGCACCAACGAACACGAATGCCCCAGGCACCTCGGCCACAATCGATGCGAAGTCCTCTCCGCCAGCGATTGGCTTTTGCATGGGCATGTAGCCCTGCTCGCCGACTAGCTGCTTGGCAACCTGCTCGACTCGCTCAACGGCTTGAGGGTTATTCATCAGAACCTTCGTAGCCCGGCCAAAACTAACGTCAGCTTTGACGCCAAATCCCTCGGCAATGCTGTGGATGAGCTTGGGAGCTAGTTCGTGCAGTTTTTTGGTGCTCTCCTCGGAGAAGGTCCTGACAGTTGCGCCGAAGCTGGCAGAGTCGGCGATGACATTTGTGGTGGCATCGTCGCCAGCTCGAATCCAACCGACATTGAGAATTACTGGGTCAAATTGGTCAAATTGTTTGTTGAGAAGATTTTGCAGGGCTGTAATTGACTCCACCATCGGCGTCACTGGATCCTTGCTGAGCCATGGCATAGAGCCGTGACCTCCGGAGCCATGAAACGAGACGTTTAGATCTCCGGCGCTCGCCATCAGTGGGCCGCTCTTACAGGCAATGAGACCCTTTGGCATTGATGTGAAGACATGCAAACCATAGGCAGCAATTGGTCTCGAACCTGTGAGGTCCAACATGCCCTCTTCGATCATCACATCAGCTCCGTGATGACCCTCTTCTCCTGGTTGGAACCAGATCAGGACTTCTCCGTTGAGTTTGTCTTTATGTGTAGCAAGCAGGTGAGCCGCTCCTATGCCAGCTGCCATGTGAAGATCGTGGCCGCAGGCGTGCATGAAACCATTGGTTGATGCGTAGGGAAGATTGCTTTCTTCAACAACCTTTAGTGCATCCATGTCCGCGCGAAGCAGGACTGTGGGGCCGGGGTTGGCTCCCTTGATTCGAAGAACTATCGAGGTCAAATTCTTGCCAAGGGTCATTTCGCCAAGGCCCTCTATGGATTTGATAATTCTTTGCTGCGTGTTGGGCAGATCGAGTGCGAATTCGGGTATCTGGTGCAGGTCTCTTCGGATCTCGGTCAGGGTTTGGGCATAACCGGCGGCTTCTTGCAAAAGCTCTTGGGCAGATGGCATCGATGCTCCTTCTTCTGTAATCATCTTCGCACTTTTACTATTAGCTCATGCTCGATTCTGTCCATCCCGATTGGCTGCCGCTGATTAGCGCCCAAAAGAGCCGACTGAACCGAATTTTTGAGCAATTGAAGGACGAAGATTTTGTTCCGCAGCCAACCAATATCTTTCGAGCTTTTCAGGATTCCCCGAAGTCTTTTCGAGTGCTGATTCTCGGACAGGATCCCTACCCAAACCCAGCCCATGCAATCGGACTGGCATTTGCTGTTCCCGGTGGCACCAAACCCTTTCCACCTTCACTGCAAAACATCCTCACTGAGTTGCAGGATGATTTGAACTTGGAGATAAGGCCATCTTCCATAACTCATTGGCAGGACAGGGGAGTGATGCTGCTGAATCGTCATCTCACCACCAAAGCCAATGAGACTGGTGGGCATTTTCAACTGGGCTGGGACGAGTTCACGCTAGCCGCCGTTAAGTTTCTGGTTGCGGTCCGGAAAGAGAAGTTGGTGGCGATTTTGTGGGGCAATAAAGCTCAGGAACTAAAGAGTGAACTTGGAGCCGCAAAAGTAATTTCCTCAGCTCATCCTTCACCGCTTTCTGCCTATCGCGGATTCTTTGGCTCTCGGCCATTTACAAAAGCCAATCAGCTCTTAGAGGAAATGGGCGAAGCGCCAATGGAGTGGGTGGATCATGGTTGATTCCGAAACTAGGTGGCGGCTGGTTAGAAGGAGTAAAACCAAGCCAGCTCAGTCTGAGTTGCCAATAGAAATTCGAGATGCCACGCGTGCAGACATGCCGCAGGTGAAGGACATCTATAACTTCTATATTCAAAACACCGTTATAACTTTCGATGATAAGCCACTTGACATCAATCACTGGGTAGAGAAGTTTGAGCACCAGACAAAACTCGAGCTTCCATTTCTGGTGTTGGTTCGCGGCAGCGAGATTCTCGGATTTGCCCTAGTTTCGCCTTGGCGTCAGAAAACCGGTTATCTCAAGATTGTTGAGAATCAGATTTATTTGGCCGCAGCAGCAACCGGGAAAAAACTCGGTTCAAAACTCTTCGCAGCTCTAATAGAGGCTTGCAGGAATCGGGAAATCAAAGAGGTCATTGCGGTTGTAGCTGATAGAGGAGCTCAGGCATCTTTAGCACTTCACAAAAGTCATGGATTTTCAGAGCAAGGTCACCTGGCAAATGTTGCCGTGAGATTTGGCCGGCCAATCGGCAGCTACTTGCTATCGCTAAAGCTTTAGTTAGCGACTATCACTTCTTTAACTTTTGATCTAAGAACAACTAATGCCTTGTTGGTAAGACCCTTGCTGGTAATTACCAGATCAGCTTGATCAAACGATGCAAAAGATGAGAAGCCTCGAACACCCCATTTTGTTGCATCAGCCAACACCACAAACTTGGCGCTTCTGCGAATTACCTCGCGATTTGTTTCTGCTTCGACCAAATTAGGGGAGCTAAAACCAAATTCGCTGTCCATTCCGTGAGTGCCCATGAATACAAAATCAAGATTGAATCTTGAAAAAACCTCTGTCGCAATATTTCCAACCAATGAGTCAGTCGGTGTGCGAACTCCGCCGGTTAGAACAATGGTTTGATCAGCTCTCGATTTCTGAGCAAACAAATCAGAAATTGGAACAGAGTTAGTGACAATTGTTAGGGCGGGAACATCACGCAATCTTTTTGCTAGAGCGTAGACAGAAGACCCACCCATCAGGGCAACGGCCATGCCAGGTCGAACCAGATCCGCCGCTCTGGCCGCTATTGCATCTTTTGCCTGTTGTTCCTTCATGGAATTGGCAGCAAACGGGGGCTCGAGTGTGAGCGAGAGGGTGTTAGCTGTTACGCCACCATGAACCTTGTCGACTAGACCCTGGGCCGCCAGCTGCTCGACATCACGTCGAATGGTGACTTCAGAAACCCCGAGGGCATCGGCGAGATCTGCGATTCGGAGGGCGCCGGAGGAGCCAACTTCTTCCAAAATCCTGGCTTTTCGCTGTGCTGCAAGCATTTTTGGCCTCCCTCCTGCCAAAAGATTATTGCCGATTTACGAATATGGCCGTTTTCTTACTAACGGAATGATTACTTTTGTCGTTTTTAATTCGAAAAGTTTGGGAATATTGGTCCAGTTCGTTCAAACCCAATCATTTGGGTCGTAAGGTTCAGGATTTCGGGTTCGGGCGAGCGGACAGGCCCTCTCCTTCGGGGGAGTGCAGACAATTGAATAGCAACTGAGTAGTTACTGGGCGGGGTCTTTACTCCGCCCAGTAACAGCTATCAGACTAGGAAGATGCAGGATTCAGTGATTCCAAACTCGGCGAAAATCTCCCAGGCCGGAGTGTGTTTGGTGCTGGATTTTTCTGGTGGAACTCCGCAGGTTCTGCACTGGGGTGAAGAACTTGGCGACTCGCCAGATCACCTCGCGCTTGCAAGCATCGAACCCACTGCCCATGCCGAACTTGACGCGCATGAGTTTCACGGCATTTGGCGAGAAAACGCTAGAGGAAACACTGCAAGACCAGCGCTGCTAGGTCATCGCAATGGCAAAGACTTCTCACAAAAATTTGACCTGATAAAGGTCGAACAAACTAAGACCAGCATCACTGCGATTAGCAAGGATGAGGCCGCTGGCCTCGAAGTTTCGATTGTTTTCGAATTTGTTGGCAGTGGCGTGCTGGAGATTAAGCAGACGGTTACTAATAATGGCTCCGAAGACTTCGAGGTCCAGGCGCTAGAGGTAATTCTTCCGCTTCCGGACAAGGCAGCCGAGTCACTGGATTTCACAGGCCGTTGGGTAAAGGAGAGGCAGCCTCAGCGCCGAGAAATTCAATCGGGATTATGGGTTAGAGAAGTGCGCGAAGGAAGATCTTCGCACGACTACACAATTGTTCAACTTGCCATGACCGAGGGTGCCAATTATCAATCTGGAGATGTTTGGGCAATGGGCCTCGGTTTTTCCGGAAACTCTCGTCACACAATTGAGCAGGCCCAGTCAGGCCGAAAATTCATCAGCGCTGGTGAGCTCCTGCTGCCAGGAGAAATCATTCTTGGTGCTGGGCAGACTCACCTTGCTCCGAGTGTTTATGCAATTTATTCAAATTGCGGAATTGATGGAGTTTCAGATCGCAGCTTTAGCTGGCTCAGAGCACGAAGCCAGCACCCAACCTCACCGCGTCCTTTGACCTTGAACGTTTGGGAAGCGGTCTACTTCAATCACAACCTTGAAAAACTTGAGCAGCTGGCAGACGTCGCTAAAGAAATTGGTGTCGAAAGATTCGTATTGGACGACGGCTGGTTCGGTTCACGTCGCAGCGATAACGCAGGCCTAGGCGACTGGGAAGTGTCAAAGGATGTCTGGCCCCAAGGTCTTTCACCTCTTATAAAGAAGGTGAAGGACAGCGGTATGCAGTTCGGACTTTGGTTCGAAGGCGAGATGGTCAACCCGGATAGTGACTTATATCGAAGCCACCCCGATTGGATTTTGCGCTCAGGGGACCGGGTCCCACTCGAGGGAAGACGCCAACTGGTTTTGGATCTGACTAATCCTGAGGTTTATAAATTCATCCTTGAGTCGGTTGACAAAATTCTTAGCGAGTATGAAATTGACTACATCAAGTGGGATCACAACAGATTCCTGCTAGAGCCTGCCAGTCAAGGCAAACCAGCGGTTCATAAGCAAACTCTGGCAATCTTCAGTCTGTTCTCCGAACTAAAGAAACGTCACCCGGGTCTTGAGATTGAATCGTGTGCATCTGGCGGCGGAAGAATTGATCTTGGAATGGCGCAGATTGTCGATCGATTCTGGACCTCAGACTGCAATGATGCACTTGAGCGCCAATACATCCAGCGCTATACCCAGGTGGCAATTCCACCAGAAATGCTGGGAAGCCACATAGGCCCAACCCAATCACACACCACCGGCCGTGTTCACTCTCTTTCGTTCAGAGCAATTACGGCCCTGTTTGGACATGCTGGACTTGAATGGGACATTACTCAAACCACCGCCGAAGAGAAGAAGCTGCTTAAGAGCTTCAGCGATTACTACAAGAACAATCGCGCTTTGCTTCATTCGGGTCGCTTGGTTAGAGCCGAGACAGACGAGAGCAGTTTTGTGCATGGAGTTATTTCAAACGATAGAAAGCAAGCCATCTTCGCTTATGCAACTCTTTCTGCAATTAGCGGCTCTCGCCCTAACGCAATCTTTATTCCAGGCCTAGACCCCTCTAAGACCTACCAAGTTCGAGCAGTGTTCCCAGCAGGAGAGCCGACCTTCATCCAACGGACCCAGGTTGCTTGGATGGATGGGGTGAAACTGACCGGTGCTGCGCTTGCAAGTGTTGGACTCAGAGCGCCAATTTTGAATCCAGAAAATGCCATGCTGATTGAAATAAAGGAGAGCTGATGCTCAATCTTGGAAAGCTCCACTTCGGTGGCGATTACAACCCAGAACAGTGGTCAAAAGATGTCTGGAAACAAGACATTGAATTGATGCAGGGGGCTGGAGTGAACCTGGTTTCACTCGGCATTTTCTCTTGGGCGAAAATCGAGCGCAAAGATGGCGAGTACCACTTTGACTGGCTGGATGAAGCGGTGCAGATGTTGCACGATGGCGGAATTTCAATTGACATGGCAACCGCAACTGCCTCACCACCGGCATGGCTAGTGAAAGCCCACCCAGATGTGCTGCCGGTCAACTTCGATGGGGTTCGACTATCACACGGTGGCCGACAGCACTATTGCGCTGTTTCAAAGGTTTATCGTGAAAAAGCATCGGCACTGGTTGATCAAATTGCAGCTCGCTATTCCAATCACCCAGCGGTTGTGATGTGGCACGTCAACAATGAGTACGGCTGTCACGCGCCTTACTGCTACTGCGAGAATTCCAGACTTGCGTTTATTCAGTGGCTACAGAATAAATATGCATCGATTGACGAGTTGAACGCGGCCTGGGGAACGGACTTCTGGTCCCAGCGCTACTACAACTGGGATGAGTTAGTGGTGCCAAAGCGCACTCCGGATGGCACGCATCCAAACCCAGGTCAGCAGATGGACTTTAGGCGCTTCACCAACGAAGCAACGCTCGACCTTTACAAAATGGAGCGCGACATTATTCGTCGCTACGACAAGAAAAATCCAATCACGACCAATTTCATGTCCATGAAGTTCACCCATGCGATGGACTATTTCAAGTGGGCACGTGAGGTTGATTTTGTCTCGACCGATCACTACCTGGCCCAGCACGATGTTCTCAATCACATCGATCTAGCTCAGCAGGCAGATCTAACTCGCGGCTTTGCAGACGGCAGACAGTGGCTTCTCATGGAGCACAGCACATCAGCTGTCAATTGGCAACCAAGAAACTACGCCAAGACTCCTGGTCAGGAATTTAGAAACAGCGCCAGCTTTGTCGCTCGTGGATCCCAAGGTGTCATGTATTTCCAGTGGCGCCAATCTCAAGCAGGTAGCGAGCGCTTCCACTCTGCACTAGTTCCACACGCCGGCTCTGACACCAGGGTTTATCGCGAGATCAGCGAACTTGGTAATTGGCTCAAGTTGAATCCTGAGGTTGCTAACTACCCAACTGAGCAGGCAGAAGTTGCAATTGTTTATGACTACGAGCAGTTCTGGGCACTGATGCAGGCTAATTTGCCAACCCAAGACATCAGCTACCCGGAGACTGTTGCAAAGTGGTATCGGGCGATGTGGGAAAACGGCACCCGGGTTGACTTTGTTCCAGCCGATGCTTCGGTTGAAACACTGAATAAATACGAACTTGTGCTGATGCCACTTGTTCACATGCTGAGCGAGCAGGAGGAGAAAAACTTCCATGACTACGTCGCTCAGGGCGGCAATCTTCTAATCTCCTACTTCACCAACACTGCCGATCGAACGCTTCGCGTGAAATTGGGTGGCTATGGTGGCCGATTGGTTAGGGACCTAGCGGGAGTTTACGTAGAAGAGTTCTATCCACTGCGCGAGGGCCAGGGTTCTCTTTCCAATGGCTACAAAATCGAACTCTGGAGCGAGCTGAGTAAGAATCTCTCTGCTGAGGTGATCGCAAAGTTTGCAGATAGCGACGTAGATGGTTCGCCAGCTCTTACGGTAAAGAGCCACGGTGGATCCAAGGTTTGGTATCAAGGCACCGAGCTCAAGCTTGGTAGCCAGCGCAAGTTCTTCAAGCAAATCACTAAGGAACTAGGCATCAAGTCCGAGGGCGGAGAAAGCACAGAAATTGTGAGAAGAGGCCCTTACCAGTTTGAGATTGACCACGAAAAAAATAAGGTGAAACTAACTAAGAAATAATTAGTTTCACCATTTTGTGCGGGTGAAGGGACTTGAACCCCCACGCCTCGCGGCGCCAGAACCTAAATCTGGTGCGTCTGCCAATTTCGCCACACCCGCATGAACTTCCAAATCCTACCTTGTTTGGAGCCGAATCAAAAAATCCTTCAGGCAGCGTTTTTAGCGCCTGGCCCTGGGCAAGATAAGGACGTTCTTCGCTCTACAGCTCTCACAGAAAAAGGAAGCAAACCCATCTTGGCTCTCTATAGATACCAGCCATACTCCGCAAACGGGGCAAATAATTTTCATAAGGGCAGTCTGACATTTTTTGTTCGTTGCGCCGGAAGTTATCCACACCCTATTTCTTGAGACGGTCCGGCGCATAAATCGGTAAGTATTTCCAGAATAAAAGGGCCCCAACAAAATTGAGCAGTCCAGTGGCTGCAAGAGCTGACGATAATCCAACGATTGCTGTAAGCGATGAAATCATCGCAGGGGCGACAGCAACTCCTCCCGAGGTGAGGATTCGAAACGCTGCTAGGAATTCACTGCGTGATCCGGCAGGAGCCATATCGGCGCCAAGAATCATGTTTATACCCGCCGACATTGCATTGGCAAGTGCTGTCACAGCTGCCAAAATCCAGAATGCGGTTACATCGACAACCATAAAACTGAATAAATATGTGAGACCCAAAGCTAGGAGTGTTGGCACGGAAGCCCAGAACTTTCCGTATTTATCCATCACGATTCCAGACAGATAGAAAAGTGCGAAGTCGATGAAGCCAGTTACTCCGAAGATAAACGAGGTCTGGGCTGGGTCGATTGACAACTGAATAGCAAGTAGCGGCAAACCAACCATTCGAATGGTTCGCCCAGCATTAATAATGGAAGAAGCAACACCAAGAGTCATTAGTTCTTTGGAGTGTTTTTTAGCAACCTGCCAGACATTTCCACCAAGACCTGATGGCGGGGTGGTGAGTTTGTGAACGGGCACAGTGAAAACCGAGAGCCCTGCCAAAAGACACATCAAGGCAACAGCCAGATACCCAGACTCCACTCCGTAGAGAGATATAAAGGCAGCTCCGATGACGGGCCCGATTGCCATTCCACCGCGGAACATTCCGCCCAGCAGCGACATTGATCTAGGTCTGTGTTCAGCGGGAACAAGCTCCGCTAAGACTGAGTGGCGAGCGAGGCCAAACAGCGCATGTCCGGCTCCAAACAGAAGCGCCGAAAGCAGCAAAGAAAAATACCCAAGGTGGAAAAACGCTAGAACCCCCGCGATAACACCCATCGCTGCGCCTAACACCATGGTGTTTCTCTCGCCGATTCGATTGGTTAGGTAAGAAGCTGGAATTTCAAAAACTAAAGTTCCAATCATCAATACGGCAGCAACGATTCCAGCTTCTGCTAAAGAAAAACCGTAACCAACTGCCGTAACCGGCAGGATCGGAAGAAGCGCACCTTCCGCACCCGTAATCAACAGAGACGGTAGATAAATAGGTGCAGCTAGGCTCCGTTTTTTGAACTTTTCACTCATGGCTGTCTTTGTCGTCCAAGCATTGCCCCAGCAAGAATTAAAGCGGCAGAAAGAGCGAGTAGTGGAGAGAGCTCAGCTCCACTCACCACCACTAGCAAGGCAGTTGAAAGTAGAGGAGTGAGAAAGGAAAGTAAACCAATTTGCTGGGGATTGCCATTCTTGATGGCGTAATCCCAAAAATAAAAAGCAGCGCCCAATGGCCCTGCCGCTAAAGCTCCAATTAGTAGCCAATCAGTTGAGCTCAATGTGGTTGGAGTTTCAAACAAGAAGTGAACCATGATTGCTAACCCACCAGCCACGAATGCAAACAGGCCAACGGCTGCCGTAGGAAAATCCCCGATTACTTTCGTTCCCAAAGAGTAAGTCGCCCAAACAACTGCAGCTATCAATGCAAATAGGTAGCCAATTGCAAATCCGCCATCACCGGTCCCTCCGGAAATGACGGCAAGTGCAGCTCCTGCAAAACCAATAACTGCAGCTAATGAGATTTTTAGCGAAAGTTTTGCGGTCGGAATGAAAAAAGGTGCCAAGACAACAATTAACAGCGGCCACAGATAATTCACCAAGTTCGCCTGCACGCCCGGCGCTGTCTGCAGTGCGATGAACAGGGCGGCGTGATAGCCAAAGAGCCCATAGACACCTAGCGCGAGCACCTTCCAATTCACTCGCAGTCGCCTGACATCAAATTTCACAAGTGGCAGGGATATCAGGGATCCCAGAATTAGTCCAAGCCCCGTCTTGAGAAATGGGGGAACATTCGGCAGCAGAGTTGCCAGGGCGGCCAGGGATGACCATAGGACCACAGCCGCCAGGGCTGACAGTCCGCTTTTCATTCCTGCAGGATATCGGTAACCAAGCGGAAGTTTTCGGGTTTTGGTCTCAAAATGTTACGCAAATGAGACGGCTGATTAGTCTCTAGGGGTCCTTGCGAATTAGGCTTATCGCATCAGCACTTAGCCACGAGCTAGCTGCTGGCTATATACAAGGAGAATAATGAAGAAATTCCGCTCTATCTCCCTCGTAGCGGCAACCGCCGCAGTTGCTGTCGGACTATCTGGCTGTGCATTGCCATACCAGTCCGAGATCATTGAGGGAACCTCAATCACTGTTGCCTGGAATGACATTTCCGACGAGTACAACTCGGCATCTGTCACCGGTAACAACGTAAAGAACGGTCTGACTGCTTACCTAACCGGCTCTGGTTTCAGCTACTACAACGGCGACCCAGCACTTGTTAAGAACGAGGCATTCGGTACCTACGCAAAGATCAGCGACGAGCCACTAACTGTCGAATACACCATCAATGACGGTGTTGTTTGGTCAGACGGTGTTGCAATCGACGCAGCAGACCTGCTTCTAGCATGGGTTGCTGGCTTTGGTTACTTCAAGGAGGGCGACAACTACGTCTTCCAGCACGCTAACCCACGCGCTGACCTTGCAAGCAAGCTTCCAACTATTGATGGTCGCAAGCTGACATTCGAGTACGACATTCAGTATGTGGACTGGGAGCTACAGTTCGGTCTAGGTGTTTCTGCACACGGCACCGTCCAGATGGCTTACCCAGATCTATCCGCAGCTGATGCAAAGGCACAGTTCATCGAGGCCGTTACTAACGGTGACCTCGAGTGGCTAAAGCCTGTTGCTGAGAAGTGGAACACTGGCTACCAGACCACTGGTACTCCAGATGCTCTTCAGTCACTTTCCTCCGGTCCATACATCGTTGAGGAAGCAGTTGCTGACCAGTACGTAACTTTCGTGTCAAACCCACTATTCGCATGGGGACCATCACCTAAGTACGAGCGCGTAACCATCCGCGAAATCGCTGACTCAACTGCTGCTGTTCAGGCTGTTGAGAATGGTGAGGTTCAGATTGCTTCCGGTCAGCCAACCGCTGACGTGCTAGCACTTGTTTCAGCTCTAACCAATGCAAACTACGCAACTGGTAACGAAGCTGCTTACGAGCACATCGACCTAACCTTCAACAACGGTGGACCATTCGACGCAGCTGCTTACGGTGGCGACGCTGAGAAGGCACGCAAGGTCCGTCAGGCATTCTTGCTCTCGATTCCTCGCGAGCAGATTCTTGAGAACCTAATCAAGCCTCTTAACCCAAATGCAGAGCTTCGTAACTCTCACCTATTGATCCCAGGCTCACCTAACTACGACCGCATGGTTGCAGAGAACGGCTCAAGCGTTTACACCTCTGGTGACGCAGCAGCCCGCATCGAGCAGGCCAAGGCGCTACTAGCTGAGGCCGGAGTTGCAACCCCAGTAGAGGTTGGATTCTGGTACCCACTAGGAAACGTTCGTCGTGGACAGGAATATGAGCTAATTGCAGCTAACGCTGCGCTAGCTGGATTCAATGTTGTTGACGAGTCCGAGCCAGACTGGGCATTCACCGGTGCTGATATCAACCCACACGACGCAGTTATCTTCGCGTGGGCATCAACATCTCTAGCCGTTACAGGATCTGACCAGTACCTAGGTACCGGACAGCCTTCTAACTTCTCTGGCTACTCAAACGCAAACGTTGACAAGTCACTTTCTGACCTCAACACTGCGCTTGACCCAGAGAAGCAGTTCGAGCTGCAGCTCGCAGCTGAGAAGGAAATCTGGAACGATGCCTACTCAATCACCATCTTCCAGTTCCCTGGCCTCACTTGGTGGGACAAGGGTACAGAGGGCGTAAGCATGAACCCACTGGTTCCTTACTTCTTCTGGAACTTCTGGGACTGGAGACCTGTCGCAGGATAACCTAGACAGGTAGTGCTTAGGGGGTCCCCGTCCTTGGGCGGGGACCTTCTTCACACTTGAGAGGCAAAGATGCTTGGATTCGTAATTCGCCGATTGGCCGCGACCTTGGTTGTTCTATTGGTCGCATCTTTCATCGTTTACGTTCTTACAGCAATGTCAGGTGACCCTCTTGCAGACCTCAGGGCTGCCGGCACCAGAGACGCCCTGGTCAAACTTGCTTCTTTGGAAGAGCGACTGAACTTAGATGTTCCGCCAGCTCTTCGTTATTTTCTTTGGCTTGGCGGTGCAGCCGGCTGTCTAATCGGTAGATGTGATCTCGGTATTTCGATTGCCCAGGGTGAACAACCAGTCGTTGATGCACTAGCGTCGGCCATGGGATCAACCCTGCAGCTGGTAACGCTGGCAACAATTCTTTCTATCATCGTCGGAATCACAATTGGTATGACGACTGCTCTTCGTCAGTACTCCGGCTATGACTACACCGTTACATTCTTTGCTTTTGTTTTCTACTCGCTACCAATTTTCTGGGTAGCGGTTTTGCTAAAAGAGTTTGGTGCTATTCGATTTAATCAATTCCTTGACGATCCCGTCTTATCGCCCTTGGCAACCATTCTGATTTCACTCGGGCTTGGAATAGTTATTGCCGGCATTGTCGGTGGTGGGCTCAAAACCAGAGCGCGCGTCTTCGGAATCACACTGTTGCTATCGCTGGTTGTCCTCACGCTTTCCACGCTTACCCAATGGCTCAAGAGCCCATCTCTCGGAATAGTTGGGGTTGTGCTACTAACTGCAGGTCTTGCTTTCTTGATCACCATTTTGAACCGAGGACTGGATGATAGAAAGGCAGTCTGGACTGCAGTCACAGTGGTCGGTGTCGTGGCGGCGCTTTGGTATCCAATGCAGTTCTTGTTCTTCTTCGTCAATAACCCTCTTGGCATCGTTGCCGCGCTGCTGATCCTGGGCGGTGCTGGTTTTGTGGTTGGAGTCTTCTTTGGTGGAGATGACAAGAAAGAGATTTCCCGTCTTGGAGCAATCATTGGTTCCGCCTCAGTTCTAGTTTTAATTCTTGATCAAATGCTGCTTCGTTTCGAGGAATACAAGGCTGCGATCAATCTAAAAGCTGGATTTATTTCGACGATTGGTGCAGTGACTCCGTCCCTTGCGAATAACGACGACATGTGGCTGAGAATGCTGGATAGCTTTGGTCACCTCATTTTGCCAACCATTGCGTTGATGATTGTTTCGGTTGCTGGTTACACACGCTATTCGCGAGCATCGCTGTTGGAAGTTTTAAACCAGGACTACATTCGAACAGCGAGGGCCAAGGGACTTCCCGAGCGAACAGTAATCATGCGCCACGCATTCAGAAACGCAATGATTCCGATTGCAACCATTATCACCTTTGACATTGCTGGACTAATTGGTGGAGCGATTATTACCGAGCGAGTATTTGCTTGGCAGGGTATGGGAGCGCTATTCAACAAAGGCTTGCAAGCGGTGGATGTGAATTTAGTGATGGGCTTTTTCATAGTTACAGGAGCCATCGCTGTTATTTTCAACATTGTGGCTGACGTGCTTTATTCAGCTCTCGATCCAAGAATCAGGGTGAACTAATGGCTAAGAAACCTGTTAGCGACGAAACTCAGCTAAACCGCGAGATCTCTATTGAACAAAGAGAGACCGAAGGCCTATCGCTTGGCACCATCGTTCGCAGACGATTCTTCCGACACAAAGCAGCAGTCGCTTCTCTAATTGTTCTATTTCTGATTGCTCTGCTGGCGTTTACTTCCGTTGGGGTAGTTGTGGGCGGATCCGGAAAGTTGGTTGTCAACCCAGAAACTAACCGACTGATTGTTGATGGACTTCGAATTGAGGGCTGGTGGAAATACAACTGGTATGAGAATTATCCGGTTCTCAATACCGGTGGAACACCGACTCTTTCCCTTTGGCCATTCCAAATTGGTGAGCACCCATTTGGCCAGGACACCCTGGGTAAGGACATCTTTGCCAGAGTTATGCGCGGAATTCAGCAGTCGCTGCTCGTTATAGTGCTGGTCGGTTCAATTGCAACCATCATCGGTGTAATTGTCGGTTCGGTTTCTGGCTTCTTCCGCGGTCGCGTAGACAGCCTTCTAATGAGATTTACCGACGTAATCATCATTATCCCAACCCTGGTACTAGGCGCTGTTTTGGGAAGAACTTTCGGTGGTAATGCCGTATCACTTGGAGTGCTGCTGGGTCTAATCGCATGGACGGGCCTTGCTCGTTTGGTGAGAGCAGAATTCTTATCGCTTAGGGAGCGGGAATTTGTTGATGCCGCCAGGGTTGCCGGGGCTAGCAATTCCAGAATTATCTTCCGCCACATCCTGCCCAATGCAATTGGTGTGATTGTTGTAAACGCAACCCTTTTGATGTCAGCTGCAATCTTGATTGAGACCTCACTGAGCTATCTAGGATTCGGAATTGTTGCCCCAGACATTTCACTGGGTCAAATCATTTCCGAATACAACGAGGCATTCAAGACCCGTCCTTGGCTGTTTTGGTATCCAGGTCTCTTCATCGTTTTGATTGCTCTTGCGATCAATTTCGTTGGAGACGGACTAAGAGATGCTTTCGATCCCCGTCAACGCCGTCTTCCAAGACAAGGTGGAGCATGGCAAGACTTCAAGAAGTTAGTTGCTGAGCGAGGTCAAAAATGATTTTGATTCGCTCAAAAGAGCAATACCGAAACTGCAGCTGTCAGCAAGAGCCAAAAGACAATGCTTTTAGCGTTGAAAGACTTTCTGACCTCACCGACAACCAAGCCACCCTGCTCGAGTCTTCGTCTGATTTCGTAGGCAACCGCTCCGGAGTCAGAGGTGACCAAGTCGCCGGGCCGAACGGTGCCAGCGACGTAGCTAGTTTCCGGGAGGTAACTTCCGTCATCGCGCGAGGCAGTGAAAGTGGTGTGTCTGCCTGGGGCAACAGCGGAGAAAGAGACGAAGCGTCCCTCCGCGGTAGTGATCTCCAGAGCCCACTTGGTGTCGATTCTTTGAATATTTCCAAGCGGGATTTCGATTCGTCGCAGGACGTTGTTCATGACAACGCTGCTCGTGGTGATTTCAACCGATGGGCGCCACAGCAGCAAGTAGCAGGAGTAGAACAGCCAAGCCGAGACAAGACTGCTTTCGAGCAGTCCGCTACTTCCGAATTCAATCCAGCTCATGACCAAAGCGAGAGCCAGGATGGCACCAAAAATGATGGTGAGATATTTTCCAAAGCGCGAGCGGTATTTCATACAACTATGACTCTAGGGGGCAACTAGATGAATGCTCCAATCATTGAAACCAGCAACCTAGGTGTCGAATTCTGGGTCGACGGGCAGTGGGTGATGGCCGCTACCAACATCAACTTCACGGTCTCGCCAGGTGAAGTTTTGGCGGTTGTCGGTGAATCAGGTTCCGGTAAGAGCACCAGTGCAATGTCGCTGCTGGGCCTTTTGCCAGTAAACGGAAGAGCCAGCGGATCGGTCAAGCTGGCGGGGGAAGAGCTGATTGGAGCTGAGAAGAAGCGTCTTCGTCAGATTCGCGGTGAGGAAATTGCGGTTATCTTCCAGGAGCCGATGACAGCTCTCAACCCCGTTTACACAATCGGCTTCCAGATCTCAGAAGCGCTAAAGGTTCACTATCCAAAGATGACCAAGCAGCAGGCTAAAGAGCGAGCAATCGAGCTTTTGACAATGGTCGAGCTACCAGATCCTGAAAAAGCTTTTAATTCATATCCACACCAGCTCTCAGGTGGTCAGCGTCAAAGAGCAATGATTGCCCAAAGCCTCAGTTGTGATCCAAAGCTTTTGATTGCCGATGAGCCAACCACAGCGCTGGATGTAACAGTTCAAGCTGAGATTTTGGATTTGCTCAGATCTCTGAATCAAAAACTGCAGTCCGGTGTGATCTTGATTACCCATGACATGGGGGTGGTGGCCGACCTAGCGGACCGAATCCTTGTGATGAAAGACGGACAAATGGTTGAGCAGGGGACCGCTGACCAAATCTTCAACCGCCCCCAGCACCCATACACCCAGACTCTTCTCGCATCAGTTCCAAAGCTCGGAAGAAGCGCGAGAAGATTCTTCGAAGTACCCTCGGGTGCGAAGCCAGTTCTGGCTATGAAAGATGTCTCAATCGTTTACCCAAAGCGTGGCAAGGTAGCCGCTTTCACTGCAGCGAAAAACATAAGTTTTGAAATTTATCCAGGTGAAATTCTTGGATTAGTGGGAGAGTCTGGCTCCGGAAAGACAACAGTTGGAAGAGCTGCCATTGGACTTCTTCCAGTTTCCGAGGGAAGCATCAAGCTCATTGGCGAGGAGATTGCCGGGGCGACTCAGAAGCAACTTCGGGGACTAAGACAGCGAACCGGAGTGGTCTTCCAAGATCCAGGAAGCTCGCTAAACCCTCGCTTGCCAATCGGTGAAAGCATTGGCGAGCCACTGCTTCTTGCCAAAAAAGCAGAGGGCAGTGAACTGAATCAAATTGTCGAAGACCTACTGGACTCTGTTGAGCTTCCACGAAACTATCGAAACCGCTATCCCCATGAGCTTTCTGGTGGACAGCGACAGCGCGTCGGTATTGCCAGAGCTATTTCACTAAACCCAGATCTTCTCATCGCTGATGAGCCAACAAGTGCCTTGGACGTTTCTGTGCAGGCTCGCTTTTTGGACCTGCTGCTAGAGCTGCAAGACAAACTAAAGTTTGCCTGTCTATTTATCAGCCACGACCTAGCCGTGGTTGATACCCTGGCCCACCGAATCGCTGTAATGCAGCACGGTGAGCTGGTTGAAATTGGTGACCGCGATCAGATTTTGAATAATCCTCAAAAGGACTACACCAGGAAGTTAATTTCAGCTGTTCCAGTTCCAGACCCGGCAGAGCAGCGCCAGCGCCGCGAGGCTAGGGCAAAATCCAACTTCTAGTGCTTTAGAATTATTGAAAATGCTCTTGACGAAGGCTGGTAAGACAAAGTGACCTACATCATTGCCCTTCCCTGCGTCGATGTTAAAGACAAGGCTTGCATCGATGAGTGTCCGGTTGACTGCATTTATGAGGGCGACCGCATGCTCTATATCCACCCAGACGAGTGCGTGGATTGCGGGGCTTGCGAGCCAGTATGTCCGGTCGAGGCCATCTACTACGAGGACGATGTCCCGGAGCAGTGGAAAGAGTACTACTCGGTAAACGTTGATTTCTTCAAGGAAATTGGTTCTCCGGGCGGCGCTGCCAAGGTGGGTCCGATTGCGGGCGATCACCCACTGGTAGAGGCCCTGCCGCCGCAGGCTAGCTAGCCACTGGCGTTTTAGGGCTGATTGCTCTATTCTTGCTCTTCGGTCCAAGGCCTTCGGCCAAAACCCAACCAAAACTAAGGATTTCTGATGCCAGTACCAAAGCGACGTAAATCGCGTGCCAACATTCACGCACGCCGTTCACAGTGGAAGACAGAGCCAGTTGCCCTAGTTAAGAGCGTTGAGGGTGGCCGCACCGTTTACTCCCTTCCACACCGTGCAAAGGTTGTTACCGATTCAGTCGGTACCGAGCTTTACATGGAATACAAGGGCCGCAAGGTAGCGGACGTCTAACAAAGATGGTTTCAAACGAGCTGCTAGAGCGGCTCGGAGTTGAAATAAAGCCCGAGCTAGTTGAGCTTGCGCTCACTCATTCTTCTTACGCGTACGAAAATCAAACCCAGAGCAACGAGCGACTGGAGTTTTTGGGCGATTCAGTCCTAGGTTACGTTGTTGCCAGTCACGTATTTCAAAAACATCCAGATCTTTCTGAGGGCGATCTAACGCGCCTAAAAAATTCAATTGTTTCTGCCAATGCGCTAGCTGCGGCGGCCAATCACCTAGACCTTGGAAAACATCTTCTGCTTGGAAAAGGCGAGTTAGCGACCGGAGGCAGGCAGCGTCTAAACATTCTCGCTGATGCCATGGAGGCAATCATTGGTGCTGCGTATCTAACTTCGGGAATTGAGGCTGCTGCCAAACTCATCGAACACACGGTCATTCCGCTTCTGGATGACCCAATTTCTCTTCGAGAGCTCGCAGATCCAAAAACTACTCTGATAGAAAAACTCAAAGAAGATAAGTCCAAGCTCGAGTACGAGATTTCATTCGAGGGCCCTGAACACAATCGCACCTATTTTGCTAAGTGCAAACTAGCTGGTGAGGTTATCGGCGAGGGCGAAGGCTCAACCATTCGTTCCGCTGAAACTAGCGCAGCCCTGGCTGCTCTGAGAACTATCGCAAACCGATAATGCCCGAACTACCAGAAGTCGAGACTGTAAGAGCTGGACTGGCTAGCTCAATCCTTGGCTACTCAATTTCAAATGTTGAGGTTTTGGATTCTCGCTCACTAAAGAAAAACGCAGGCGGGCCAAAGGGTTTTATCAAGGAAGCCACTGGGGCTAAATTGCAAGCTGTTGTTCGCAGAGGAAAGTTCTTCTGGTTCCCAATTTCCTCCGAGCGGGCACTGGTTGGTCACCTCGGTATGAGTGGTCAGATTCTGGTGAGAAAACCGGCGGAGCCGGAGGACAAGTGCACCAGAGTCGTACTGGAAGTAAGAAAAGGCAAGAGTCACAGGGAAGTTCGGTTCATCGACCAGCGCCTCTTTGGCGGCCTTTACTTTGATGATCTTGTTCCAACAGCAGATGACAAGCCCGCGGGCTTTTCTCCAGAGGGCGGGGCTGCTCCTCTAATACCCAGCACCGCCAGCCATATCGCTCGGGATTTACTCGACCCTTACTTTGATCCGAATCTAGTCGCTGAGAAAATCCTTCTGAGAAAAACTGGCATCAAAAATGTCTTGCTAGATCAGAACCTCCTGAGCGGAATTGGCAACATCTATGCGGATGAAGCACTCTGGGTAGCCAAGCTCCACTACAACACCCCTGCCGAAAGCCTGTCGAAAAAGAAACTGCTAGAGCTAATAGAGATTGCCGCCGATGTTCTAAGAAGGGCAGTGGCGCAAGGAGGAACATCCTTTGACGAGCAATACAAGAACGTCAACGGGGAAAGCGGCTATTTCGCGGTTTCACTCAATGCCTATGGTCAAACCGATGAGCCTTGCCCTCGCTGCGGAACGCCTATTAGAAGGGATGCCTGGGCTAATCGGGGCAGTCACTTCTGCCCCCGATGCCAAAAACTAAAGACCTAGCGTTTTAGCTTTGGCCACATTGTTATGAGAATTGCTAGACCCACAGAACCGTAGGACCAGATAGTTCCAATTTCATTGGCGGGAATCATTTTGTCACCGGTGAAATCCTGAGCCGCTAGAAAAACAATTACCCCGAAGGTGATCAAAAAGCCAAGACGCTTTGGCCAGGTTGCTCTCGCCTCAATTGCCAGTAGCGCAACTCCAGCGAGTGAAAGAATTAAGCCAAGGGGTAGTCCAGCTAAATCGGATTGATGAAAGATCGTGCCAAACACAGCGGACACCACCGCTAAGCCAATCCCAATAAAAAATGCCATTAAAGCTTCAATCTACACTTGAGACTGTTGTTCTTGCGAACTCAGTTTGGCAACACCGAATGGTCAATCGGTGGAGGTAGCCTTGGGTAGGCTCTGGAGTCGAGAAAGCGGGGTGAGCAGGCGTTGTACCTAAAAAGCATCACCCTGAAGGGATTTAAGTCCTTCGCTCAGCCCACCACACTGCAACTGGAACCCGGCATCACATGCGTGGTTGGTCCGAACGGTTCCGGAAAATCAAACGTCGTCGATGGCTTGGCCTGGGTAATGGGCGAGCAGGGTCCAAAGACCTTGCGCGGCGGAAAAATGGAAGACGTCATCTTCGCCGGTAGCGCCAACAAGGCGCCTTTGGGCCGCGCAGAGGTAGAGCTGGTAATTGACAACACTGATGGTCACTTGCCCATTGAGTATTCCGAGGTAAAGATTTCGCGCGTTTTGTTTCGAAATGGAGCAAGTGAGTACGCGATCAATGGCGAGGTTTGCCGACTACTAGACATTCAGGAGCTCCTCAGCGACACCGGTCTGGGTCGAGAGATGCATGTCATCGTTGGTCAGGGTCAGTTAGACACCGTCTTGCGAGCAACACCATCGGAGCGACGTGCCTTCATCGAAGAGGCAGCTGGAATTCTCAAGTATCGAAGAAGAAAAGAGAAAACTGAGCGCAAACTCGATGCGATGCAGGTCAACCTCACTCGTTTGCAAGACCTGGTTTCAGAGGTGAGAAGAAATCTCAAGCCGCTGGGACGACAGGCTGAGGTTGCCAAGCAGGCCAAGGAAATTGCGGCTAGTGCTCGCGAACTAAAGGGGAAACTGATTGCGACTCAGTTGCGTGCACTGCGTGCTCAACTTGACTCCGTCAGTAAAGACGAGGGCGATCGGAAGGCTCAAACCTCCTATGCTCAGCAGCAGCTTGAGAGTGCTCGAACTGGAATTCGTGAGATAGAAAACTCCTTTGATTCAGGAGAGTTGGATTCCGCTCGCAGCAATCTTTATGCAATTGAAGCCTTGGAAACACGAATTCGCAACCTCACGAATCTGGCAAGTCAAAAGAAAAATCTTCTCGTTGGTGATGCGACGACCACCAACAAGAATGAGGTTGAAGAGCTCCGCACTCAACAGAGCACGCTCGAGCAAGAAATAGTTCAAATCGACAATCAACTTCAACAGGTCGCTGCTGAACTCTCTAAAGCCGAGCAGGAAAGAGAGCGATTCGCACTCGAACTTGCCCGCCACGAAGCTGAACTAGACAGAGCAAGAGAAAAAGCAGAGAACAGAAGAACAGAAAAAGGACAGCTTGCGGCTCAGATAGAGAACATCCAGGGCAGACTGCAGGAAAATTTGGCGGCCGAGAATACCCTTCGCGCCAGCATCAGTGAATCACGACTTAAGCTTTCAAATCTGGAACAAGAGCGGCAGGTGCTCGACCCAACTGGGCAAGCAGTGTCTGACGATGCTTTGCGAAGGGCTTATGAGAATGCTCAGGCAGCAGAGCGCGAAGCCAGAAGAAAATTGGATGCCGCTCGCGAAGAGCTTCACCGCGCCGAGCGTGAAAGAGATTCTCTAGCGGCGCGTCACGCAGCATTGGGGCTTCTCTTGGAGCAAGAAGACGGCGCTAAGAATGTGCGCAAGGCAAATCTAAATGGCGTTGGTGAACTACTGGCAGATGCAATTTCAATAGATGCGGGTTACGAGACGGCAATCGCTGTGGCGCTTGGAACAATTGCCGACTCTGTCTTGGTGGAGAGTAAAGAACAAGCCTTGGCTGCGCTGCGCTATCTAAAGCGTGAGAATCTAGGTCGTGCTGAGTTTGTAATCTTTGACGGCGCAAAATCCAGAAGACGTGTTTCAACGGGAGAACTTCCCAGGGCTTCTGAATTGGTTGAAGCACCAGAGGGTGTTCTAGACATCTTGGATGGCTTCTTAATTGCAGACTCTTTAGAGCAGGCCGAATCTGTTCGATCTGATCGCCCTGTCATCACAAAAGACGGTGACTACATTTCACGCTCTCTCATCAGGGGCGGCAGCAACAAGCAGCCCTCAAAGCTTGAACTAGCCGCTGAGCGCGACCGCGCTTCTGGTGAGCTCCAGGAGTTTGCAAGGGTTATTGACCAACTAAGTTCTCGCCTAGAAGACGCCAAATTGCAGCTAACCGCTGCGACCAAACACAGTGAGCAGTCGCTGGCTGATCTGCAGAAGCACGATTCTGAGCTTGCAAAGAAGGCCGAGAGCGTTGGAAGAGTAATTGCCCAACTTGACTCAACTGGGGCTGAAATTGCTCGCTTGCAGACCGAGCTGGCTGAGATCGAACAATCCAACCAAGAGCTGACTGCTAAGAAATCTAGCCTTGAAACTCAGATTGCAAACTTCACCGAAGCCAGTGATGTGGACCTGACGGCCAGAGATTCGGCACTGGCGGCCCTGGACGGATCGCGCACGCGGGAGCTGGATGTCCGAGTTCGACTGAGTGCGCTGCAGGAAAGAAAGAGCGGTGTTGGTCGTGAGCAGGGACTAATTTCGCAGCGACTAGCAGAGGCGATTGCCGCAGATTCTGCGAGAGCAGAGCTACTGAATCAGCGAAAGCAGGAAGTTCTAAACGCAGAGAGCATTTTGGCCCTCTCACCAAAGCTTCTGGCAAAAATCGAACAGATGATTCTTTCGGCTCGCACCAAAGTACGCGAACTGGACGCAGAGCGTGGTCAGAAGATGCAGAGATTGCAGCAGCTTCGTCAGCAGGCCCAGCAGCTAGAGAGCCAACTCAGCTCAATGACGCAAGGTGTTCAAGAAGTTGAAATGCGCGCCTATGAGCTACGACTCCAGCTTCAAAGCCTGGGGGAGAGAAGCCAAGAGGAGCTCAGCTTTAGCCCGAGTGACCTGCTCAACGAATATCAGGAGATTCCAGAGTCGCAGTCTGAACTTGAGACAGCGCTTAAGCAAGCAGAGCGCAAACTCAATCAACTTGGAGCTTTCAACCCGCTGGCGCTTGAGGAGTTTTCAGCGCTTGAAGAGCGCCACAAATATCTAAGCGAACAACTTGAGGATCTGACTTCTGCTCGTAGCGACTTGCGAGGAATCATCGCTGATCTAGATCAGAAGATGGAAATCACTTTTGAAGAGGCATTTGCTGACACCAAGAAGGCATTCCAAGAGGTTTTCCCAATTCTGTTCCCGGGTGGCGCCGGATCGCTTTCGCTTATCGATGACCCATCCGGTGAGACTGGTGTGGAGGTATCGGTTAAGCCTGCTGGTAAGAAGATTGAGCGTATGTCTCTTCTTTCGGGTGGAGAAAGATCTTTGGCTGCAGTCGCACTACTCGTTGCAATCTTCAAGGCAAGACCCTCTCCCTTCTATGTGCTAGATGAGGTTGAGGCTGCTTTGGATGATGCAAACCTTGGTCGATTGCTATCTGTCATTGAAACTTTGCGCGAGTCATCTCAGCTGATCATTGTTACCCACCAAAAGCGCACCATGGAAATTGCAGATGCTCTCTACGGTGTAAGCATGCGTCAAGACGGCATTACCCAGGTGGTTGGGCAGAAGCTCGATAAGGCCAGCTAGTGTTTTCGTTTCTGCGAAGAAGCAAAGAAGGCACTAAAACTCAGCAGGCAGAACTTCCAGCGCGCTCGATCACCTCTGCGATTCGTTCTTTGTTTCCTGGGGGAATCGACCTTACGGAAATTGAAGATGTTCTGATTCGAGCGGACTTTGGTGTTGAATCCTCGGAAGAAATCACAGCGGAGCTAACTAAGAAGCTCAAGGTGCTTGGCAGTCCCAGTGAGGCGGAGATTCGCGTTGCCTTGCGGGATTTGCTTGAAGCGAAGCTAACTCGAACCGATTCGCAGCTTAAGCTCTCCGGCGAGAGCTTCCCCTACGTTTTCTTAGTGGTCGGTGTAAACGGAGCTGGCAAAACCACCACCATCGGAAAGCTTGCCAAATGGTTCAAGGATGGTGACTGGCAGGTTGTGATTGGTGCTGCCGATACTTTTCGTGCAGCGGCCGTGGATCAACTTGCAACTTGGGCCCAAAGGGCAGGCGTAGAAATAGTTCGGCCGCAGGTGCCCGGTCAGGACCCGGCCGCAGTTGCGTATCAGACTGTCGAGAAGGCCATTACCAGTGAAGCTGACATTGCCATTATTGATACGGCTGGCAGACTGCAGAACAAGCAAGATTTGATGGATGAGCTGAGCAAAATTACGCGAGCGATTCAAAAACAGCGACCAGTGACCGAGGTGCTTTTGGTTTTGGACGCCACGATGGGGCAAAATGCCCTGGCTCAAGCAAAAGCCTTTGCGGAGGCTGCAGACGTCACCGGCATTGTGCTTACGAAATTGGATGGAACAGCCAAGGGCGGGATTGCCTTCGCTATTCAGCAGCAGCTTCAGATTCCGATTAAGCTCGTCGGTGTTGGTGAGGGAGCAGATGATTTTGCCTTCTTTTCACCTAGAGACTTTGCAACTGGACTTGTAGCCAACTAGGAGGGGCATGTTCGACTCCCTTTCTAATCGCCTGTCGGAAACCTTTAAGTCCCTGCGCGGAAAAGGCAGGCTGTCAGCTGCCGACATTGACGAGACTTTGCGAGATATCCGCAAGTCTCTTCTGGAGGCGGATGTTGCCCTCGATGTTGTGAAGGCTTTTATCGCAAGCATTCGAGAACGAGCGCTCGGTGATGAAGTTTCTAAAGCTTTGAATCCTGCTCAACAGGTAGTTCAAATAGTTAACTCTGAGTTGGTCAAGATTCTCGGTGGTGAAACCCGGCGCCTGCAGTTTTCTAAGAACCCTCCGACCATCATCATGCTGGCAGGATTGCAAGGCTCTGGAAAAACAACGTTCGCAGCAAAGCTCGCCAATTTACTAAAGAACGAAAGTCAGACCCCGCTGCTAGTTGCTTGCGATCTGCAACGCCCAAATGCCGTGGATCAGCTAAGGGTTCTAGGCGAAAAGATTTCCGTGCCCGTCTTTGCTCCAGAGCCTGGAAATGGTGTTGGCAGCCCTGTTTCGGTGGCTAAGCAAGCGATAGAAAAGGCAAAGCGTGAGCAGCACTCTGTAGTGATTATCGACACTGCTGGTCGAACCGGTATTGATCAGGAGATGATGCAGCAGGCAATCGACATAAGAAATGCAATTGAGCCTGACGAACTTATTTTTGTCATTGACTCAATGCTCGGTCAAGACGCCGTTAGTGTCGCGAAGGCATTCCAGGATGGTGTTGGACTGAGCGCGGTTGCGCTGACCAAGTTAGATGGTGATGCGCGCGGTGGAGCAGCGCTTTCTGTTTCCACCATTACCGGCAAGCCAATTCTCTATAGCTCAACCGGTGAATCGATTGACGCGATTGAGATATTCCACCCCGACCGTATGGCCAGTCGCATTTTGGACATGGGCGACGTACTAACTCTCATCGAGCAAGCTCAAAAAACCTTTGACCAAGAAGAAAGCAAGAAGATTGCGGAGAAAATTGCCAGCGAGCAGTTCACGCTCCAAGATTTTCTTGATCAACTGCAGCAGGTAAAGAAAATGGGCAATCTCAAGGGGATTATGGGGATGCTGCCTGGAATGGGCAAGCTGAGGGCCGATTTGGATCAGTTTGACGAGAAGCAGATCGACAGAACTCAAGCAATCATTCAGTCGATGACTCCACTTGAAAGAAGTCAACCAAAGGTCCTAAACGGCTCTCGGCGAATGAGGATTGCAAAGGGCTCTGGCTCAACCGTGACAGACGTAAATCAACTGATTCAGAGGTTTGAGCAGTCGGCCAAGGTCATGAAATCTATGGCCAAGGGTGGTCCTATGCCAGGATCTCCACTTCCTATGCCAATCAAGAAAGTTGCGAAACCAGAGAAAAAGAAGGGCTCCAAGAGCGGCAATCCCGCGAAGCGAGCAGCCGAGAATCAAGGATTGACCTACCAACCCAAGCAGTCCGGCAGCAGCTTTGGGCTCGGAAACTAGCGCCAAATCAATTTTTCTGGCAGAATTTCACGGTTGTCTCGACCCTCTATCCAGACAGCAACCAACCTGAGAAAACTGCCGAGTGTGCCCCCACGCTCACGGTGGCTCCTCGCCCCCTAACTCAAACAGGAGAAAAGTGGCTGCAAAGATCCGCCTAAAGCGCATTGGTAAATTGCGCACCCCTCACTACCGCATTGTGGTAGCCGACTCGAAAACTCACCGTGATGGACGAGTCATTGAGGAAATTGGTCGTTACGTTCCTACTACCGACCCATCAATCATCGAAGTTAACTCAGAGCGTGCGCAGTACTGGCTGTCCGTAGGTGCTCAGCCAACCGAGCCAGTAGTTGCAATTCTTCGTCTCACCGGCGACCTTGCAAACGAAAAGGGCGAGAAGAAAAACAGCGTTAAGCCTCAGGTTGCCAAGCAAGCGTTTTCTGCCGACACCGCCAAGAAGTCAGTTCTACTTCCAAAGGAAGAGAAGAAGGCTAAGCCAGCGGAGGAAGCCAAGGCTGAACCAGCTGCAGAAGCTAGTGAGCCAGTAGTGGTTGAAGAGGTTGCTGCAGAGCCAGTAGCCGAAGTGACCGAGGCCCCAGCAGAAGCTGCCGCTGAACCAGTTGCAGAAGCTGCAGCTGAGGAAGCCAGCGAAGAGCCAAAGAGCGAATAAGTAATGTTGGCAGCAACTTTGCAGCACCTGGTGCGTGCAATCGTAGATAACCCCGATGATGTTGCTGTCGAACTGCGCTCGATTGGCAAAAGTGATTTGCTTGAAATTCGCGTTCACCCAGATGATCTCGGACGAGTTATCGGTAAGGGTGGAAAAACTGCTACAGCCCTGCGCACCATTATTAATGCGCTGGCTGATGGCAAGCGCATTCGTGTAGACGTGGTGGATACCGATTACTAACACCACGTCGCTTCGGGTAGGCCGCCTGCTCAAAGCACACGGCCTAAAAGGCGCTATCAAGCTGGAGCTTTACACCGACTCACCAAACGAGCGTTTCGCCCCTGGCAGCAAACTAATGTTGCAGGTTCCAGAGACTTCTCCTTGGTATGGCAAGAGCGTGGTAGTCAAGGAGCTGCGTTGGTATAACAACTTGCCTGTGGTTTTTCTTGAAGGCGTTGATGATCGCACAGCCGCCGAGACTCTGATTAAGGCAATCCTTCTGATTGAGCAGGAGACTGCCCAGCTGCCAGTTGAGCCCGACGCTTGGTATGACCATCAATTAGTTGGGCTGAAAGTTATCCGCGAAGGCGTCGAGATTGGAAAGGTCACAAGGGTCGATCACCTGCCTGCCCAGGATCTACTAGCCATTCAGGTCGAAGACAAAGAGGTGCTTCTTCCGTTTGTGAAGGCCTTTGTTCCAAGTGTGGATGTTGAAAAGTCCCAAATTCTCATTACCCCGCCGGGCGGATTGTTCGAAGAAATCGCGGAGTCGCAAGATGCGAATTGATGCCATCTCGATTTTTCCTGAGTTTTTCTCAGTCCTAGACATTTCGCTGCTCGGCAAAGCCCGGGAATCGAAACTGATTGAGTTCAATGCCCACGATTTGCGCAAATACACACACGATCGCCACAAGACCGTCGATGACACCCCTTACGGTGGTGGAGCCGGCATGGTGATGAAGCCTGAGCCGTGGGGCGAGGCATTTGATGAGATTTTGGTTGGCAGCCCTGTTGTAATTTTTACTACTCCGGCTGGAAAGCAGTTCAATCAGGAAATTGCTCAGGAGCTCTCTTCAAAGCAGCACCTGATTTTTGCCTGCGGAAGGTATGAAGGCATAGATCAGCGAGTCGTTGATTACGCCAAAACCAAGGCCGAAGTGTATGAACTCTCCATCGGTGACTATGTCCTTAATGGCGGGGAAGTGGCGGCAGTTGCGATGATTGAAGCAATTTGTCGGTTGATTCCAGGTGTCATTGGCAACGCTGAATCGCTAGCCGATGAATCTCATTCGGATGGCCTGCTCGAATACCCCAGCTACACCAAGCCACAATCCTGGCGGGGTTTTGAGGTTCCTGAGGTTCTGCTATCTGGCCACCACGCCGAAATCGCCGCCTGGCGCAAAGACCAGTCCTTGCTCAGAACCCAGCAAAACCGCCCAGATCTGCTCTAGGTTGCTTCCGGGCCACGGCTATGGCAGACTTTCTAGCTGTGCCCAGGGTCTCTGCCGCAGGGGAGCAAAGAGCACAGAAATCAACTAGACCGTTTAGTCCTGCGTGCTAAAGGAAAGAGCTTGCAATGCACATTCTTGATTCCCTCGATGCCAAGACCCTAAAGTCTGACGTTCCTGAGTTCCGCACAGGTGACAACGTGAAGGTTCACGTAAACATCGTGGAAGGTAACCGTAGCCGTGTTCAGGTCTTCCAGGGCATCGTCATCCGCCGATCCGGCGCAGGTGTCCGCGAGACTTTCACAGTTCGTAAGGTTTCTTTCCAGGTTGGCGTGGAGCGTACTTTCCCAATCCACAGCCCATCAATCGACAAGATTGAGGTTGTTTCAAAGGGTGACGTAAAGCGCGCAAAGCTTTACTTCCTTCGCGACCTATCTGGTAAGGCTGCAAAGATTCGCGAAAAGCGCGAGAACACTGACGCCTAATTTAGACTGACTTCATGACAGTCCCCGGGGAGCGACCCCGTAACCAGTCCCTGCTTGCATCATTTCGACGCAGGGTAAACAAAGCAAGAAAAAACTGGTTTACGTCCTTCCTAATTGACTTTGTCGTAATTGTTGGAACTGCCCTAGTACTTTCGGTTGCCATCAAGGCTTTTTTAATCAGAAGCTTCTACATTCCATCGGGCTCCATGTTGGAAACTCTGCAGATTAATGATCGCATTATCGTCAATGTGACAGCCCCGGAAGTCACCCCGATCAGTCGCGGAGACGTTGTTGTGTTCAGAGATCCGGGTGGTTGGCTTGGTTCGGTCTCGCAAGTTGAAAAAGAGCCAATCCAAGAAATTTCTGACTTTGTTCTAGGAACCTTTGGCATTACGGCTCCTGATTCAGCCGAGCACTTAGTGAAAAGGGTTATCGGGTTGCCCGGTGACACAGTGGCCTGCTGCGATGCAGATGGAAAACTAACAATCAATGGCCAGGCAATTACTGAGCCATACATCGGTGCCAACGCACCTTCTGAAATCGAATTCACTGTGACAGTGCCTGAAGGTCACTACTGGGTCATGGGTGACAATCGCCCAAACTCCACAGATTCCCGTTATCACCAAGATTTGCCTACTGGTGGCTTTGTTCCAATTTCAGTCGTGGTAGGCAACGCATTTGTCATTAGCTGGCCATTTGACAATTGGACCTGGCTATCAAACTACCCGGATACCTTCAGTGTCGTTCCCAACCCTTGAGTTTGAAAAAACTCTTCTTGAAAAGCACTCGGCGGTCATCGCAATCGACGAAGTCGGTCGAGGATCAATAGCGGGACCTGTTGCTGTTGGGGCATTTATCCTCACCAAAGCTCAACTGACAGAAATTCCGGCTGGACTGCAGGACTCCAAGTTGGTCAAGGAAAACAAGCGCGGGGAGTTGGCGGATCGCGTGAGAATGTGGGGAAAAAGCTCAGTCTCTTTTGTCAGCGCTAAAGAAATCGATGATCATGGAATCATTCGTGCTTTGCAAACAGCTGGCAAACGATGCCTGGAAGAGCTAGTCACGGAGAACGCGGTAGTTCTTCTAGATGGCAATCAGAATTGGCTGCAATTGAGCGGAGTG
>JBMSYD010000002.1:0-35870 GCA_049426345.1 Aquiluna sp.
CCTAATGCGGTCAGTGCCAATCCAGCTGCCGACGACAATCAGCAGAATTCTGCTGCCCCACTTTCCAAGTCGTCGCAAGCGGCTACTCACTAAATAGAGGCTTATTAGAACTGCAAATCCGAAAGCGGCCGCTATCCCCCAAACTCCGGGGAGAAAATGCATCCTAACCAGCGGCATTTGAGATAAAACCAGCGAGACATTGACAATCCACTGCGCACCAATCGACGCGAGAAAACTAAACATCACAGACAGCGTGGGAGCAAGAGTCGCCGTTATCACGCTCAGCAGACCCAGAATCGTAATCGGCGCTACAGCAGCCTCCACCAGCAGATTGGCCAGAATCGAATACATCGGCAGTGATGGCTGCAAATACAAAATGATTGGCAGGGTGTAAAGCTGTGCTGCGCTGGTAGCTGCGACAGCCGCTGCAAGAAGTTTCCCCAGTTTTGGCTCAAGTTTTTGATAAATCTTTGGCGTGAGTGCTACCAGTCCGGCTGTGGCAAATGCAGATAAGCCAAATCCGACATCCACGGCTAGTCCTGGATCAAGCAGCAATAAAAATAGAACAGCGGCGGCTAGCGGATAGATTGGATTTGTTCCCCGCCCGAGCCAGATGCCTAGCATCACAAACAGCGCCATCGTCGCAGCTCTTATAACCGATGATTCCGGTCCGACTAGCAACACATATGCAAGCATCAATGAAAAGGCCAACATGAATCGAAGGTTTCTTCTTAGACCTAGTGCCGCAGTCAAGAAGTAGACAGAGCCCAAAACAATCGCCAGGTTGGCTCCCGACACTGCAACTAAGTGAGTTAGAGAAAGATCGCGCATCTGCTGCTGCAGCTCTTCGCTCACCAAATCTCGCTCACCAATAGTGAGGCCAGCCACTAGCGCCTCGGCATCGGGTGAGAGTCCGGCGAGTCTTATCAAAAAACTCTCGCGCAAATCCTCGATGGCACCAATTCGTGGGTAATTGAGCTTGATTTGTGACTCAGAATTAGGCGGAGCAACCAGCCATAAAATCAACCAATAGCCAGCAGCCAGATAGAGAATCAAAGAGTTAGCTGGTCTCGAATTTTTGAGAAGAGCTTAGGACCAATTCCACTTACCTCTGTGAGCTCTTCTACTGATTGAAAGCTACCAATCTCGCTGCGATAGTCAACTATTCGCTGACTCAGGGCGGGCCCAATCCCTGGAAGATCATCGAGCTCGGCAGCAGAGGCTTGATTGAGCGAGAGTTTCCCTCCACTTTCACCTGCCTGCAACTGCGAAGAGACATATAACTGCTCGCCATCAATCAGGCTTCGCGCCAGGTTCACACTCGCTGGCTGAGCGTCTTTGGTGAAACCTCCTGCTGCCTCAATCGCATCCGCTGCCTTAGCCCCGACCGGAAGCTCATATAGCCCAGGACTAGTTACCTCTCCCACCACATGAACGTAGATTGCCGATTCAAAAACCAGCGGTTCAAAGACACTTGCCTGGGTCGGTTGCTGCTGTGTATTTGAAGATAGCGAAAACCCGACCACTACCAGGGCTAGAAGGCCTGCCAGAAGAACCTGCCAACGCTTTGCTAAAGACTGTTGGCTAAACCACGTAACTAATTGATCCATCCAGAAATGGTTTCAAGAAGACGGCTTGACTTAGTCAGCTGGAAATAGTTTGTGGAAAAGCTTCTACTTGGTCGCTATGTTGACAAGCTTGGGTGCGCGGACAATCACGTTCACAGGGCTCTTACCATCCAAGATTCTTGTGACGGTGACCGAAGACAGCGCCAAATCACGAAGCTCTTGCTCAGAAATTGAAACTGGAACCTCGAACTTATCTCGGAGCTTTCCATCCACCTGCACAATGGCGGTGATAGTTTCCTTGACGAGCAAATCTGGTTCGACATCTCTGAATTTTGCTAGTGCAACGCTTGGCTGGTGGCCCAGCTGCTGCCACATGTCCTCGGCCGTGTATGGGGCAAAGAGACTGATGGCTTTCGCTAATTCCTCAGCTCCCTCTCGCACCGCAGGATCAGCACCGCCGGGACCTGAATCAATGGCTTTGCGAAGAGCGTTAGTCAGCTCCATGCACTTTGCAACGCCTACGTTGAACTTGAAGCCTTCAATTGCCTCAGTGAACGAGTCAAGGAAAGCGTGGGTTGCTCTTCTTACTTCAACCGAACCGCTCTTTGCATCAGTGCCTACAGTGCTAGTTACATCCTGTGCGATTCTCCAGGCTCGTGCCAGAAACTTCCCCGAGGCTGCCGGCGATACATCAGCCCAGTCAATGTCATCTTCTGGTGGGCCGGCAAAGGCCATGGTCAATCTGACAGCATCAACCCCGTGCTCATCCAGCTGTTCGCTAAGGCGAACTAAGTTTCCTCGGGACTTGCTCATCGCTGAACCATTCATCAGCACCATTCCCTGGTTGAGCAGGCGGCTGAAAGGTTCTTCGAAATCCACCATCTTCATATCGAACAGAACCTTGGTGAAAAAGCGAGCATAGAGAAGGTGCAGGATGGCGTGTGTAACACCACCGACATACTGATCAACCGGGGCCCACTTCTTCGCCTCCTGCTGATCAAAGGCAAACTGCTCGCTATTTGGGCTTAGGAAGCGCAGGAAGTACCACGAAGAATCAACGAAGGTGTCCATGGTGTCGGAGTCGCGCCTTGCTGGCATTGAGCACTTTGGGCAAGGAACATTCACCCAGTCACTTGCCGCGCCAAGTGGTGATGTTCCCTTTGGTTGCAAGTCGAGACCTGCACTATCTGGCAGTTCAACTGGCAGTTGATTTTCAGGCACTGGTACTTCGCCACACTTTTCACAGTGAACGATAGGGATAGGCGTTCCCCAGTATCGCTGGCGTGAAATTAGCCAGTCCCGCAATCTGTAGTTCTTTGCCCGCTCGCCAAGCTTCTTTTGCTCCAGGATCTCAATTGCCTTCTCGATGGCTGCATCTTTTCGAAGACCGGTGAGCGGTCCGGAATTGACAATCACTCCATCGCCGCTGGTTGCAACCTTGCTAACTGACGGGTCCTCTTCGCCGGTGTCAACAACCGTGATGATTGGAAGATTCATGGCGGTAGCAAAACCCATGTCTCGCTCATCGTGAGCAGGGACTGCCATGATTGCGCCTGTTCCGTAGTCAGCTAAAACATAATCAGAGGCCCAGATTGGAATCTTCTCGCCGGATAGCGGATTGATTGCATGACGACCAAGAAATACGCCAGTTTTCTCTCGGTCTGTGGCCAATCGATCAATGTCTGATGCTTGCTTAGTTTTTTCGAGGTAAGAGAAAAACTCCATGCGAACCGCAGGATCTGCATCGCTGGCAAGCTCGCTTGCTAGATCAGAGTCAGCTGCCACCACCATAAAGGTTGCGCCATAGAGTGTGTCGGGTCTGGTTGTGAAGACTGAAACCGGTTCTTTCCTGCCAACAATTTCAAACTTGACATTTGCACCGAAAGATCGGCCAATCCAATTTCGCTGCATCGTGATGACCTTGGCCGGCCACTTGCCCTCGAGGGTGTCCAAATCATCCAACAAACGATCGGCGTAATCAGTGACCTTGAAATACCACTGAGTTAGGGCTTTTTTGGTTACTAACGTGTCACAACGCTCACAGAGTCCCTGCACAACCTGCTCGTTAGCCAAAACGGTTTGGCAACTTGGGCACCAGTTAACATTGCTGTTTTTGCGATAGGCCAGCCCTCGCTTATAGAACTCTAGAAATAGCCACTGGTTCCAGCGGTAATAAATCGGGTCGCACGTCTGAAGCACGCGGTCCCAGTCAAAGCTGCAAGCGTAGCGTCGCATTGACGATTTCTGTTGGTCAATGTTTTCGAAGGTCCACTTCCTTGGATCAAGACCGCGCTTGATGGCAGCGTTTTCTGCTGGCAAACCAAAAGCATCCCAGCCGATCGGATGCATTACATTGAAACCTTTTTGAATCCAGTAGCGTGCTATTACATCACCAAGCGCATAGGCCTCAGCGTGACCCATGTGAAGGTCGCCGGATGGGTAAGGGAACATGTCTAAGACATACTTTTTAGGACGCGCATCATCTGCCCTAGCCGAATCAAATGGCTTGATTGAATCCCATACGGGCAGCCACTTATCCTGCAGCGCTGAAAAGCTAAATTCTTCTGACAATTGGTCCTCTAAGAAAACAACTCGTACAGGTTACCAACGCACCGTCGCACCCAGGACATCCGCCAGCGCTAGGGCCTTGAGTTGGATTTCCTCGTGCTCGCTTTCGGGCTGGCTGTCCGAGGTAATCCCCCCGCCAACGCCGATTGTCACATGCTGGTTTTCAAATATCGCTGTCCTAATCACCATCGCCAGCTCCATGTCCCCATTGGCCGCGATGTAGCCAACGGCTCCGGAATAGATGCCTCTAGGGCTACTCTCCAGCTGATCCAGAATCTGCATTGCCGAGGTCTTGGGAGCCCCGGTCATCGAGCCGCCTGGAAACAAAGCCCGAAGTGCATCAAGTGAGGTCTTTCCCTCGCTGAGTTGCCCCGAGATGTCACTTACGAGCTGATGCACAGTTGAAAAACTTCTCACTGCCAAAAGAGAGTCGACGTTGATGGAGCTTGGCTCGCAGGCCATGGAAAGATCGTTTCTAATCAGATCAACAATCATCAGATTCTCTGCCCGCTCTTTAGGATCCTGACCCAGCTGATTCATCAGTTCCATATCTTGCTGGGCGTCACTAGATCGCTTCCTGGTTCCCTTTATTGGCGATGAAATAATTCGATCAGAGTGGGCGGAAACAAATAGTTCGGGAGACATAGAAACGATTGTCTTGTCTCCTATTCGAATAAAGCAGCTATAGGGAGCTGGATGCTGCTTTCGAAGTCTTAGGAAGAAACTCAGCGGATCGCCGGTGTATTCTCCCCGAAGCCTGGTGGTAAGGCAGAGTTGATACGCATCACCAGATTTAATTGCCTGCTGCGCTTTGGAAATTTTGTTTAGGTACTGGTCAGTTGAGTCATCTGCCACTAATTCGGCTGAGGTTGCCGCAGGAAAATTCAGTTCGTGCGCAGCCATTCCCCCGCCAGTGAGTGCGATTCTCAACAGCGCTGCCCTGTGCCACTCATCAAATTCTTTGCGGGTATCAACTTCCGCCACAAAATAGATTGCCTTGGTGTCATGGTCGTAGACCAAAGCTCTGTCCACCCTCAAAAATGAGTGGTTAGAAATATCACCAGCAACCGCTGAGTAGTGAATGGCGCCAATGACTCCTGGTCTGAACGAGAATGGCAAATCCGCCGACTGCTCTCTTGGGGTTGGGTACTGGTCGGTTTCGATGCCTACTCCGATAATCGAGTGGCGATTGGTGGGGTGGCTTTCTCTATCCAGCCAAAACGCACCCGGCTGGTTGGCATACAAAGTAATAAAGGTGTCGGCGATGGCGGTCCAGCCATTTAGTTTTTCCCAATACAGTGGCATGCGACGCCCTTTCAGTCTCGTAGTCTAGTTACCGTGAGTGTTGGTGGCGATTTCTATCAGTTTCTAGACGGTGAACTTGCCCCGCTTGAGACGGCCGTTGACGACTCTTTGTCAGTAGCCGATAGCTTCCTGGTTCAAGCTGGCTTCGTGCGGGCACTGGATCGTCACTTCAATCGGTTTGCCAAATCGATATCTGATGAAAAGACCAAGCGGCAACTGCCTGGGTTTTTTGCGAGCGCCGTTTCTGTGATTCCCAAAGAGGGAGATTGGTTTCCTCGGATTGAATACCGCTCTTCTCAGCCCGAAGGTAAAAGACTTTTTCTAAGGCTAAGAACTGCACCTGAAAGGGTGGAGAGTTGCAAGCTTTGGTCATTTGCAGAAAAAGACCCAAGAAGCTCTGCTTCAATCAAAGGCCCCGATCTTGCTATTTGTCAGCAGGTAAGAAGAGCTGCCAACCTCCATGGCGCTGACGAGGCGGTTTTGCTCTCGGATGATGGCTACATCTCAGATGGTGCTCTGAGCTCAATTGTTTGGTGGGAGAAGGACACCTTGGTCGGCCCCGACGATTCAACCCCCTGGCTTCCCTCGATTACTCGCGAATTGGTATTCGAGCTAGCCGAGCAGGCGGGCTATCAAACCTCCCAAAGACGAGCCAAGCCGGAAGAGCTGGAGGGTTGCGAGATCTGGAGCCTGAGCGCCTTGCAAGGCATACGTGGTGTCACTAGCTGGGGGGACCTGACAGTTGCAGAACCTCAACTGCTTAGGCCCTTCAGAAAGCGCCTTGCGCTTTTGTCGGAGGCTTTGCCGGAACCCGAAGATGTCATTGCGGGAAGTAGCTTCTGATGTGCGGCAGATTCGTGATTGCTAAAGAGCTATCTGGTATTACCGAGCTGTTTGAGCTGGATGAGGTTCCCGAAGATTACAACCCCATCAGCTATAACATCGCCCCGACCATGAAAATACCAATCATTGTTGAGAGAGAGGTCGACTCGGTTCCCTCTCGCGAGCTCCACATCTCTCGCTGGGGTTTGGTTCCCTCTTGGGCCAAGGAGATTTCCACCACTCCACTGAATAATGCTCGAATCGAAACTGCGCTGGAAAAGCCAAGCTTCAAAGAAGCGACTTTGAAAAAGCGATGTGCGATTCCGGCCTCTGGCTATTACGAGTGGCAGACGACCGAAGAGGGAAAGACTCCTTATTACATTCATCCCTCTGATGGCATGCTGGCATTTGCGGGAATCTATTCGTGGTGGCGCGACCCCAGTAAGGCAGCCGATGATCCGAGTCGCTGGCTACTAACCTGCTCTTTTCTGACCAAGGATTCTTCGCCAGAGCTAGCCTTTATTCACGATCGCAACCCCGTGTTCTTGTCTGAGGAAAATCTCTCGGCCTGGCTGGCTCCGGATTATGAGACAACCCCGCAGCTGCTGCAAGCCCTTTCCAATGAGTCCGATTTGGTTGCCCAGGAGCTTCAGTTTCACCCGGTAGCCAAGCTGGTTGGCCAGGTTTCGGCTAATTCCCCAGAGCTGATTAGGCCGATTTAGCGCCGTTTTTGAAAATGTCTGGCTTCCCCATAGACTAACTATTCGAACAAATGTTCGATAGGGGTGCCGTCTATGCAGCAAGTAGTTACTGGTGTTGTCCTAGACCTGGACGGCGCCCCTGTCTCCTTCACCTTTGAAAATCGCCACTACCTCGTTAGCTCTAAACCCGTGCGCTGGTATAGCCGCAGGGTGTGGTGGCAGGAGGCTCCGGCGGCTCCTCGCGGATCTGGCAGTGCGCTGGTCGAAGTTGAGATGTGGCGACTGTGGGCGGCCAGTGAATTTGACCGAGTCTTTTTAGAACTGAAGCACCTGCAACCAGAGGATGTCTGGGAGATCTACAGAATCGACAGCTGATGAGTTTTGTTCATCTCAATGTTGCCAGTGCCTACTCTGCGCACTACGGAGTGAATCGACCAGAGCACCTGGTTGGAGCAGCCTCTGAAGAATTTGATGCGCTTGCAATTACTGACCGCGATGGTTTGTATGGGGCAATCAAACACATCGGAGCCTGCATAGCAAGCCATATCTCACCGATTGTTGGAGTGAGCCTAAGAGTCAAAACAGACAACGCTCAGAGCAGAGTCGTGATACTTGCACACGGTCACAACAAAGGTCGAGGCTGGTCGCAGCTGTGCCGAGTGATATCCAAAGCGCATCAAAGCAAAAGTAAACAGCCGGTTATTGAACTAGAGCAATTGGCACAGCTTCTGACAGAGGATTCCTTTTGCACGGTGCTGCTTGGGGGCGAATCACTGATTGGAAAAACTGTTTTAGCAAATCCGCAGCTTGCAGCAAATGAGATTGCTGTTTGGAAAAAGTTGCTGCCCAAGCCCGGAGGATTGGCAATTGAAGTCACCAATCTGCTGGCAGAGCCAGGGCTGATTTATTCTCAGCAGCACGCTAGAGCAATGCTGGATTTAGCAGATCAAAACAACTTGCCAGCAGTTCTAACCAACGCTGTTCGCTATCTCAGGCCAGATGATGCGCTAACGGCCGATGTTTTAGATTCTGCTCGTCACCTAGAACCGCTCGGACTGTTTGAACTACAGCCCAACGCTCAAGCCTGGTTGAAACCAGCCGAGGCAATGGCTGCGATTGGCTTGGAGATTACCGAGGATACCCAGCGCGCTAAAACTCTTCTTGCAACAACGTTGCGCCTAGCAGATCGATGCCGATTAGATCCAACTGCGGATTGCAGTTGGGGTGTTCCGAAAACCCCTGAGCAGCAAGCGCTAGGAATTGATGAGAATCCATTTGAGGTGCTGTGGCAAAAATCTCACGCCGCTATCTCCTGGCGCTACCCCTCCGTTCGAGCAGCCGAGCTTGCACAAATCCAGCATCGCCTATCCAAGGAATTGATTGCAATCAACCAGCTTGGTTTCTCCACCTACTTTCTAACCGTGGCGGATGTTGCCCAAATGATTCGGGATATGAAGATTCGAATTGCAGCCAGGGGGTCCGGAGCTGGTTCGCTGGTGAACTATCTGCTTGGCATTAGCGGGGTTGATCCGATTGCCGAGGGGCTGCTGTTTGAGCGCTTTTTATCAACCGAGCGCAGCACGCTTCCAGATATCGACATTGACGTTGAGGCGGCTAGAAGACACGAGATTTATAGGGCAATCTTTCGCCGCTACGGCGGATCGAGGGTGACGCTGTTATCGATGCAATCCACCTATCGAGGACGCGGAGCAGTTCGCGATGGTGGGTTGGCGCTGGGGCTAGACGATGAAGAAATTGATGAGATTGCTAAGAATATGTGGCGGTTTTCAGCCAGAAACTTCCGCAAGGCGATGGGCGAAAAACCAGAGCTGGCACGCTTTGCCAGTGAAAGCAGGGAAAACAGATCGCTGAACCTATTGGTCGATATCACTGAGCGACTAGACCGACTACCTAGACACATCTCAGTTCATCCGTGCGGGGTGATTCTTGGTAACTCTTCGCTGCTTGATCTAACCCCAACTGAACCAAGTGGCATTGGACTGCCGATGAGTCAGTTCGACAAGGACGATATGGATCCGATGGGATTTCTAAAGCTGGATGTCCTCGGGGTTCGCATGCAAAGCGCCATGGCATATGCGGTGCGAGAAGCAAAGAGAGTGAATAAGGAAGTAATCGAACTAGATTCAATTGCCAAAGACGACCAGCTTGTGTTCAAGCAAATCAGGACCACTAACACTCTAGGAATCTTCCAGATCGAATCCCCCGGTCAGCGAGAGTTGACGGGTAAACATCAACCCACCCAGTTCAATGATCTGACCTTGCAAATCTCTTTATTTAGACCAGGTCCTATGAAGGGCAACATGATCAAGCCCTACCTTGATGGTAGACACGGCCTTGCTCAGCCCGATTACATCCACCCCGATCTGAGACCGATTCTGGAAGAAAGCTACGGCGTAGTGGTTTTTCATGAGCAGCTGATGCGAATCATGCAGAAGATGACTGGCTGCACCCTAGCCAGAGCAGATGAGATGCGAAGAATGCTTGGCAAAGATGCGAAGGTGCCGGCAATTGAGAAATACTTTCGCAACTCTGCTTTAGCTCGCGGCTATAGCAAGAGTGTGATTGAAAGAGTTTGGTCAATCATTGAGGGATTTGGCAGCTTTGGCTTTTGCAAGGCACACGGTGCAGCGTTTGCCCTACCCACCTATCAGTCAGCTTGGCTAAAGACCCACTACCCCACCGAATTCATCGCTGGACTGCTCACCCATGATCCCGGGATGTATCCCAAGCGGCTTCTACTGGCCGAAGCCAGAAGGCTTGGCGTGAAGATTTTGCCGATTGATGTCAACTTCTCAACCAATGAATATCTGGTTGAAAAAACTGAGCATGGAAATGCGGTGAGGCTGGCACTAAACGACATTGCCGGTATTTCCACTCCTGAAATCGAACGCATAATCTGTGAGCAGCCATTTGTTGACATTCCAGATTTCTACCAACGAGCTAGACCCTCCAGACGAACCCTGGAGCGACTTGCTCTGATTGGAGCACTGGATGGTCTGGCTGGTATTGCAGGAGCTGATTCCCAAAGCAATCGAGCTGATCTTTTGGTTTACATCAGACAGCTCTGCGCCAAAAGACCAAAGGCAATTGATGAAAGCCAGCTCAGCTTCGAACTTGGTTCACTACAGAACCTCCCAACTGGCAACCCAGCTCCGAGCAATCAGGAAAAACTGGATGATGAGATTGCCATCACTGGCATGGACATTTCAGAGCATGAAATTCAAAAATTCCAACAGATGCTCGATGAACTTGGAGTGGTAAGGGCAAACGAACTGGTGGGGCTTCGCAGCAACACAGAAGTGCTGATAGCGGGAGTAAGGGTTGCCACGCAAACCCCGCCAATGCGAAGCGGCAAGCGAGTTGTCTTTATCAGTCTGGATGATGGCACTGGCTGTGCCGATGCGACTTTCTTTGATGAGGCTCAGCGAAGATGCGCAAGCCTGCTATTTCAAAATCGACTACTCCTAATATCAGGAAAGACCCGCCGCACTGGTGTGCGAGGGGTCTCGATCCTGGCCGAGAATGCCTGGGATCTCAGGCAACTCTGGCGTGATTGGGAAAGCGGTTCTTACTCCTGGTTGAAAATCGACAGCAATCTGATGATCTCAACGTAGAGCCAGATCAAAGAAGCAGTCAGACCAAAAGCTGCTCGCCACTCCATGTCCTCTGCCCAACCCTGCTGAATTCCGTAGCGGATTGTCTCAAAGTCAAGGTTTAGCGTGAAAGCAGCTAGACCAACACCAACCAACGCAATTAGCCAACCAAAAGGTGATGAATAAACGCTAGCTCCAGCAAACAGAGCAAATCCAAGGTTGATAAGTGCAAAGGTGAAGTAACCGATTAGGGCAAAGGTCATGAAGCGAGTGAATCTCGCGTCAACTTTGACCCAGCCAAATCTATAAGCCAAAAACATTGCACCCGCGGTCGCAAAAGTTCCGATCACAGCAGTCTGAACAATTCCTGGATACATCGCCTCAAGGATGCCGCTGAGGCCTCCAATAAAAACACCCTGCACAAGTGCATATGCCATCATCACGCCTGGGCGAATCGTCTTCGAGAAGGCAGCCCACATGCCAAGGCCTAGGCCCACCAACATTGCGGGCAGAACTAGTCCATAAAGACCAAAGAACCAAGTAACGCCAGCTCCAACCAAAACAGCGAGCAGCATTCCAATCACCTTGGAAGTGGTTCCCTCCATGGTCATCTTTTTGCCGGTGATGCGACCAAATTCCTGATCAACCTCTACCGGGGTCATTTCAGACGCGGCGATACCAGTTCGAACAGCCTGATTGAAAATCGGGTTGTGTGACAACGTTCCTCCATTAGGTTTACTGCCTGCAGTTTAAGTCAAATAGCTGGAAAAATCCTGCAAGCATCCTGCTGACCCGTCGGTAGTCTGAAATCGTGAAAATTAGTGTCTCTGTGAAGCCTGGATCATCCAAGAACCAGATTGAGCCAGATGGCCAGAGCCTCAAAGTCTGGCTTCGTGCCCAGCCGGAAGCTGGCAAGGCTAATCACGCTTTGATTTGCGTTTTGGCGAAGCACTATGGGGTTGCAAAGAGCTCAGTGAAGATTTTGCGGGGTGAAGGCAGCCGGAAGAAGCTGATCGAAATTGAAGGATTTGGTGGACCTGAGGGGACTTGAACCCCTGACCCCCTGCATGCCATGCAGGTGCGCTACCAGCTGCGCCACAGGCCCAAAAACTGCTTTAGTCTACACAGAAATTAACTGACTGGCACCACAGGGCAATCTCGCCAAAGCCGCTCTAGCGAGTAAAACTCCCGTTCCGTCTCATGCATGACGTGAACAACCAAGTCCCCAAAATCCAGCAGGATCCATCGAGCTGCCTCGCGGCCCTCGGTAAAGCGAGGTTTGACTCCCACTTTTTGCAAGGCCTCTTCAATTGCGTCCGAGATGGCCAATACTTGCCTGTCATTCTTGGCCGAAACCATCAAGAAGACTTCAGCAAGGGCAAACGGCACCGAAACATCCAAGGCAACTAGGTTTTCACCCAATTTGTCGCTGGCAGCCTTAGCGGCTATTTCCAGATTCGACTTGGTCTGTTCACTGACGCTCACTAGTTTGACCCAACCGCATTCAACATCACGATTATGGACAGAACAGCCGCGACGGTCAGGAGAATTGCTCCGATTCCAATCGCCCAAGGCTTCCACCAACCCTTTGAAAGCACCGATGCCGGAACAACTCCGCTTCCAGCTCTTTGATCGATCAGGTCAAGAGCGCTTATCGGTTCAACTACAGAAATAACGCCAGTAACTGCATCGTCTGACAGGATGATTTGATCCAGTTCTGAACCGTCAAAGTTACCGGTGGTTGGAGATGTGATTGGGTCAGTCACCACCTGAATTGAATTTGTGATTGCTATTTCACCGGTGTCAATCGGAAGAACAATGGCCTCGGGGGCTCTTTCCAAAACAATTGACGCGGTTGTGGGCTCAGCCAAATAGTTCTGTTCGGTGAAATCTGCCTTCGGAATCTCAAACTCTGGCATAGCAATTGAAACGGGTGCTGGTGGAGCTTCAACAATCACCGCTGAAGGTGTTGAGCTAACTGGGCTGACTGGAACGGAAACAGCAGCTGATCTAGAGGTTGTAGCTAGGACTGTTTCGGGATTGTCAAAAATCCCAAGCTCTTTCATTTGTCGGCGAGTGAGTTTTGAGATATCAATCGCAGGTGTTGCTGGAGCTTGCACTTGCGCAGTCGTCGGCTGCGGAACCTCAGGAGTGATTCCGCGCCTCTCAGCTTCTCTCAGCGCACGTCTAGTTGTGTACTGAGTCACCATGCCCCCTGTAGAGCTTGTGCTTAGCAATGTATTGAACTACTCCGTCAGGAACCAAATACCAAATTGGCTTACCAGCTTCAGCTCTCTCTCTGATTGCAGTTGATGAGATTGCCAGGGCTGGTACTTCAAGTTGAGAGATCTTGGCTTCCTTTACATCAGGAAGCTCGAGTTTGTGGCCAGGTCTAGTTACCGCGACGAAGTGAGCAAGTGGCCAGATTGAATCAACTTCCTTCCAGGCCAGAATCTGCGCAATTGCGTCGGCACCAGAAATAAAGAAGAGATCAGCATCTGGATACTGCCTAGAAAGTTCAGTTAGCGTATCGATTGTGTAGGTGACACCGGGTCTATCTATATCTACCCGGCTAACTTTGAATCTTGGATTGGCGGCGGTTGCAATCACAGTCATCAAATAGCGATTCTCGGAGCTGCTAATTACTTTCTTGTTGCCAGGGTTTCCGGTTGGAACAAATATGACTTCATCTAAATCGAAGGCGTCGGCAGCCTCACTGGCTGCCACCAGGTGGCCATGGTGAATTGGGTCAAAGGTTCCACCCATCACGCCAATTCTTAGACGCCTGGCAGTCATTAGCTGTTAGTGGCCTGCCCGCTGAGATCTTCTTGGATTGCGGTTTGAAACGTCGCGGTAAGACCAGGTAATGCCAGCGAGCGCTAGAAAAGCGGTCATAGCAATAACGCCGTAAAGAATTGCTGGCATAGGAAGTTCTGTGTGGTGGACGATGGCGCCCTCAGCAATAAGAATCGAAATCACTTTTTCTCCTTGGTCGCATCCAGTCTAGCTTCGGACCTGACCGGAGCCACGGACCAGCCATTTGGTGCTCGTCAACTCCCTGAGGCCCATGGGGCCGCGGGCGTGTAATTTCTGGGTAGAAATACCCACCTCAGCCCCAAGTCCAAACTCTCCCCCATCGGTGAAACGGGTAGAGGAATTGACCATAACCACCGCTGAATCAATCTCACTTAGGAACCGATCGGCGTTGGCCTGGATTTTGGTGAGGATGGATTCAGTGTGATGGGTTGAGTATTTAGCTATGTGAGCCAGCGCCTCGTCCAAGTTCTTTACAACTTTGACAGACAAATCAAGGCTCAAATATTCGGTTGACCAATCCTCTTCTGTAGCTGGCGTACAACTAATTATTTGCTGAGTTCTTTCGCAGCCGTGAATTGTTACTCCAGCGTCCGAAAGCGCTCGGCCAATTTCCGGCAGGAGCTTTTCCGCGACAGCCTCATGAATCAGCAAGGTCTCGAGTGAATTACAAACCGAGGGTCGCTGCGCTTTTGAGTTCACAACAATTGGGGCAACAATTGTCTCGTCAACCTCGGAGTCGACATATATGTGGACAACCCCGTCACCAGTTTCGATTACAGGAACCTTCGATTCGTTGACAACGGCATGAATCAAGCTGGCAGAGCCGCGAGGAATCAGAACATCAACCAACCCTCTTGCTTGCATCATGGCAGTAGCACCCTCACGGCCAAAAGGATCAATCGTCTGGACAGAATCGGCTGGCAATCCAGCTTTTGAAAGTCCGTTCTGAATAATCTCAACCAAGATTCGATTGGTGTTCTCCGCAGCAGATCCGCCTCTCAAGGCAGCTGCATTTCCACTCTTGATTGCCAAGGCAGCAATGTCAATTGTGACATTTGGTCTTGCCTCGTAAATACACCCGATAACGCCAATTGGTACAGAAATCTTCTGCAGGTGAAGACCGTTTGCGAGTGTCTTTTCCTCAATGACCTTTCCAGTCGGATCGGCGAGCTCAATGACCTCGCGCATAGCCTTGGCAAGTCCTGCGATACGCGACTCGTTTAATTTCAAGCGGTCAAGCATTCCAGTTGGTAGCTTGCCCTCGCTGTTTTTCATGTCAATTTCATTCGCGGCAAGCACTTCGCTGGCCCGTTTCTCTAACACGTCGGCAATCGCAGCCAAGGCCTGATTCTTTGTGTGCTCAGAAGAGCGTGCAAGAGCCGGAGCGGCATTTTTTGCTCGCCGAAGAATATCTTGAACGCTCATCTGCCCAGCCTATTTGTTGATTTGTCTTAGTGGCTTAAACCAAGTGTGGGTTACATCAGAACTATCGACCGAATCGACATTCGCGGCGGCTGTCAGAATTACGGCTGTTCCTCCTGAGGAGGCTAATTTTGCTGCAGCAAGCTTGGTGACTGCTCCACCAGTTCCATAACCAGTCGATGTGCCTGAAATCTCTATTGAAGAAAGGTCATCCTCTGCCTCCACAACCGAGATTGGCTCCGCTCCAGGCTCACTGGGAGGACGCGTGTATAGGGCATCGATATCGCTCAGCAGAACAAGCAGATCAGCCTTCGCCAATAGGGCTACCTGCGCGGCCAGTTGATCGTTATCTCCAAACCTAATCTCGTTGGTCGCAACTGAGTCATTTTCGTTAATTACTGGAATGACCCCTATCTCCAGAAGTCGCTCTAGTGCTCTGAGGGCATTCTCTCTTGTGACAGGCTCGTCCAGGTTGTCGACCGTTAGAAGGATTTGACCCGGCATTAGTGAGTGGCGATATAGGGATCTCTCATACCTGCTCATGAGTTTTGCTTGACCAATGCTGGCCAGAGCCTGGGATGTTGCAAGATCTTCGCTTTTGACCGCTAGTCCAATCAGCGGAGCGGCCGTGGCAATTGCTCCGGAGCTGACGACAATGACCTCTTTGCCGTTGTTCTTGAGTCGAACAGCCAAATCAACAATTCGATCTAGATTTGCCTCGTTTGCTCCGGTAATGGAACTGGAGCCGACCTTGATGACCACGCGCTTGGAAGATCTAATTAGTTCTTGGTTACTCACTCTTCCTCCGCCTTCAAGGACTGCTCTCTAATTGCCTGTCGTTCCGCTCTTCCTCGGGCTCGCTGGTCCATCATCTCGTAGTACTCAGCTCGACGCTCCTTAGTGGTTCGCCGATCGGTTCCATCCAAACGCACGTCAGTTCCGCGAGGCGACTCGATCGTTTCAACAACGGATGAGATATAGGGATCCCAATCAAATACGACACCGTTTTCCCTGCCAATAATCACGGTTGAGCCAGCCTTTGCCCCAGCCTTAGTTAGTGCATCCTCAATACCAAGTTTGTTTAGTCGCTCAGAGAGATAGCCAATTGCCTCAGAATTTCCAAAGTCAGTTTGGGCAACCCAGCGCTCTGGCTTCTGGCCGGTGATTCGATAAACCACCTCACCATCGATTTCTTCCTGCTGCACCAAGAACCTTGAGTCTTCTTTTTCTTCCAACAGGGAAAAACGTCTGGTTGACTCGGGCTGCTGGCGATTTTGATTGGCCAAGGCGGCGAGTGCAAAGCTCAGTTGGGTGAGGCCTTCTCGACTGGCCGTTGAGATAAGAAAGACTTTGAACCCAAGTGCTTCGAAGTCAGCTTTAACAAACTCAGCTAGCTCTCGTGCCTCTGGCACATCAATCTTGTTCAGGGCTATAACCTGCGGTCTGTCGAGCAGAGGTAGCTGTCCCTCGGGCACTTCATATTTCGCCAGCTCCTGCTTGATCACCTGGTAATCAGACATCGGGTCCCGATTGGGCTCTAGGGTGGCGCAGTCAATGACGTGACACAGTGCACTGCATCTTTCGACGTGTCTTAGAAAGTCGAGTCCTAGACCCTTACCTTCCGAGGCGCCTTCAATTAGACCTGGCACATCGGCAATTGTGTACCGGTAGTCGCCTGCTGCGACCACTCCGAGATTCGGATGCAGAGTTGTAAATGGGTACTCTGCGATTTTTGGCTTGGCAGAACTCAAAGCTGCCACCAGAGACGACTTACCAGCTGATGGAAAACCAACCAGCGCTATGTCGGCAACTGTCTTGAGTTCAAGTTGAACATCGCCTTTCCAACCAGGCACACCTAGCAGGTGAAAGCCTGGTGCAATTCTTCTTCTGTTTGCTAGGGCAGCATTGCCCAGACCGCCAGTTCCACCTCGGGCTACCAGTAGTTCCATGCCGGAGAACTCCAAGTCGGCAATTACATTTCCTTCAGAATCTTTAACTACAGTGCCGACAGGAACTGGCAAAACTAAATCTTCACCCTTTTCACCGTTGTTGTAATCGCCTTTTCCGCTTCCACCAGACTTTGCTACGCGGTGCGGGCGGTGATGATAATCAAGCAGAGTTGTCACGTTGTGATCGCTCACCAGAGTGATTGATCCGCCATCGCCACCATTGCCGCCGTCGGGACCAGCAAGCGGCTTGAATTTCTCGCGACGGATGGATGTGCAGCCATCGCCACCATCTCCTGCGCGCAGATGAAGAGTCACATGATCTACAAAGCTGACCATTTATCCTCCTCAACTAAAAAGAGGCGGACCCTTCGGGGCCGCCTCGGTTTTGAAAACCTTTACTGGGAAACTACGTTCACCACTTGTCGACCCGCTTTGGAACCGAACTGCACTGCACCGGCGGCCAGTGCAAATAGTGTGTCGTCTTTTCCAATGCCGACATTCTTACCCGGGTGGAAGTGAGTTCCACGCTGACGGACCAAAATCTCTCCAGCATTTACAACTTGACCGTCGTGACGCTTAACACCAAGACGCTGCGCGTTTGAATCGCGGCCGTTGCGAGTGGAGCTAACTCCCTTTTTGGATGCCATTTCTCTCTACCTACTTAATCTCGGTCACTTTGACGCGAGTCAAATCTTGACGGTGACCCTGGCGCTTCTTGTAGCCGGTCTTGTTCTTGTACTTCTGGATAACAATCTTTGGACCACGGGTCTGGTCAATTACTTCTGCAACAACCTTGACCTTGGCAAGAGCTTGTGGGTCGGAAGTGATCTTGTCGCCATCTACAACCAAAAGTGCAGGCAACTCAACCGTGCCGGAAGATTGCTCAATCCGGTTCATGGTGACGATGGTGCCAACCTCGACCTTTTCCTGGCGGCCGCCGGCACGAACTACTGCGTAAACCACTTCAAACCTAACTTTCTGGGATTTTCCGCTTTCTCAAAAGCGGGCAACAGCCTGAAATTCTAGCCAACAATTAGGGGTGGGTCAACCAAGCCCCTACTTCTTGCCCTTGACCTTCCGGATAATGCTGCTGGCCCGTCGAGGCTTGCGTTCTGGCTTCTCCTGAGGCTCTGGCAGGGACTCTAGAACCGCATTCAGCATCTCTGTCTTGCCCTCGGGCTCCTTGGTGGGCTCGGAGGAGGCTGCGGAGGCGATTTTGTTCACTACAGATTTGAGGGCGTCAGCCTTCTCGCCGGTCACAACCTTTTTGACCTCTTGCTTTTCTTCTTTCTTCTTGGACTTCTTCGGCTCGGGTTCTGCTGCCTTGAAGCGAGGCTCGTCATGGATGACCAGCCCCCTGCCGCCGCAGCACTCACAAGTCTCGGAATAGGTCTCAAGCAGACCGATGCCAATCTTCTTGCGGGTCATCTGAACCAGTCCAAGGGAGGTAATTTCGCTCACCTGGTTCTTGGTTCGATCCCGGCTCAAGCACTCTAGAAGGCGCTTTCGAACAGCCTCCTGATTGGAGCTTTGGATCATGTCGATGAAGTCAATCACGATGATGCCGCCAATGTCCCGAAGTCTCAGCTGCCGAACAATTTCCTCCGCTGCTTCAAGGTTGTTCTTGGTGACTGTCTCTTCAAGGTTTCCACCGCTACCGATGAACTTTCCAGTGTTGACGTCCACCACTGTCATGGCTTCGGTGCGATCAATCACCAAAGAGCCACCCGATGGCAGGTAGACCTTTCGGTCCAGCGCCTTCACAATCTGGTCGCCGATGCGATAGTGATCAAAAATGTCTTCTTGCTTTGTGTGTTCAACTAGTCGCTCGAGTAAGTCTGGGGCGACCGCGGAAATGTAGTTTCGAATTGTCTCGGTCGCGGTCTTTCCGCTAACAACAAGCTGTTGGAAGTCTTCATTGAAGACATCTCGAACTATTTTCACAAGCAGCTCCGGCTCAGAATGCAGCTGCATGGGCGCCTTGCCCTTTTCAGCTTGGCGAGTGATTTCCTCCCACTGCATCTGAAGTCTTTCGATGTCTAGCTTCAGCTGCTCCTCAGTTGCACCTTCGGCGGCAGTCCTAACAATTACTCCTGCTTCCTCTGGAAGTGCTCCCTTGAGGATTTGCTTGAGTCTGGCTCTTTCACCTTCCGGCAACTTTCTAGAGATGCCGGACATGTTGCCAGCGGGAACATAAACCAAGAATCTTCCTGGCAATGAAATCTGTGAGGTGAGACGAGCACCTTTTTGACCAACTGGATCCTTAGTTACCTGAACCAGAACCTGATCACCGGTTTTGAGAGCAAGTTCAATTCGTCTAGGTTGATTTCCGGTTTCTGCAGCTTCCCAGTCAACTTCGCCAGAGTATAAAACCGCATTGCGGCCGCGACCGATGTCAACGAAGGCTGCCTCCATGGAAGGAAGCACGTTCTGCACCTTGCCCAGGTAGACATTGCCAATTATCGAAACGCTTTGGGATTGGGTCACGTAGTGCTCAACCAGCAGACCGTCTTCCAAAACACCGATTTGAAAACGGCCCTCATCCTCACGAACAATCATCTTTCGATCGACTGATTCGCGCCTGGCTAGGAACTCGCTCTCAGTGACAGTCGACCTGCGACGGCCAGTATCTCTGGAATCGCGACGACGAATTCTCTTGGCTTCAACTCTGGTCGAGCCATCATCCTCTTTAGCAGAGGCCTTGGCTGGCTTGGTCTTTTCCTTTGGAGCTTCCTTCTTGGTGCGCTCTTTTCGCTCCGGCTTGGGTTCAGCCTTCTTTTTTGGGGTGCGCTCAACCTTTGGAGTAGGAAGCGATGGTGCTTGAAATATCAGTTGGGTTGCCGCCGGTTTGGCTGGCTCTTCTTTTTTCTTTGCCACTAGTGCCTATGCTGGGCCCTGGTCCACACCCCGGTAGCCCTGTCTGAGTGATTTAGGCCGCAACCTAAATCGAAACCTATGCGTCAAAAACAAGTCGTCTTTGACCAAACCTTCGATGCGAGTGTGATCGCATCTATCTAGAAGTATGCCACGGTCTGGCTAGAAATGGGATAATTCCCCTGTGTTCCCTTATTTCCTGATAGTTCTAGGCGCTACTGGCTGGATTGCAAGCTTTGGTCTGACCTTAGAGCGCATCAAGGTAGCCGGAGATCCAATGGCAGCAACTGCCTGCGACATCTCCCCCTTCATTAGCTGTAAGTCGGTAATGCTTTCTGAGCAGGCGGCGCTTTTTGGATTTCCAAATCCGCTAATCGGGCTCGCGGCATTTTTTGCACCAATCGTCGTTGGTTTCGCCATCTTGGCTGGCGCTAAATTCGCAAGTTGGTTTTGGCAGCTTTTTTTGGGCGGACACGTGCTAGCAATGGCGTTTGTCATTTGGCTATTTAGCCAAAGTGTTTATGACATTGGTTCACTCTGTCTTTATTGCATGGTGGCATGGACTGCGACCATTCCGCTCTTTTGGTCAATCTTTGGCTACTCAGCCAAGGAAGGGCACCTGGGCAGCAAACTCACCTCAGCGGGAGAATTTATCTACGAGTGGGCATGGGTCGCAACGATTTTGACCTATGCCGTCTTGATCGGACTGATTATTATTCAGTTCTGGGAGTTCTGGCCAACGCTGATTTAGAACCAGATAGCAAGCTCGCGCTTGGCGCTCTCCTCGGAGTCTGAACCGTGCACGAGATTTTGAATTACCTTGGTGCCCCAGTCTCTTCCTAGATCTCCTCGAATCGTGCCTGGTGCTGCAGAGGTTGGATCAGTTGCTCCTGCGAGTGAGCGGAAGCCCTCAATTACTCGCTCTCCCTCGAGACGAATGGCCACAGTTGGTCCAGAAAGCATGAACTCCAATAGCGGCTCATAAAAAGGTTTGCCAACGTGTTCTTGGTAGTGAGCTTCTAAAAGTTCACGATTGGGAGCGACCATCTTCAAATCGGCTACTTTGTAGCCCTTCGCTTCACAGCGGGCGATGATTGCCCCGACCAGATTTCGCTTGACGCCGTCTGGCTTAATTAGAACTAGGGTCGCGTTCAATTTGCTCTCCCATCAACTTGTTGTAATTCTGCCTTGCTTTATCGATTGTTGCCCCTGCAACCATGCCCCAAATCCAAAGTCCGACCAAAATCGCACCAATTACAAACATTCCCCACAGCCAAAAACCACTCACGAGCAGAGCGGCCTGAACCAACCAACCAAGCCAATAGCCTGCCGGGTGTCTCAGAAAAGCTGGGGTGACTATGGCAAGCAGAGCGAAGCTAAGGCCAATGCCCCAAATCAATTCAACCTCGGGCAGCGCAGCTGATGGATCAGCCATCTTCAGTCCAAATGCTGTGAGGGTTGCAAAGAAAATGACGATTGATTGAAAGCTCAAAACAATTGAGGCAAGCAGTCTTTTGGTGGATTTATTCTTCATCGTCATCTACCTGTAATTCTTCCAGAACAGAACCAATTAGGTAAAGCGAACCAGTGACAAATAGTGCTAAGTCCTCATTCTGTGCCACTTCCATAGCCTCCCGGAGAGCCTGCCTAACATCAGGAATCGTTGCCAAAACCTGACCTCCATTGGTAATGATCTTGCTTGCAAGATCCTCAGCAGCCATTGCACGCTCGCCTGTTACCTGCGTGACAATCATCTGAGGAAACAGCTCGGCGAATTGAACCGCTGCCCGATCGATGTCTTTGTCAGCCATCATGGCAATCAATCCAATTCGGTTTGGGTCTTGAAAATTCTCTTCAATTGATTTGGCAAGGCTTGCAATTCCGGCTGGATTGTGCGCTCCATCTAGGACTATGAGAGGACTCTTACTGATTACCTGCAGTCTGCCAGGGCTGACTGCGTCTGCAATTGCCACTCTGAGATATTCATCCGCGATGCTTCTGCCTCCTAAGAATTGCTCAACTGCGGCGATTGCAGTTGCAGCATTCTCTGCTTGGTGTGAGCCAATTATTGGCATCCACAAGCTTGGGTATGAACCAACAGTTCCTTGGACTGAAAAGCGTGTTCCAAAATCTTCCGGAGTGGATTCCAATAGCTCAAAGTGCTCCCCGGCGATCAAGAACTCTTGATTTGACCTGTCATGCAAAACCTGGGCCACTGAAGGTTTTTGTGGACTGGAGACCACTACGGACTTTTCCTTGATAATGCCAGCTTTGGTGCTAGCAATTTCTTCAACTGTGTTTCCAAGTTGCTTGGTGTGATCGAGATCGATTGCGGTGAATACTGCAACATCCCCATCAGCAACATTTGTCGAATCCCATTCGCCGCCAATTCCGACCTCCAACACAAGTACATCAATCGGAGCATCAGAGAAAATCTGGAAGGCGATTGCCGTCATTGCCTCGAAGAAAGTGAGAGGCTGCTCCCCCAGGCCAATTAGTTTTTGGTCTACCAGCTCAAGAATTGGCTTAGTTTCCAAATAAGTTTCGAGGAATTTCTCATCTTCGATTGGTTCGCCATCGAGCGAAATGCGCTCGTTGAACCTAACCAAATGGGGCGAGGTTAGCCGACCAGTTTTTAGACCCAGCTCTCGCAAGATTCGTTCGATTATTCTTGCCGTCGAAGTTTTGCCATTGGTGCCAGTGATGTGAATTACTGGATAGTTGAATTGTGGATTGCCCAGGGTCTCACAGGCGATGCGCGTTGGCTCAAGCCGCGGGCGCATCTGATGCTCTGGTTTTCTCGCATAAAGCTCTTGCAGTGCTTGCTGCATCGAGATTTGGCTCACTGCTTGGCTAGCTCAATCTTGATTTGACCAGTTTCCCCAACCGCTAAGGAACCTTCGCCTTCGGCGATTTCAACCTTGGTCGCCAAAGTTTCCTCGGAGATTAGATCTACGTGCTTATTGAGGGCTTCTTTAGTTGCTGCATCTGACCAGAGTTTTAGCTGAATGCGATCGGAAACGTCGAGTCCTGCATCTTTTCTAGCCTGCTGGATGTGTCTAATGGCATCGCGAGCAATGCCTTCTTGCTCTAGTTCTGGGGTTACCTTGAGATTTAGAAGAACAAAGCCTGTCGAGGTAACACCAGCTGCAGTTTCCTCTGACGAGCCAGCCTGCAAAGTAATTTCGTACTCGCCCTCTTCCAGCTCTACTTCTCCGACCTTTACTCGACCAGCCACTTCTTGCCAGTTTCCAGCCTTTGCCTGCTGGATGATGCCCTGCACGGCTTTTCCAACTCTCGGTCCTAGCGCTCTGGCATTGACGCTGAGAGTTTTGGTCAGGCCAAATTGCTTGGCAACCTCTTCGCTGGCTTCGACCACTGAGATCTTTTTGACGTTCAGCTCGTCTGCGATTAGGTCCGCATAGTGCGAAAGTGATTCGGATTCTGAAACAGCAATTGTCAGCTCACTCAGCGGCAATCTCACCCGCAATCCTGCCGCCTTGCGCAAAGACAAGGCAACGGAAGCTGCTTCGCGAATGGCGTCCATATCTCTCACAAGTTCTGGCGAGAGTGGGAATTCTGTTGCATCTGGCCAAGCCTCTAGGTGAACCGAACGTCCTCCAGTCAAGCCTCGCCACATCTCCTCACTGATGATTGGAAGCAGCGGAGCTACCAGTCGAAGGGTTGCCTCTAGGACTGTATAAAGCGTGTCAAATGCATCCTTGTCCCCGGCCCAGAATCGATCGCGTGATCTGCGGATGTACCAATTAGTCAGAACCTCGGCAAACTCTCTAACTTTGGCTGATGCCTGGTAGCTATCAAACTGATCAAGATCAGATTGCACTGAAACAATCAGTTCGTGAGTCTTGGCAAGAATGTAGCGGTCTAGAAGATCTTGTGATCCATAACTTGGACTTGCTTGATAGTTAGACGCGTTGGCATAAAGAGAGAAGAAGTAGTAACTGTTCCAAAGCGGTAGCAACGCCTGTCTGACACCCTCTCGAATGCCCTGCTCTGTCACGGATAGATTTCCTCCGCGAAGAATCGTTGAAGACATCAAGAACCAACGCATGGCATCTGACCCGTCTCGGTCAAAGACTTCATTGACATCCGGGTAGTTGCGCAGAGACTTTGACATCTTTTGGCCGTCATTGCCCAATACAATTCCGTGGCTGATGGCATTTTTGAACGCCGGTCTGTCAAACAAAGCGGTGGACAGAACGTGCAGGGTGTAGAACCACCCCCTGGTTTGCCCAACGTACTCAACAATGAAATCACCTGGGAAATGGGTATCAAACCATTCCTGGTTTTCAAACGGATAGTGAACCTGAGCAAACGGCATTGAACCGGACTCGAACCAGCAGTCCAGAACTTCTGGAACTCTGCGCATCATTGACTTGCCCGTTGGATCATCAGGGTTCGGTCTTACCAGCTCATCGATGACTGGTCTGTGGAAATCGCTTGGCGAAACCCCAAAGTCTTTCTCTAGCTCCGCCAGTGAGCCATAGACATCAATTCTTGGATAGTTCGGGTCATCCGATTTCCAAACTGGAATCGGTGCACCCCAGAAGCGGTTTCTTGAAATTGCCCAGTCTCTGACGTTTTCAAGCCACTTACCAAAACTTCCATTCTTGGTGTGCTCGGGAACCCAGTTAATTTGTTGGTTCAACTCGAGCATGCGATCGCGCAACTTGGTGGTTTCAACAAACCACGATGAAACCGCTTTGTAAATTAGTGGATTCTTGCAGCGGTAGCAGTGAGGATAAGAGTGGTCGTAGGAAGCCTGTCTAAATAGTCTTCCGGCCGCTTTTAGGTCCTGAGTAATTGGCTTATTCGCATCAAACACGTGCTGACCAGAGTAGGGAGCAATCACGGAATTGAACTGACCACGTTCGTTTATAGAGACATAGGTCGGAATGCCGTGGGCGCTGCAGAGAAGCTGGTCATCTTCACCATAGGCAGGAGCCTGGTGAACAATGCCGGTACCCTCGTCAGCGGTTACATAGTCGCCAACCAAAACTTGCCAAGCATTTTCTATTTCATACTTTTCAGTATCAGCATAAAAATCAAAGATGCGGGAGTAGCGAATGCCCGCCAGTTCTTTACCAGAAAGCCTCTTGCTCACTGCTGCCTGGGCTTCAGCTAAGTTCTCAAAACCAAGCTCGCGTAGGTAACTCTCCAGTGCAGAGGAAGCCAGCAAGAAACGTTGGTGGCCAAGAGAGCTATTAGGAGCATCAACGACCACATATTCGATGTCAGGACCAACTGCCAGAGCGAAGTTGGTTGGCAGAGTCCAGGGAGTCGTTGTCCAGGCAAGAATGTTTACACCTGCAAGTTCTCCAGATTCAATCGGAAAAGTGACGGTGACTGACTGGTCCTGCCGAGATTTGTAGACCTCATCGTCCATGCGTAGTTCGTGATTTGATAGCGGAGTCTCGCAGCGCCAGCAGTAAGCAAGGACTTTGAATCCTTCGTAGATCAGACCTTTGTTATAAAGCTCCTTGAACGCCCAGATAACGCTCTCGGTGTAGTTCTGATCGAGTGTTTTGTAATCATTATCAAAATCAACCCAGCGAGCTTGGCGAGTTACGTAACTTCGCCAATCTTGGGTGTATTTCAAAACAGAGGTTTTACAAAACTCGTTGAACTTGGCAACCCCGTATTTTTCAATCTCGGGTCTGCCTGAAATACCGAGCAGGCGCTCAGCTTCGACTTCGGCAGGAAGTCCATGCGTGTCCCAGCCAAATCGTCGCTCTACGCGCTTGCCTCGCATGGTTTGGTAACGGGGAACCAGGTCCTTGGTGTAGCCGGTAAGCAGGTGGCCATAGTGCGGCAGACCGTTAGCGAAGGGTGGGCCGTCATAGAAAACAAACTCTTCGGCATCAGTTTCAGCACGTTGGTCAATTGAGCGCTGGAAAGTCCCATCTTTTTCCCAATATGCCAACACTTCTTTCTCAATAGCTGGAAAGCTAGGGGAAGGATTGGCGGCGCTATTAGGGCCTTTGTGTTTGGGGTACATCACGACTTTCGAACCTGGGCAGACTAACAATGTTAATCTAGTCACCGTCACAATGCCGAGGTCTGCATGAGAAGAACCAAGCCTGAGCCAATCAGGGGTGCCCAGGTGCCCGAAAAAGCCACAGTCGATGGACTGGAGGCTAAATGGGTGCCGCGCTGGGAGGACAGCGGGGTCTATGCATTTGAAAACTCGGCCAATCGTGAGCAGATCTACTCAATTGACACTCCCCCTCCGACAGCCTCTGGTTCTCTGCACGTTGGACACGTATTCAGCTATACCCACACAGATGTCGTGGCCAGATTTCAAAGAATGCGCGGAATGGACGTGTTTTACCCCATGGGTTGGGATGACAACGGCCTTCCCACCGAACGCAGAGTTCAGAACTATTACGGCGTTAGATGCGATCCAACTCTTCCCTACCAAGAAAATTTCCAACCCCCATACGAGGGCGGAGACAACAAGAGTTCCAAAGCAGCCGATCAACTACCGATCTCAAGAAGAAATTTCATTGAGCTTTGCGAAAAACTAACCGAAGAAGATGAGAAGGCTTTTGAAAATCTCTGGCGCACCCTCGGACTCTCAGTGGATTGGAAACAGACCTACCGAACAATCTCTAAAGAAGCTCAAAGAGTTTCGCAGGCCGCTTTCTTAAACAATCTCTCCCGCGGTGAGGCCTACCAATCTCTTGCACCAACTCTGTGGGATGTCACATTCAGAACCGCAGTTGCACAGGCCGAATTGGAAGATCGCGACATGCCAGGCGCATATCACCGGGTTGGCTTTGACGGGCCGAATGGAAAAATCTTCATTGAGACAACTAGGCCTGAATTAATTCCAGCCTGTGTTGCTTTGGTAGCTCACCCAGACGATGAGCGATACCAAGAACTTTTTGGCAAGACTGCAAAGACCCCACTATTTGGAGTCGAGGTTCCAATCGTTTCTCACAGACTCGCCCAAAAGGACAAGGGTTCGGGTATCGCCATGATTTGTACCTTTGGTGATGTCACCGACGTGATCTGGTGGAGAGAACTGAACCTGCCAAACAGAGCAATCATCGGCTTTGATGGTCGAATTGTTTCGCAAGCTCCGGATGTGATCGAGAGCTCAAAGAACGCTGGCCTATTCGCTGAAATCGCGGGCAAAACAGTCTTCAGCGCCAAGGAAATCATCGTTCAAGCCCTGAAAGACTCAGGCGACTTGGTTGGCGAGCCAAAGCCAATCTCCCATCCGGTGAAGTTCTTTGAAAAGGGTGACAAACCACTTGAAATTGTCTCCACCCGACAGTGGTACATAACAAACGGCGGAAAGGACAAAGAACTTTCAGAGCGTCTTATCTCTAATGGAAAACAGCTTGAGTTTCACCCCTCGTTTATGCGCGTTCGCTTAGAGGATTGGATCAACGGACTAAACGGCGACTGGCTGATTTCCCGTCAGAGATTCTTCGGTGTCCCAATTCCAGTTTGGTATGAGGTTGATGCAGATGGAAACCCGGATTTCGACAGGCGAATTGTTCCGAGCCTTGACCAGTTGCCAGTTGACCCAAGCAGCGAGGTGCCAAGCGGCTTTACCGAGGATCAGCGCGGTAAAGCAAATGGGTTTGTCGGCGAGCTTGACATCATGGACACTTGGGCCACTTCTTCTCTCACGCCGCAACTAGCTGGTGGCTGGTCTTCAGACGCTGAGAGATTCAAGAAGGTATTTCCGTTTGATCTAAGACCGCAAGGTCAGGACATTATTCGCACTTGGTTGTTTTCGACGCTGCTCAGAAGTGAGCTTGAGCATGGCGTCCTACCTTGGAAGAATGCAGCAATTTCTGGCTGGATTTTGGATCCGGACCGAAAGAAGATGTCAAAGTCCAAGGGCAATGTGGTTGTTCCGAACGAATTGCTAGAGACCCACGGTTCTGATGCGGTTCGCTACTGGGCTGCCTCTGCTCGCCTAGGCACCGATGCCGCATTTGACGAAGGTCAGATGAAGATTGGCCGACGACTGGCGAACAAGCTTCTAAACGCTGGAAGATTTGCCCTGAGCTTTGAGCTGCCCGCAGGTGTCAGTGAAGTTACGAACCCAATTGACCAGGCAATGCTGGCGAACCTGCGCGAGGTAGTAGAAATCGCAACTAAAGCTTTTGAGAACTATGACCACACCAAAGCACTGGAGACAGCAGAGACTTTCTTCTGGACGTTTACTGATGATTATCTCGAGCTGGTCAAGGAGAGAGCCTACGCCTCCGGCAACCAGTCCCCCCAGGAAGTTGGTTCGGCAGTTCTGGCGCTTCGCCAGGCGCTAGCAATCCTGGTTCGACTGTTTGCTCCATTCATTCCATTCGCAGCGGAAGAGGTGTGGAGCTGGTGGCAAGAAGGAAGCGTGCACATCTCTGCCTGGCCCGAGGTAGATGAAATTGCATTCACGGACTCTTCTCTAATGAGAACAACCAGCAGCGCACTGATCCTGATTCGTAAATCCAAGTCCGATGCAAAGCTTTCGATGAAGGCTGAGATCGAGACGGCAGAACTGGCTGGCCCTGAACTCCTGAGCCTAATCAAGGACGATTTGATGGCAGTTGGAAAAATTAGGGAACTCCAGCTGAGTGTTGCTCAGGAGTTGAAGCTATCGAACCTGAAGTTTGTTCCAGAGCAATAACATTGCTCCATGACTAACCCCCTTCTATCTGCCTCTCCCCTGGAAAATGAACTGCCGGATTTTGCGAATCTTCTAGACGAGCACTATCTGCCTGGCTTTGAAAATGGTGTCGCTGAGCAAAATCGAGAGATTGCCGCCATCCTTGCGCAGCCAGAAATTACTTTTGAAAACACTGTTGTTGCGATGGAGAAGTCTGGTCAACTTCTAGCTTCAATGCTGAATATTTTCTACAACAAAGCATCTAGTGACACCAACGATGAGCTGCAGGCACTCGAGGCAGAAATCGCACCCAGACTTGCAGCACACCTAGACAGCATTCACCTAAATCCAGAACTATTCGAGCGCCTCACCTATCTTGAAAAAACGATTGACAGTTTGGGTTTAGACGCCGAGAGCAAGCGGCTGCTCGAGAAATATATGGAAGATTTCAGGTTTGCCGGCGCTGCCCTATCCCCAGAGTCCAGAAAACAAGTTGCCAGCATCAATGAGCGCCTGAGCAGCCTCGAAGCAGAATTCGATAAGCGACTACTCGCCGACTCAAATGAGCTAGCACTCGAATTACCTGACGCCAGCCGACTGGCTGGACTTAGCGAAGATGAGATTCAATCACTGGCTCAAGCAGCAAAAGACCGGGGCAAATCGGGCTATGTGATTCCGCTACTGAACTACTCTGGCCACCCGCTGCTGGCAAATTTAGAAGATCGTGCCTTGCGTCAAGAGATTTTAGAAAGGACCCTTTCTAGAGGCTCTCGCGGTAACAGCAATGACACATCGGAACTTATCAAAGAGATGATTGAGCTTAGAAATCAAAAAGCTGAGCTCTTTGGCTTCTCAACTTACGCCGAATACGTTCTGACCCAGCAGACCGCCAAGTCACCCAAGAGAGTGCACGAGGTTCTTCGCAAGATTGCGCCACTGGCAAGAAAGAACGCCGAGCGCGAGGCTGCAGAGCTAAGCGAATTGATGCAAAAAGAAATTGGACAGAGCGATCTAAGGGCTTGGGACTGGGACCGCTATACCGAGCAGCTTCGCACCCAGCGCTACTTAATCGACACGTCAGTACTCAAGCCCTACTTCGAACTTTGGCAAGTGTTGGAAAAAGGCGTCTTCTTCGCTGCAAATGGCCTCTTTGGGCTCTCCTTCAAAAGACGACAGGACCTTGCTGCCTACCACCCAGATGCCCGCGTGTATCAAGTTGATTATGAAGATGGCAAGAGGTGTGGTCTTTACATTTTTGACCCCTATGCCAGACCATCGAAGCGCGGTGGGGCATGGATGAACAACCTGGTTGATCAGTCGGGCCTGTTGGGCAAGGTGCCAATCGTGGTCAACAACATGAACATCCCTAAGCCTGCTGAGGGAAATCCAGCGTTTATGACCCTCGATGAGGTCAAGACTCTATTTCACGAGTTTGGTCACACCTTGCACGGTTTGCTCTCAAATGTTCACTACCCAAGGTTTTCCGGCACCAATGTCGAGAGGGACTTTGTCGAGTTTCCTTCTCAAGTGAATGAAATGTGGATGATGTGGCCGGAAGTTCTGCAAAACTACGCCATTCACCACGAAACAAAAGAGCCACTATCCCTGGACTGGGTCGACAGGCTGCAGGCCACCGAAAGCTTCAATCAAGGTTACGAAACAACTCACTACCTGCAAGCTGCAATTCTTGATCTTGCGCTGCACGAAACCCAAGAACTACCGGGTGATCTAGCAGTTTTTGAGTCCAAAGCAATTGAAGACTATGGACTGAACTTTGATCCGGTTCCAACCAGGTACCGAACCAACTATTTCGCTCACATCTTCGCTGGCGGCTATTCCGCTGGCTATTACGGCTACATCTGGTCAGAGGTGCTGGACGCTGAGAGTGTGAATTGGTTCAAAGCAAACGGCGGCTTCACCAGAGAAAATGGTAGGCGTTTCGCAGATGCCCTGCTGTCCAGAGGTGGGTCTAAGGACTCAATGACATTGGTCAGAGAACTACTTGGAAGAGAGCCCGAGATTACACCGCTAATGAAAAGGCGCGGCTTAATTTAGTTCTTTTTGCTCAGCAGGCTAATTAGAACTCCGGCTACCAAAGCCCAGAAAGCTCCACCAATTCCAAAAATAGTGATGCCAGCCGCTCCAATAACAAAAGTGGCAATTCCGGCTAATCGAAGCCTGTCATCTTGAACTGATGTCTTGAGAGCATTGGCAAATGTAGTGATAAGCGCAATTCCGGCTAGCGAGAGAAGCAGCTCCCCCGGCACAGCCAAAACAAATGCAGCAAACGGAGCTGCAAAGAGCGCAAAGAGGATGTAGACAACACCGCCCCAGCTTGCCGCCACCCAGCGGCGCTTGGGATCCTTAGCCGCTGATTCATCGGCGTTGATAGCCGCAGTTATTGCAGCAAGGTTTAGTCCAAATCCTCCGAACAAACTCGTTGCGGCACTCGCAGCGCCTGTTGTAATAAAAATCTTTCCGGCCGGTAGCTGATAACCAAGCCCTGACATAACAGCGAGGCCGGGCAGATTTTGCGACGCCATGGTAATTAGGTAAAGCGGAACGCCTATGGCAACAACTGCGCCGAATTCGAAGTTTGGAATCACCAAATCAAGATGGGGCCAGAATCGCTCCAGTTTGAAATCTGCCGCCTCCGGCGAAGCTCCGATTAGAACAAAGCCAAGCGATATGGCAAGCGGTGATGCCCAGAGCGGGATGAACCGATTTAGTAGAAGCCAAACAATCACCACCGGCATTACCAAAATTGGAAACTCAACCGCTGAGTGCACGGTTGCAACGACAAACGGGAAGATGACTCCTGCCAGCATCGCTGAGGAGATCTGCGGCGGAATTTTGGCAACCAGCTTGCCCAGCGCAGGCCAGAGGCCCGTCAAAAGAATCAAAAGGGATGAAACAAGAAAAGCCCCGACTGCCGTTTCAAAGCTCAAACCCAGAGCACTACTGGAAGCAAGAAATGCAGCACCGGGAGTTGACCAAACAATGCTCACTGGCATTTTCAGATAGCTGCTGAGGCCGATTGACAATACGCCATAGCCCAAAAGCATGACCGCGATAGCAGTGGCAATTTGATCTTGACTTGCTCCCATGGCCGCAAGACCCGAGATCGCGATGGCAAATGTTGCAATGCTGCCGGTGGTAGAAGCAACGGTTCCCGCAATAAACGGAGCCAGTTTTTCAGATTGCAGCTTTACTTTTACCTCTTAGGCAGATTTGTCTTTTAGACGCTGTTTCAGCGGCTGAATTTCTGGCATGGCCTTCGTCCGAACAATTTCGGCGGAAATCACCACTCTTCCCTGCGTTGCAGATCCCGGTAGTTCAAACATGATTGGGTTTAGTAGCTCTTCCAGGATTGCCCTAAGTCCACGAGCTCCCGTCTCCCTCTCAACTGCTTGGTCGGCAATCATCTCAACTGCCGCGGGTTCAAATTCCAACTCAAAGCCATCAAGTTCAAACATGCGCTGATACTGCTTGATCAGTGCATTCTTTGGCTCAGTCAATATCGCAATTAGCGCTGGCTTGTCCAGCTGATCAACAGTGGCAATCACTGGAAGTCGACCAATAAATTCAGGAATCAAACCAAATTTGCGAAGGTCTTCCGGCTGAACTTGTCTGAAGACATTTGCGTCATCGCTCTTTTCTTTCAGAGGAGAGCCAAAGCCAATACCCTTTTTGCCGGTTCTTTCACCAACGATTGACTCAAGACCTGCAAATGCTCCAGCAACAATAAATAGAACGTTGGTGGTGTCAATCTGAATGAATTCCTGTTGCGGGTGCTTTCTGCCGCCCTGTGGTGGGACGGAGGCAACAGTTCCCTCCAAAATCTTTAGTAGGGCCTGCTGAACACCCTCACCAGAAACGTCGCGAGTAATCGAAGGATTCTCGGCTTTTCTAGAGATCTTGTCAATTTCATCAATGTAAACAATCCCAGTCTCGGCGCGACGCGGGTCGTAGTCTGCAGCTTGCAGCAGTTTTAGCAGGATGTTCTCGACATCTTCACCGACGTATCCAGCCTCGGTCAATGCGGTCGCGTCAGCAACAGCGAACGGGACGTTCAGACGCTTCGCAAGAATCTGAGCAAGATAGGTTTTGCCGCAGCCGGTCGGGCCAATCATCAAGATGTTGCTCTTGGCAAGTTCGATGTCATCTTGCGACTTCCCGGCAGCGCTGAGAGTCCCAGTTGCACGAATTCGCTTGTAGTGGTTGTAAACAGCAACGGACAGTTGCTTTTTGGCACCATCTTGACCAATTACATACTCATCCAGGAATGACTTAATTTCTTTTGGAGTAGGGAGATCTAGTGACTCAGTCTGAGCGCGCGCTTGGTTTCCAAGCTCCTCTTCGATGATTTCATTGCAAAGCTCAATGCATTCATCGCAGATATAAACAGAGGGGCCTGCAATAAGTTTGCGCACCTGCTTTTGGCTTTTGCCGCAGAATGTGCACTTCAGCAGATCGCTGGTCTCGCTCAGGGTCATATCTAAACCCTATATCTAGGCCTTGCAAAGGCATTCGCCATTTAGCGGGTTTTAGGCCTTTCGCGTTGTCAGTACCTGGTCAATCAGGCCGTACTCAAGCGCTTCTTGGGCTGTCAGAATCTTGTCGCGGTCGATGTCCTTGTTGACCTGCTCGATCGGCTTGCCAGTGTGCTTAGCAAGAGTCTCTTCTAGCCAAACTCGCATGCGCATGATTTCTTTGGCCTGAATCTCAATGTCAGAAGCTTGACCCTGTCCACCACCACCAGTTGCTGGCTGGTGAATTAGAACTCGAGCATTGGGAAGCGCAAGTCTCTTGCCCTTGGTTCCGGCAGCTAGCAGAACCGCTGCTGCTGAAGCGGCTTGACCAAGACAAACTGTTTGAATCTGTGGCTTGATGTACTGCATGGTGTCGTAAATCGCGGTTAGCGCCGTGAAAGAGCCACCCGGTGAATTGATGTACATCGTGATGTCGCGATCTGGATCTTGCGATTCTAAAACCAACAGCTGAGCCATTATGTCATCGGCTGATGCGTCATCCACCTGCACGCCTAGGAAAACAATGCGATCTTCAAACAGTTTGGTGTAGGGGTTGTGGCGCTTGAAGCCGTAGGAAGTGCGCTCTTCGAACTCCGGCAGGATGTAGCGAGCTTGCGGCATCTGAATTTTGCCAGCTTGAGATTCCATGTAGCTCATTCCTTATGCCTTTCCTACGCCAGTGGATCTTGAAGCAAACTGCTGAATGTGATCGATAAAGCCATACTCAAGAGCTTCCTGAGCTGTAAACCAGCGGTCACGGTCACCATCTTGGATTATTTGCTCAACCGTTTTACCAGTTTGCTCCGCCGTTAACGTCGCAAGTTGTTTCTTCATGGACATAATCAGCTCAGCTTGAGTCTGAATGTCGGATGCTGTTCCACCGAATCCGCCCAGTGGTTGGTGTAGCAAGACTCTGGTGTTGGGGGTCGCGTAGCGCTTGCCCTTGGTTCCACTCGAGAGCAAGAACTGCCCCATCGAAGCTGCCATACCAATTCCAACGGTCACAATGTCGTTTGGCACGTATTGCATGGTGTCGTAGATAGCCATACCTGCGGTGATTGAGCCGCCTGGAGAGTTGATATAGAAGTAGATGTCTTTTTCTGAATCTTCTGCTGCCAAAAGCAAAATCTTGGCGCAAATCTCATTGGCGTTTTCGTCTCTAACTTCGCTGCCCAACCAGACAATTCTGTCTTTGAGTAGGCGTTCGAAAACGTTATTGCGCTCCATGGACGGAACTGACATCGATACTCCTTAGCTAACGAAAATAACCCTAGCTAGGGCAATGGGGATTTATCAGGCGTGTTCGCCTTAGGCGTTAGGCCTGGTATTCGACCTTTTTGCCGTTGCTGTCAGTGATTTCAGCGTTGGCAACCAAGAAATCAACGGCCTTTCTGCGGCCCAGCTCGGAAACGTAAGCGGGGACCTGACCGGCGTTTGAAATCTGCTTGATGAACTCGTTTGGATCCATGCCATAACTGGAAGCCATCAGGGCTAGGTAGTCAATCAGTTCACGGTCTTGGACCTTGATGTCTTCGGCCTTGGCAACTGCCTCCAAAATCAACCTGGTCTGGAAATTGCGCTCTGCCTCTTCAGTTACTTCCTTGCGGTGAGCATCGTCCTGCAATCTTCCTTCGCCCTCGAGGTGAGAGTGGACTTCACGTTCGATTGCAACCTGGGAGGTTGGAATTTTCGCCTCAGCGACTAGCTGCTCCACAATCTTGTCGCGAGCCTGCAAAACCTGCTTGCGAGCAAGCTGCCTTTCAATTCGCTTGGTTAGGTCGTCTTTCAGCTCTGCCAGAGTGTCAAATTCACTAGCAAGTTTGGCAAAGTCGTCATTTAGTTCAGGAAGCTCGCGCTCTTTGACGGCCTTCAGGGTGACCGAAACCTCGGCTTCCTTGCCTGCGAATTCGCCGCCAACCAACTTGGATCGGAAAGTTGTCGACTCCCCCGCGGTGAGAGTGTCAAGGGCATCATCAATGCCATCAAGAAGCTGGTTTGAACCAATCTCATAAGAAATGTCAGAGGCGGTGTCAATCAAATTGCCATCCATGCTGGCGCTGAGATCGATGGTTGTGAAATCGCCATGCTTTGCAGGACGCTCGACGGTTTTTAGGGTTCCGAATCTTGCACGTAGTGCATCCAACTCAGTTTCGATGTCTAGCTGTGCAACCTTGACTGGCTCAACGCTAACCTTCACACCTTTATAGTTTGGAAGCTTGAACTCCGGCTCAACCTCTACCTCGAGCTCAACAACCAATTCCTTTTCCAGCTCCGAGGAACTTGGCGCGGATTTGATGTCTGCTTGCGGGGTGTCCAGTGGACGAAGGTTATTTTCACGCAGCGCGTCGCGATAGAAATTGTCTAGGCCGTCGTTGATAGCTTGAGCAATGATGGCATCTTTGCCTACGCGCTGATCAAGCACCTGGGCTGGAACTTTGCCCTTGCGGAAACCTGGAATGTTTACCTGTTGCGCAACGGACTTGTAGGCACGGTCGAGGGCTGGTTTAAAGCCTGCCGAATCAACCGTGATTGTTAGCTTGACGCGAGTTGGGTTAATTCGCTTTACGTCAGTCTTCAATGCTCCGCCTATCTAAGTCCTACTGGTCGGGATGACAGGATTTGAACCTGCAACCCCCTGTACCCAAAACAGGTGCGCTACCAAGTTGCGCTACATCCCGGGGATTCTCGCGGACCAAGTGGTCTCGAGCCTGAACACTCTATCCCATAGAATGGGGTGGCGTCTAACGCACGCGAGTGTAGCTCAATGGTAGAGCCTCAGTCTTCCAAACTGATTACGCGGGTTCGATTCCCGTCACTCGCTCTGATACCTCTAATAGGTCCCGTTTTAGGACCTGCAAAGCCCGATTTCCCTCCGGGGATGGGATAAGCGGATAAACGTGCATACCGCCCGCTTGGAAATCCAAGTTCACGCTCACTCCCTCCTGCTTCATCTTCTGTGCAAGCTCCATTACATCCGGATAAAAAAGCTCATAATCGCCAACAAACAATGTGGTGGGCGGTAATCCGCGCATCGAAGCTCGCAGCGGGCTCACTTCC
>JBMSYD010000003.1:0-30301 GCA_049426345.1 Aquiluna sp.
CTGACAGGTCCAGTCTTCGCGTTGACTACCGAAAATATCTGCTTCAAATTGTCTACTACGACTTGGCATCAGATCCGCTCGATGCATACCCGCTGGTGGCAAAGGCCCTGACAAATCTGACTGATGCTGCGCTCCAGGCAGCCCTTGAGTTGGCCGGCAAGGAACTAGTAAATGAGGGAAGACTAACAACCGAGCAGCTGAGTGTTTGCAAGCTAGCGGTAATTGCCATGGGCAAAACCGGAGCAGGTGAGCTCAATTACGTTTCTGATGTTGATGTCATTTATGTCGGTGTTGATGAATCCCTCGACAGCGCAACAAAGTTAGCCACACGTCTAGCAGCCTGTCTTTACGATGCAGATTTAGAGCCAGGTCTTTGGCAAGTGGATGCAAACTTGCGACCTGAGGGCAAGGCAGGTGCACTGGTGAGAACTCTTGCCGCTCATCGTGCTTACTATGAAAAATGGGCTGAACCCTGGGAATTTCAAGCACTTCTGAAAGCTCGATTTTCCGCTGGGGATGCTCAGTTGGGCAGCGAATATATCAGTCAAATTCTTCCTCTGATCTGGTCTTATCCAGAGCGAAGCAGAATTGTGGAGAGCACCAGACACCTCCGCAAACGCGTCTTGGAACAGCTTTCAAAAGAGGAAGTGCAACAGGACATTAAGCTTGGACGCGGTGGCCTTAGAGACGTTGAATTCACGGCTCAGCTGATGCAGTTAGTGCACGGAGTAACAGATGACACTCTCCGAAGCTCAAATACTCTCGACGCACTGGCCAGCCTTAGTGCTGCAGGGCTGCTAGCTCGCTCAGATCGAGACACTTTGACTTCCAGCTATCGACTGCTGAGAGTTGTAGAGCACCGCATTCAGCTAATCAAACTTCGGCGAACTCATCTAATCCCAACCGACCCCTCCGAGCTCAGAAGAGTTGCCAGGGGAGTAAACCTGGATTGGCCTGAACAGCGACTTCAAGAGGAGCTTGATAAGACTCGATCAACTGTCTCCAGCTTGCATGACTCTGTTTTTTATCGACCTCTGCTGGCGGCAACAGCTGCGCTTGGCGCAGGGGAAGTGAAGTTGAGCGACGAGGATGTGGTTAGTCGACTTAGAGCACTTGGATTTGCGGACCCGGCCGGAGCTGTTCGACACATAGGTGCTTTGACCAGTGGGGTTTCCAGGCGAGCAACAATTCAGAGAACGCTGCTGCCGGTTTTGATTCGCTGGATGGCCGAAGGGATCGATCCAGATCGAGCGCTACTTAGTTTCAGAAGACTCAGTGAATCCCTAGGGGAAACACACTGGTTTTTGAAGATGCTTCGGGATTCATCCGGGGCGGCCGAGCGATTGATGAGAGTTCTCTCTTCCTCAAGTTTTATCGCTCGACTGCTTGAGCACATACCCGACTCCTCTGCTTGGTTTGGTGATTCAGAGGCACTGAAACCAAGCAGTTCCGAAAAGCTAATGATTGAACTTTCGGCAATTGCAGATCGCGAAGAGATCGAGAGTGCTGCTGAGCTGTTTAGACAGGTGCGTCGACGCGAAGTATTACGACTCGCAATTGGGGCAGTTCTGGGTGAGCTTTCAATGACAGAGGTAGCTCGGGGGCTAACTGATCTTGTTGACAGCTATCTGGTTGCGATGCTGGCTTTGGCAAAGAAGCAGGTTGGAAGCGAGATTGATTTTGGGATAATCGCAATGGGCCGCTGGGGCGGTTCGGAATTGGGATTTGGTTCTGACGCGGATGCAATGCTGGTTTACGAATCTGAGCTCGAAGGCGCGCAGCAGCTAGCCGAGAAGATCGCATCAGCTTTGATGGTGCTTTGCAAGGACTCTTTACTTGAGTTTGAACTTGATCTTGATCTCAGGCCAGAGGGCAAAAATGGACCGCGCATTAGGTCACTTGCTAGCTATGAGGCCTATTACGAAAAATGGGCTGACACCTGGGAATTCCAGGCACTCTTGAGAGCAAGAGTGGTTTCTGGAAGCCAAAGTCTGAGAGACCGTTTCACCGAGTTGATCGACGCCTATCGCTATCCGCAAGAACTGACTGAGAAGCAGCTCACAGAAATTAGACGGATCAAGGCCCGAGTCGAGGGGGAGCGACTACCGCTGGGTGCCGACCCTGCGCGTCACCTCAAACTTGGACGCGGATCAATTAGCGATGTGGAGTGGCTGGTTCAGCTTTATCAGTTGCGCTACGCATCAGCGCATCCGCAGCTACGCTCACTTGGCACACTCGGTGTTCTCGATGAGCTAGCAAGCCTAAAGATTATTGAACCTCAGCAGGCTGAGCAGCTGCGAGCAGGTTGGCTGATTGCAGCTAGAGCCCGCAGCGCGCTGGTGTTAGCGGTCGATAAGTTGGTCGACATCCTTCCAACTGATCGTCGTCAGCTCGAGGCCACCGCGCGAATCTTGGAATACAGCCCAGGTGAGGCATCCAGGCTAGAGGACGACTATCTGGCTGCTACTAGGCGAGCTCGAAAAGTATTTGAGGAGCTCTTTTAAATGAAAAAGGGGCGACCGAAGTCGCCCCAAGTTCATTTGTTCTAGACGCCGTAGTAGAGCTCGAACTCGTATGGGTGAGGACGCTGAGCCATTGGCTTCAGTTCCTTTTCCCGCTTGTAGTCGATCCAGGTTTCGATTAGATCCTCGGTGAAGACATTGCCCTGCATCAGATACTCGTTGTCCTGCTCTAGGCTCTGCAGAACTGCTTCGAGTGATCCTGGCACCTGTGGAATGTTCTTGGCCTCCTCCGGTGGAAGCTCGTATAGGTCCTTGTCGACCGGGGCGTGTGGCTCGATACGGTTCTTTACGCCGTCAAGACCCGCCATCAGCATTGCTGCGAATGCAAGGTATGGGTTTCCAGAGCTATCTGGAGCGCGGAACTCAATTCGCTTTGCCTTCGGGTTCGATCCTGTCATTGGGATACGAATCGCAGCAGAACGGTTACCAGCCGAGTAGACAAGGTTTACTGGCGCCTCAAAGCCAGGCACCAGTCGGTGATAAGAGTTGATTGAAGGGTTTGTGAAGGCAAGCAAGCTTGGTGCGTGCTTCAAAAGTCCTCCGATATACCAGCGCGCGATGTCACTCAGCCCACCGTACCCAGTCTCGTCATAGAACAGAGGCTTTCCGTCTTTCCAGAGTGACTGGTGAACGTGCATACCTGAACCGTTGTCGCCGAAGAGTGGCTTAGGCATGAATGTTGCGGTCTTGCCAAACTGGTGAGAGACGTTTTTGACGATGTACTTGAACTTCAAAATGTCGTCAGCACTCTTTACCAGGGTGTCAAAGCGGTAGTTAATTTCACACTGACCTGCAGTTCCCACCTCGTGGTGTGAGCGCTCAACATTGAGACCAGCAGCTTCCAATTCCAGGACAATTGCGTCTCTAATGTCAGCTAGGTGGTCAACTGGTGGAACAGGGAAGTAGCCACCCTTGAATGGAGTCTTGTTTCCAAGGTTTCCACCCTCTTCAACACGAGCTGTATTCCAGGTTCCCTCGATTGAGTCGACCATGTGGAAAGCGGTGTTGGATTTAACTTCGTATCGAACCTCATCAAAGATAAAAAACTCAGCTTCCGGAGCGAAAAACGCGGTGTCCGCAATGCCGGTTGATTGCAGGTAACGCTCTGCTTTGTGTGCAACCTGTCTTGGGTCGCGGTGGTAGAGCTCACCATTGCGTGGGTTGTAAATATCAAAGTTGATAATCAGAGTCTTTTCAACCCGGAATGGGTCAAGCCATGCGGTTGAGACGTCTGGAATTAGCTGCATGTCGCTTTCGTGAATGGATGCAAATCCACGAATCGATGATGCGTCGAATAGCTGGCCGTCAGCAAAAAAGTCTTCATTGATCTGCGAAACTGGCAGATTGAAGTGTTGCTGGACACCAGGTAGGTCAGTGAAGCGAACATCCACGAACTTAACGTCGTGCTCTTTGATGTACTTCAATACTTCAGATGCGTTTTTGAACATAGGTTTCTCTCTCTTCGGTTGCCTAGATCCCGGAGGGAACGACTAAAACCTAGTGGAGAAATGTTTCAGAAATGTTAACCCTTGCGCTTGGGCGGGCGGACCTTCATAGGGTCAATTCCCTTAGGGATTGGGATTGAAAGCCCTCCCAGGGAGTCCAGACGGTTGGCGACGGCCGTAACCTCGGCTCGGCTAAGGCTCTTCTTGAGCTTGTAGACGTGCTTGAGCAGGTTATAAAGCCTCACTCCCGAGTCGTCCAGGGTTACGCGAATTTGGTGGATTGTGACTCCAGGGGCAATCCTCTGGACTTTTCTCGCTTCATCTTGGAGCATTTGTGAAACCCTGACTGATTCACCCTCACCAATTAAGACAACGCCAGGTCTTCCGATCATGCGATAGACGGCTTCCCGAGTCTTTGGGCTAATTGCAATTGGAGTGGGACTCGCCCGCCAAGAGCGTCTGATTTGAGAGTTCAGCACTGCCGAAACAGCACCAGTCTGTCCTTCGATTTGCTTATACGCGCTGCGCTCAGCTCTTCTAGACATGATGATCATTGCAACCAACAGACCGCTCGTGACTCCCGTAATTGTCCAGAGCGTGAAGGACCAGGGTTCACCGCCAAAGACGAAATAGCCCAGCGAAAGTCCAATTGCTACTGAAATTAGAAATCCGAGTAGAGCAACCCAAACACTAGAGGGGTCGTTTTTTGCAGTTACCTTATAGACCTGCCACAGCTGCTTGAGTCTGCCAGGTTGTTTATCCTTCTTAGCCACGCGCCTAGTTTAGTTAGGCAATCGCGCTGGCTTGAGCGAATTCGACTTTATCTGCCAGGTGACGAAGGTTTTCTGGGATTTCTCGGCCCTTGGCAATCATGCTGGTGGCCCAAAGTCTGCCAGCTCTGTAGCTGGACCTGACAAGCGGCCCTGCTAGAACGCCTAGGAATCCGATTCCTTCGGCAATCTTTGCAAGTTCAACAAACTCCTCGGGCTTAACCCAGCGCTCAACTGGATGATGGCGTGGGCTGGGTCTTAGATACTGAGTGATTGTGACAATGTCTGTTCCAGCGTTGTGCAGATCGTGTAGGGCCTGCACAATTTCTTCAATCTCCTCGCCCATGCCCAGGATCAGATTCGACTTCGTTACCAGCCCATAGTCGCGAGCCTGAGTAATCACATCCATCGACCGGTTGTAATCAAATGCTGGTCGAATTCTTTTGAAAATTCTTGGCACTGTTTCAACGTTGTGAGCGAAGACTTCTGGCAGTGCATCAAACACCTGCTTTAGGTGTTTGGGATTGCCGGAAAAGTCGGGAACCAAAATCTCAACACCGGTTCCGGGGGACTGCTGATGAATTTGGCGAATCGTCTCTGCATAAAGCCAAGCGCCTTCATCCGGCAGGTCATCTCTTGCGACTCCTGTGACCGTTGCGTATCTCAGCTGCATCTTCGCAACTGACTCTCCGACTCGTCTTGGCTCATCAGCATCGAATGCCGCAGGGCGGCCGGTATCAATCTGGCAGAAATCGCACCGTCTGGTGCACTGCGATCCACCAATCAAAAAGGTTGCTTCTCGATCTTCCCAGCACTCGAAAATGTTTGGGCAGCCAGCTTCTTGGCAAACGGTGTGAAGGTCTTGATCCTTCACTAAGGAATGAAGTTGCTTATACTCCGGTCCCATTTTTGCCGTGGTTCGAATCCACTCGGGCTTGCGCTCAATCGGCACAGCACTGTTGCGCACCTCAAGTCGAAGTAACTTGCGCTCTGGCTTAGCCTCTGGCATTTGGTATTTCTCCCATTTTCTGCTCAATCAGGCTAGCTGCATCGAGCGGAGTTATCTCCCTAGATGCTAAATCACTCAAGCTCGTTGCCTTGGCATCGGCTATCCCACAGGCAACTATGTGCTCAAAAGGCTCTAGGGAATTACTGCAATTGAGGGCAAAACCATGCATCGTGACCTTCTCTGAAACACGAATCCCGATGGAGGCAACCTTTTCCACACCTCTTGGTGTTTCGACCCACACCCCAGTTCGACCCTGAACCCGTATTCCTGTGATTCCAAACTCAGCAATCACATCGATCAGAGTTTGCTCCAGGTAGCGAACATAGGCGACAACATCAATGGGTTTTGGAAGATGCATGATGGGGTAGCCAACCAGTTGACCTGGTCCATGCCAGGTAATCTTTCCGCCGCGGTTAGTTTCAACAAAGTCTGATCCGTCATTTGGCAGCTCACTTGCTTCGGTTCTCTTGCCAGCTGTGTAGACACTTTTGTGTTCCAACAGCAACACCGTGTCTTCTCTAACTCCGGAGACTACCTCTGAGTGAACTTTTTGCTGGAGTGCGTAACCCTCTTCATAGGAAAGGAAGGTAGGGCTGAAGGCTACTCTTTCAAATCTAGGCATGGTTTAGCACCGAGGCCTGCCAGATTGAATTAGATACCAAGGTTTGCTTCGAACCTGGCTTCCTCAAGTCTCTTCTTTACATCTCCTAAGTAACGAGCAGCATCAGCACCATCGATGATTCGGTGATCATAGCTGAGCGCTAGGTAGACCATTGAACGAATAGCAATAGCTTCGTTTCCATCTGCATCTAACACGACTGCTGGACGCTTGGTGACGATGCCCGTTCCGAGGATTGCGGATTGTGGCAAGAAGACAACTGGCGTGTCAAACAGTGCACCTCGAGAACCGGTGTTGGTTACGGTGAAAGTCCCACCCGAAAGCTCATCTGGCTTCAACTGATTGTTTCTGGTTCGCTCCGCAAGATCAGCAATTGCCGCAGCAATCTGGGCAATGCTCAAGCTTGCTGTGTCGCGAATTACTGGTGTCAGCAGTCCGCGATCGGTGTCAACTGCAAAGGAAATGCTTTCGCCGTCGTGATAAATGATTTGATCACCTTCGGCTGAGCTGTTGATCTTTGGGTGGGCGCGAAGCGCCTCTGCTGCGGCAAGTGTGAAGAAAGGCATAAAGCTGAGCTTGTTGCCTGTTTTTGCCAAGAAGTCGTTCTTGATTCTCTCGCGCAGCTGAGCCACGCCGGTGACGTCGACCTCGACTACCGAGGTCAACTGCGCCGTTTGCTGCATCGAGGCAACAGCTCGCTCTGCCAAGACCTTGCGAAGGCGCGACATCGATTCGCGAGTTCCGCGTAGCGCTGATGCTGCAACTGGAGCTGAAGCTGGGGCAGCAGTCTTGCCGCTTCCAGCAGCAATCACATCTTCCTTGCGAATTCTTCCGCCAACTCCGCTTCCGCGAACGTTGGAAAGGTTTACGCCAAGCTCTGATGCTAGTTTGCGAACAATCGGAGTGATGTAGTTCGGGTCTGACTCGTTTGACGCAGCCATTGCTGGAGCTGCTGGTGCAGCTGGAACGACAGGAGGCGCAACAGGTGCCGGAATAACTGGTTGCGCAACTGGAGCCGCAGGCACTGCAGCAACTGGCGCTGGAATGACGGGTGCTGCAACCGGAGCTGGGGCGACTGGTGCTGCTGGGGCTGGGGGAGCAACCGGTGCGGCGGGAGCGGCGGGAGCAGCTGGCGCTGCTGCGCCATCTCCAACAACTGCGAGCACTGCACCAACTGCAACTGTTTCATCTTCTTTGACCAAAATTTGCTGAACCACACCAGCTACTGGACTTGGGATCTCGGTGTCGACCTTGTCGGTTGAGATCTCTACCAGCGGCTCGTCTACGGCAACTGTTTCACCAACCTTCTTTAGCCAGCGGGTCACGGTGCCTTCAGTTACTGATTCACCCAGTGCTGGGAGAACTACATCAGCCATTTTCTCTACCTGTCTTTATGCGTGTGCGTGAAGCGGCTTGCCGGCTAGGGCTAAGTGCGCTTCGCCGATTGCTTCGTTCATGGTTGGGTGTGCGTGGACTAATGGTGCCACATCTTCTGGGTAAGCCTCCCAGTTAATAATTAGTTGCGCTTCTCCGATTTGCTCTCCAGCTCTGGAGCCAATCATGTGGAAGCCAATTACTGGACCGTTGTTTTGGCGAATGAGCTTGATGACACCGGCGGTGCCCAGAATGTTGCTCTTGCCATTTCCGGCCAGGTTGTATTCATAGATTGAAATGTCGTTGCCAAACTTCTCTTTGGCCTGGGCCTCTGTGAGTCCAATCGAAGCAATCTCTGGCTCGCAATAGGTGACTCTAGGAATGCCCATCTCATCAACCTTTTTGGGCTTGAGTCCAGCGAGCTCCTCAGCAACAAAGATTCCCTGCATGAATCCTCGGTGAGCTAGCTGCAGACCTGGAACGATGTCGCCAACTGCATAGACGCCAGGCAGGTTGGTTTGAAGTCGATCATTAGTTAGCACCCAGCCACGATCCATCTGGATGCCCTGCTGCTCAAAACCAAATCCTGTTGCATTGGGACCGCGACCAACCGCAACCAACAAAATATCAGCCGAAACGCGTTCGCCATTTTCCAGTTCCACCTCGACAGAGGTCGGCGTCTGAGCGACGGTCTTGAACTTGCTACCAAGTTTGGTTTCAATACCACGCTTGCGGTATGCGCGCTCAAGAGCCTTACTGATTGCTGGGTCCTCGTTTGGTACCAGTCGGTCAAGGCCCTCAACAATTACGACCTCTGCTCCAAAGCTTCGCCAAATTGATGCAAACTCAACGCCAATTACTCCACCACCAAGGATGGCGACTCTTCTTGGAACCCAGTCCATCAAAAGTGCTTGATCGGAGGTAATAACTCTTCCGCCGATTTCAATTCCAAGAGTTTTGGTTACTGAGCCTGTCGCAAGCAACACATTTTTTCCGGTGTAGCTATCGCTTCCAACCGAGATGGTCTTTGGCCCAGTCATCTTGCCTTCGCCAGTTACATAAGTAATTGCTTTGCCACCAACCAGTCCGGTAAGTCCCTTATAGAGCTTGTCGATGATGGAGTCGCGGTATTTGTTGACTGCAGTCATGTCGATGCCTTGCAGCGTTGCCTGAATTCCATAGTTGGCAGCTTCGCGTGTGGTGTCGGCAACCTCGGCAGAGTGAAGCAGTGCTTTGGTTGGAATACAGCCGCGGTGTAGACAAGTGCCACCAAGCTTGTCGCGCTCAATAAGCGCAACGCTCATTCCAAGCTGAGCTGCGCGAAGGGCGGCAGAGTAACCGCCAGAACCGGCTCCCAGAATTACGAGGTCAAAATTGTGTTCGGCCACTTTGGCTCCATCTTGCTCAAACAGCTAGCAAGTCTACTACCTGCTAGTTGGCAAGATTTTTAGCCATTTGAACCAAGGTGCGAATCATGACACCGGTTGCCCCTGCTGGATAGACCGAGTAGGGAGAGCCGTCGTTGTTGGCCGCTGAGGCAATATCCAGGTGAGCCCAGGAGGCATCTTTCGCCACGAACTCCTGAAGGAACAATCCTCCGACCAACATCCCACCTGCACGGTTGCCAATCTTCACATTTGTCATATCTGCAAGATCGCTATTGAGAGTTTCTTTGAGCTCATCCGCCAGTGGCATGTGCCAAACCAATTCACCGGTTTCTGCAGCTGCACTCTTTATATGTTCTACCGCAGCCCCTTGACCCATCAATCCGGTGTGGCGTTTACCCAGCGCAATTGAGGCAGCCCCTGTGAGGGTGGCAACATCCACGATGTGGTCTGGTTTAAGTTCAGTCAAATAGGAAAGCCCATCGGCGAGAACAAGTCGTCCTTCCGCGTCGGTGTTTAGAACCTCCACGGTCTTTCCGTTTCGAATCTTCACCACATCGCCGGGCCTGGTCGCCGAACCCGACGGCATGTTTTCAGCCAGGCACAACACCGTCGTGACATTCACCTTCAAACCCAATTTTGCAATCGCAATCGTTGCGGCCAAAACAGTTGCAGCACCAGCCATGTCATATTTCATGCCAACCATTGAGTCAGCTGGCTTTAGAGAAAGCCCTCCGGTGTCAAAAGTGATTCCCTTGCCGGCTAGCGCGAGGTGTTTACCGCCACCTTTGTATTCCAGCTTCACCAGTCGCGGAGGTCGAACCGAACCTCGGCCAACTCCGAGGATTCCACCGCAGTTTTCCTTTTCAAGTCTCTTCTCGTCCCAAACCTCTAAAGAGATGCTCAGACCTTTGGTGAAATCTTTGGTTCTCTCAGCCACTACTTCTGGATAGAGATCATTGGCAGGCATATTGATTAGCTCTCGAGCTTGAATCACTTCAGAGGCGAGGACCTTTGCCTCTTCAATTGGCTGGACTTGATTGACCAAAAGGTGAACTTTGACAACTTCTGATTTGTTTTCGCTTTTGTAGCTGGTAGGCGTCTTGCTTGCCAACAGTGCAGCCTCGGCAGCTATTTGAACCTGCTCACTGCTGTTTCGCAGGTCGATTACCAGGGGAGCTGCGTGAGTGGCCGCACGAACAGCTGTCGCCACGAAGTCTGCAATTGGAAGCTCGCCACCGATTAGCAGTCCAACGTTTTCACCAAGCGGCACTCTTGCCAGGTTGCCGGACTTTGGCTCAGCTTTATACAAAGAGAGCTGTTCTGGGCTGAGTGATAGCCCAAGCTTCGCTATTTGCTCGTCAGAAGAGTAGGGAATTGCGAGCTGGTATGGAGCGGTTGGCAAAGAGGTAACGACGGAAACTTCATGCATAAGTAATAAGTGTAGGGGTGAGTTAGTATCGAATTATGAGTCAGCTTTATCGGGAATATCACAAAGAGCAAGACCTATCGGGCCTTCCGATGCTGTGTCTGCTAACAGGATTCAGCGACTCTGGCTCCACCGTGCAGCAGCTCTCAGAGCATTTATTCGCCAATCTCAATAACGAAGTTCTTATTCGCTTCGATAACGATGCTTTATTGGACTACCGGTCGCGCCGTCCAGTTTTGTACTTTGAGAAAGATCACATCGACTCCTATGAGCCGGCCAGCCTTGCCATCTATTTGATGCACGACGAGGCCGATCAACCATTCCTGCTTCTCGAGGGTTATGAGCCTGATATGAAGTGGGAAGCTTTCTCGCGGTCGGTGGTGGAAATTGCTGAGCGCTATAGCATCAGCTCTTTCACCTGGGTCCACGCAATCCCGTTTCCTATCCCACACACCAGGGCAACCGGAATAACTGTGTCGGGCAATCGAAGCGACATGATCGAACGCTTCTCAGAATGGAAACCGCAAACCCAGGTGCCAGGGAACATAGTTCACCTTCTTGAGTACCGTCTAGTTGAGGTCGGCTTCGACGTTGCTGGGTTTGTTCTACTTGTTCCTCACTACCTAGCCGACAACGAGGTTCCGAAGGCTGCTTTGTCAGGTCTCGAATTAGTGACAGCTGCCACAGGGTTAGTTTTCCCTTCCGATGATTTGCGAGAGCGCGCCAATGCTTTTGATAAAAAAGTGAACAATCAAGTCAGTGACAATCCTGAGCTTCAAAAGTTGATTGCGACTTTGGAACAGGGTTATGCATCTGGGGAGACCGCTCCTGCCAGGGCTCCGCTTGGAAAGCCAACCGCCCAGCCCCCTTCAGCCGATCAGCTTGCTGACGAGCTGGAGAAGTATTTGGCTACTCTGCGGCGCAACCTAGACGGCGACAAGGAATAAATACCTCTATTTATGCCTTTTAGGTAGGTGTTAGGTCATTTAAGTGGCATAATTAGCGCACAAAACCCTTTCAGGTCCTGTTTCAGGTACTTGACAAGGGTTTATGTACTGCCCGGAAGAGGACTCCCATCGCATCCGCCAAACCAGCAAAGCCAGCGCTAGACAATGCAAAGGCTAAAGCAGCGCCAGTCAAGGCGGCGTTGAAGCCTACCGTGAAGGCGGCAAAGCTGAAGCCAACCAAACCAACTGTCGCTACCGCTGCGAAGAAGACTGCTGATTCAAAGACAAAGCAGCCCAAGGCTCCGAGCAAACCGGCGAAGACTCAGCCGACAAAAGCCGCTAAGCCTGAGAAACCTGCAAAGAATTTAAAGCCGACTGCCCAAGCCGCAAAGTCTGTTACAAAAAAGTCGCCGGCCAAGCCAGTTGACACTAAGAAGGTTTCAGACAAGAAGAAAGCTGCTGAAGTAAAGCCTGCTAAGAAGACATCCAGTAAGACGACAGATAAACCAAAGACAAAGCAGGTTGCTAAAGCTCAGGACAAGAGGTCAAAGACTTCTCCAGCCAAGCCTGCTAAATCAAAGCCAGCGGTGAAGCCAGCTTTAAAGAAAACAGAGAAGCCCGCCAAGACCAAAGATGCCGCAAAGAAACTTAAGGGTAAGCCGCTTCCGGTAAAGAAGACTGCTGCTGTTCCGGAAAAACAAAAAGGGATCAAGGCTAAGGCGAAATCCGGTAAGCCGGCAGATGCTGATTTGGAAGATGACGAAGATGAGGAAATTGATCCTGAAGAGGATTTGACGACCGTTGAGGAAATCGTCGCCGAGGCGCAAGAGGCAGTTGATCTAACCGCCGAAGAAGATGACGAAGCTGAAACTGGCAAGACACAGCTTCCATCAGATTTGATTGTGATCAGTGATGACGATGACGACATCCCAGTCCAAAACCTAACAATCAGTGGAGCTACCGCTGACCCAGTCAAGGACTACCTGAAACAGATTGGAAAAGTTGCTCTTCTAAATGCGGAGCTCGAGGTTGAGTTGGCGAAGCGAATCGAAGCGGGTCTATTCGCCGAAGAGAAGCTAGCTACTACCAAGAAACTTTCGCCATCAGAAAGACGTGACCTGAACTGGGTAGTCAAAGATGGCCAGCGGGCAAAGAGCCACCTTTTGGAGGCCAACCTTCGACTAGTGGTATCGCTCGCTAAGCGCTATACCGGTCGCGGCATGCAGTTTTTGGATTTAATCCAGGAGGGAAACCTCGGTCTTATTCGTGCCGTTGAAAAGTTTGACTACACCAAGGGCTACAAGTTTTCGACTTATGCGACCTGGTGGATTCGTCAGGCTATTACTCGTGCGATGGCAGACCAGGCCAGAACAATTCGTATTCCGGTTCACATGGTGGAGGTCATCAACAAGCTAGCCAGAGTGCAGCGTCAACTCCTCCAGGACCTGGGAAGAGAGCCAACCCCGGAGGAGCTGGCAGCTGAGCTCGATATGACCCCGGAGAAGGTCGTTGAGGTTCAGAAGTACGGACGCGAACCTATTTCTCTATCTACACCGCTTGGCGAGGATGGCGATAGTGAATTTGGTGACCTCATTGAGGACACAGAAGCAGTAGTTCCAGCTGATGCCGTCGGATTCTCGATGCTTCAGCAAGAGCTGGAGAGAGTTCTAGATAGCTTGCACCCACGCGAGGCAGGAGTAATCAGATCTCGCTTTGGTTTGGGTGATGGGGTTCAAATGACGTTAGACCAAATCGGTGAAAAGTTTGGTGTTACGCGTGAGCGAATTCGACAGATTGAATCAAAGACAATGTCAAAGCTTCGCCACCCATCACGTTCTCAGCTGCTTCGAGACTATCTGGACAACTAAATGAATTACACCCTGGCCATAGTGCTCGGAAAGACCATTCGGTTTCTCCTTCGCAGGGTTAGGCGAGGTGGCGGCTCGGCTTTTCCAGGATTGCTCGTTTCCAAGATTGCACCGAGTTTTCTATCCGACACAATCAAGTCACTTCCACTTGGCTTTGTAATCGTTAGCGGTAGCGCTGGCAAATCATCCACAACCCACATGCTTGTTACCCTCCTGCAGGAGCACGGAGTTAGGGTCTTTACTAATTCATCAACAGCCAACATCCAACAGGGACTCCTTTCGGCGGTTTTAGCAAAGTGCAACCTCAAAGGTGAGTTAGCTGCGGACATTGCCGTGTTGGAAGTTGATGAGGGCCATATCGCCCCGCTGGTTGAACTCAAGCCGGAACTACTGGTTTTGACCAATGTCCTCAGTGATCAGCTGGACAGGTTCATCGACCCGAAGTTTGTCATTGAAAGACTTGCCTTCGCAGCCGGCCAAGTTGGCAAGGTCGTAATCAACGCCGACGATCCAAACTTGAACCAAATGAAGTTCAAACAAAAGCCGGTCGGGGTCGGGCTCTCGGCTTCCTTGAAGAAGTCATCGGAAGCGGCGCGGTATGCGTATAACTTCAAAAAACCTGTCGCAATTCCTTTGTCCTTGCAGGTTTTCAAAACAGAGGGATTCGAGCTTCGAATGGGCAAGGTGAAGCTAGCGACAAGTGCGAACAGCTCACAGCACGCTCTCAATGATGCACTCGCCGTTGCGGCAGCGAATGAATTGATAGACCTCAAGTGGGACATTGTCGCAAGCGCTCTGAAGAGCGTAAAAAGGGTTTTTGCGAGAAACGAGCAGGTTGAAATTGCTGGAAGAGAAGTAAATCTCCGTTTGGTTCAGAATCCGACCAGCTTTCAGTTGAATCTTGACGAGCTAACTGGCAAGGAGAAACCTCTGATGCTGATGGCTGGCTCGGACATTCATGATCCAAGTTGGCTGTGGACTGTCGACTTTTCTGCTGTAAAGAAAGTGAACGTAGTGGGGGGTTCGAATGCAGCGGAACTGGCTCTGCGTTTGCATTTTGCAGGAGTAGAAGTAGAGAACGTGATTGAGGATCCAGGCTCTGCGGCGGATTATTTCCTGGGCTTACCTGGGGGCAAGCCGACCATTTTGTTTAGTGCCGACGCCATGCGCCGAACCAGAAGACACCTGGGGCTTGCCAAATGATAAAGATATTTACTTTTGAGCCTGAGTATTTCAACAACAATGGCGATCAGGGAAACTTAGAGGTTATAACCGCACTGCTTGAGCAGCAGAAGAAGAAATACAAGTTCGTAACCACTGCGAAAGAAGCGGATTTCATGCTGATTGGCGACTGCTCACTGGCCAGCCTTGATCACTTCGATAAGCAGCTAGGAAAACTAAGAAAGATAGTCGCAGATCGATATTCCGAGGGTCTTCCAACCTTGCTGGTTGGAAATGCCTACGAGTACTTTGCGACGCAGCTCGGTTTGACTTTGAATCGAGTAAAACGAGAGAGCAGGTTCGTTACAACGGCAGAAGGACACTTCGGTTATCGCAATTCCGACAATGACTTGCCGGTATGTCTTGTAAATGGTGCTTTTATCGCCACGAGCTTGTTTGGCCCAGTTTTGGCTAAGAATCCACAGCTGCTAACGCTGACGATGAGTGCACTAGGGGCAGCGGCGCAGCTAAGTGAACAGGCTTTGGGTTGGATTGAAACTATTCGTTCGAAGAACGGTTGATAGTAGCTGTTTGATCGTGCCAATCAATCATGATTGGTTCCAGTTTTTCCTTGTTGGCATTTCCGTGGTGCCCGCAGAAAAGTAGCTCGCCCGTCTCAAGCTGCACACGAATGAAGGCTTGCGCGCCACAAATGTCGCAGCGGTCGGAAGCTGTGAGGGTAGGTAAAGAACTGGTTTCCATGTGTGAAATATAACTGGGAAGTCGTCCAGTAAATTCCAAATACACCCCGTTTCGCTATTCGCGAAGTGGCAAGTCTGAAATGTCAGCGAAATCGCCTAATGTTGCCGCGTGGAAAGCTATTCAGCCCGGCATCTTTCTGTCCTCGAAGGACTAGAAGCTGTTCGTAAGCGTCCGGGTATGTACATCGGTTCTACCGATACCAGAGGACTCATGCACTGCGTATGGGAAATCATCGATAACTCAGTAGATGAAGCACTAGCTGGCTACGGTAGTCAAATTGACGTTGAGCTAATGACAGACGGTTCTGTGCAGATAGCTGACTTTGGCCGCGGAGTTCCAGTCGACATTGAGCCCAAGACTGGCCTAACTGGTGTTGAAGTAGTCTTCACGAAGCTTCACGCGGGTGGAAAGTTTGGCGGCGGCTCTTACGCATCATCGGGTGGTCTGCACGGCGTTGGTGCATCGGTAGTGAATGCGCTGAGCAGTCGCCTTGATGTCGAGGTTGATCGCGACGGCAAGACCTATGCGATGAGCTTCAAAAAGGGTGAGCCAGGAATTTTTGATGGACCAGGTCCCGACGCCAAATTCAAGGCATTCGTAAAGAAGAGTGAACTTAAAGTAGTCGGAAAAGTCGCCAAGAAGGTGACAGGTACGAGAGTCAGATTCTGGCCGGATCGACAAATATTCGACTCCAGCGCCAAGCTTTCGCTGCCAGACCTAGAGGCACGCCTTCGTCAAACAGCTTTCCTGGTGCCGGGCTTAACTCTGAGCGCCAAGGACGGCAAGGGCAAGAAAATAGAGTTTTCCTTCGAAGGTGGCCTTGCAGAATTTGTTAACTTCCTAGCTAAAGACGCAGAGCTTATACCGGCGAAAAGAATCTCAGCCGTTGACACCTTTACCGAAACCGTGCCTGTACTTGATCCCAAGACTGGATCGATGGAGTCACGTGAGGTAGAGCGCACCTGCCGAGTTGAGGTTGCGATGCGCTGGGGGATTGGCTATGACACAGATGTTCGCTCATTTGTAAACATCATCTCGACCAACAAGGGCGGCTCCCATTTGACCGGCTTTGAACAGGGTTTGGTTAAGTCATTCCGCTCGGCGATTGAAGCTAACGCAAGAAGGTTTAAAGCGACTGGCCTAAGAATAGAGAAAGACGACATTCTCACTGGCTTAACCGCTGCAATCACAGTTAGTTTCCCAGAGCCGCAATTTGAAGGGCAGACCAAGGAGACCCTTGGCACACCAGCAATCAAGGCCATCGTTACCAACGCCGTCACAAAGTATTTAGATCAATTCCTAGCTGGCAAGATTCGCGGAACAAAGGCGGAGGCAGAGAAGCTGCTTGAGCGCGTTGTTAGCGAGGCCAAGGCCCGCATCAGCGCACGTGATGTCAAGGACACTCAGCGCAGGAAGAACGCACTAGAAAGCTCAACCTTGCCGGCCAAGCTGGTTGATTGCAGAGCAAGTGGTACTGAAGGTTCCGAGCTATTCATCGTTGAGGGTGATAGCGCATTGGGAACTGCCAAGTTAGCTCGCGACAGCGCTTTCCAGGCTCTGCTTCCGATTCGAGGAAAAATCCTCAATGTTCAAAAGGCATCTATTTCTGACATGCTTTCTAACGCCGAATGTGCATCGATTATTCAGGTACTCGGCGCAGGATCGGGCAGAACCTTTGAGCTGGAAGCCGCTCGCTACGAGAAGATCATTCTGATGAGCGATGCCGATGTTGATGGCGCGCACATTAGAACCCTTCTGTTGACTCTGTTTTTCCGCTACATGCGGCCTTTGGTCGAAGCCGGCAGAGTCTTTGCGGCTGTGCCGCCGCTGCACCGAGTGATCACCGGAACCGGCAAGAACAAAGAAACCATTTATACCTACTCGCAGCAGGAACTAACTGATCTGCTTAAGAAGCTCGACAAGGCAAACAAGCCCTACGAACAGCCGATTCAGAGATACAAAGGCCTGGGGGAGATGGATGCGGATCAGCTTGCTGAGACGACAATGCACCCAGACAAAAGAATGCTTCGTCGAATCACCGTGAAGGATCTAGAAGCCGCTGACGAAGTATTTGAGCTGCTAATGGGTAACGAAGTAGCACCAAGACGCGACTTTATCGTTGACTCTGCAGATGAATTTGATCGCGAAAGAATCGACGCTTAGTTAGCCCCTGCGACAAAAGTCTTGATCTTTTTGCCCGTGCCATCACGCTTAGCGTCAATTTCTAGTCCAGCTATCTCTTTGTCTGACTCGTCGACCACTACTGGATCTGTTCCAACAAACTTCGCGAAATAGATCTGATCCTCATTCTTTAGGAACTTGTGGCAGCGCACGCCCTTTGCTCCGCGACCTTGTTTGGGGTAGGCCTTCATCGGAGTTATCTTGACGGACCCTCCATCCGTCTTGGCCAGTGAAGCTGAACTGTTGGCGGCTGTCACTAGGTGTCCACCGTCGCGCACTAATCCAAAATAAACGGCCTTACCATCGCTTAGACCAACACCAGCCATGCCAGCGGCGGGTAAACCTTGCGGGCGCACGGAGTCAGCCGCGAATAGTGAGATGTTTCCAGTCGAAGTTACGAATCCAACTGTTTGTTTGTCGTCTGCTTGACATACCCCAACCAGCTGGTCCTTGTCCTTGAAGGAGATTAGCGACACCTCATGCTTTTCGGGCAGTGGGCCAGTAATTCTTTTGACAATTCCATTTGCGGTGCCAAGTGCGATTGGTTGCTCGGAGTTCCATTCGATAATTCCCAGCACCTTTTGCTTCGTGCCAGCAAATTTTGCGGCAGAGATTGGTTTTCCTGCCGGCAGATCGCTCACGTGGATTTGAATAGCTTTTCCATCCGCCAAAACGATTCCTAGGTCACTTCTAAGACTGGTTGCGATTGCGAGTCCCCGCTTAGCTTCGCTAGCACGCCCGATTAGCCCTGCTGGGCTGAGAGTGACAAAAGTTGGCTCATCTTCCAGTTCTTTGACAGCACTTGGCTTTCTGACCAGTTCGATTCCCGCTGCGTCAATAAGTTCGGTTCGACGCGGTGTCGCATGCAGTTTTTGGACTTCGGCAAGCTCCTTAGAGATGGTCTTTCGAAGAACCTTGTCATCGCTAAGAATGCTCTTTAGTTCCTCGATCTCTTTGCGAAGCTGATCTGCCTCAGCCTCCAGCTCCAAAATGCTCAGTTTGGTAAGGCGCCTGAGTTTGAGCTCCAGGATGTATTCAGACTGCAAGTCAGACAGATCAAATACTTTCATCATTCGCTTCTTAGCCTCTTCGGCAGTGTCGGAGCTGCGAATGACCTCAATTACCTCGTCGATGTTGAGGACGGCCTGTTGAAGGCCCTCAATCAGGTGAAGGCGCGCTAGTCGCTTTTCTAGACGGTTCTTGGATCGCCGGGTCGTCACCTCAATTCGGTGTTCCAAATACAGCTTTAGAAGATCCATTAGACCTAGTTGCTGTGGGCGGCCCTTGACTAGGGCAACGTTATTTATTCCAAAGTTTTCTTCGAGGGGAGTGAGGCGATAGAGAGTGTCGATTACAGATTCTGGGTCAACGCCGCTTTTTAGCTCGACAATTAGCTTCAAGCCGTTTTCACGATCGGTTAGGTCTACAACGTTGCTGATTCCCTGCAGCTTTTTGCTGTTTACTGCATCGCGAATCTTTTCGATCACGCGTTCTGGACCAACGGACAGCGGAAGTTCAGTGATTACCAGTCCGTTTTTTCTAGGCGCTACGGACTCGACAGAGATTTTTGCGCGAGTCTTAAAGCTGCCGCGTCCAGTTGTGTAGGCATCGGTGATTCCTTCACTTAGCAGGATTACACCACCCCCTGGCAGGTCTGGACCGGGGATTAGTTCCATGATTTGCTCAAGAGTTGCCTTCGGCTTTTGCAGAAGTAATTGCAGCGCATCAATGACTTCACCGAGATTGTGTGGAGGCATGTTGGTCGCCATTCCAACCGCGATACCGCTAGCGCCATTGACTAAAAGGTTTGGCAGCGCTGCAGGCAGCACTTCAGGCTCTGTCAGCTGAGCGTCGTAGTTTGGAATGAAGTCAACTGTGTCCTCATCCAGCGACTCGTTTAGCGCCATTGCTGCTTGAGTCAGCCTCACTTCTGTGTAGCGAGCGGCGGCGGGTCCGTCATCGAGTGATCCAAAGTTTCCGTGGCCATCAATTAGAGGCAAGCGGAGTGAGAAGGCTTGGGCCATGCGAACCAGAGCGTCATAGATTGCGCTATCGCCATGGGGGTGAAGTTTTCCCATCACCTCGCCTGTGACACGAGCTGACTTCACGTGACCTCTGTCGGGCCTTAGACCCATCTCACCCATTTGATAGATGATTCTTCGCTGAACTGGCTTCAGGCCATCTCTTACATCAGGTAGGGCACGTGAGTAGATGACAGAGTAGGAATACTCAAGAAAGGATTGCCGCATCTCCTCAGCAACATCTACATCGAGGATTCGGTCGGTGTTTTTGGTCATATCTTCCAGCTGTGCGAAACTTGGCGGGTGCCTTCGACTCTACCCCGACCCCCTGCAGATTTAGCCTCCATTCGCCATGTGTTCAAATCTGCGTTGCATTCAGTTCAAGGGCTAGAGAATCCTTTGAGGCTGCCCGCGAGGGATCGAGTGATTGTTTGTTTCATTGACGGCCTTGGCGTGGAGAATCTCCGGCAGCGCTCCGGACACGCACCATTTCTTTCATCGCAGCTTGGTAAGGCAAGTATTACTTACGCCGCTTATCCCGCTACAACATCGGTGAACATTGGTTCCTTTTCGACTGGTCTGATGCCAGGGGAGCATGGCCTTATTGGCCATCAAGTATTTGATCGGCATCACAATGAGAAAATCAATCTGTTGGTCGGATGGAATGAGAGAACTGACCCGCTGATTTGGCAGCCGCATCAGACGATTGCCGAACAGGCAGCGGCTGCAGGTGTAGCGGCTAATGTGATTGCAGCTGAGGAGTATCGGAGCACTCCATTCACAACCGCGACCATGCGATCCACTCAGTTCATAGGGGCTGACGAAATTGAAGAGCGAGTAACAGAGGCAATTGCAGTTTCCCAGTCGGGCCAGAAATCAATCAGCTATGTCTATTTCCCAGAACTTGATAAGTACGGCCACCAACGTGGCTGGACCTCAGATGGCTGGGCAGCAATTCTTGAATCTATTGACGCTGGCATGCGAACTCTGGCACAGAGGCTTGGCAGGAATACCGGTCTGGTGATTACCTCTGACCATGGCATGGTTGAAACAACAAAGGATCGACAGCTGATACTTGACCAATACCTGGATGGTTTGTCGCTTGAGTTCTTTGGCGGTGATACCCGAAGCAGCTACTTGTATTTTGAAAACAAAGTTGATTCACAAGCTGCAATTGAGAGATTGGAGCCTCTTACGTATGCGCTTGGAGCACACACCAGCCAAGAACTGATTGAGGCTGGCTGGTATGGAGCGGTTGGAAAGGAAGCTGCCGCAAGAATGCCCGAGGTTATTTTGTTAGCAAAGAGCAACTACACGCTTTACCACAGCAAGTTTTCAAAACAGAGAGCCTTCGACATGATCAGTCATCACGGCTCAATTTCAGATGCGGAACTAAGAATCCCTTTGATCAGAATCGGATTCTGAGGTAGTACCAAGAACAATTTCATCCCAGCTAGGAAGAGAAGTTCTTCCCTTGGCAGGAGCTGGTCTCACGGTGGGCTGTTCCTGCATTGCTCTGCGAGCACGCAGCTCTTCAACGAGATCTAGCACACTTGCGGTGTGCTCTTCTTTCTGCTCGTAGCGCTCTTCCGAGTAGGTGGGAGCGGGTTCACTCACAGGAGGAAGAGTGGCAGTTACCAGATCTCTATTTGAATGCAGAAGCGTGAGGTTGGTTGCGCTGTTATCCAGTGGCTCAAGGTGACGGTTCTTTGGGTCATATCTCCAGTGCATAATGGAGTCTCCAACCACCTCAAGAATCCACTGCTCATCCTGTCGATAAATTCTTGTTTTGCTTCCGCTGTGGTCGCGCTCTAGCACCTGGCCGAATTCGCTCATGTGATTACCATCAGCAATTGGAGTTGAAAGAGCTGAATCCAATAGATACCTCAGCTCATCCAGCACCGGTGCAGCGAATGGTTCCAAGCTTGATTGGCTCACACCTAATTCCATGGCGAGCTCTTCAACGCTCTCACCATGTCTAAGTCTGGTTTGAATTTCTCTGGGGGAGATCTCTACCTGCCTGCCAGCGGCTTGCTCACCCTTGATAGCTGATTTCAGATCTTCTTCTAGTAGGGCAGAGTGTCGAGTGCCGTCCGGGGCCTCGAAAATCAATCGATCGCCGTCTCGCGAAATAAACCGCAGGTCCATAAGGTTTGCTCCTTGCAGGCATTTTGGCACCCATTTCCTCAGAAGTGCTGTCAGCTCTTGGGCGAGTTCTGAACAGTTTCTGATACTGGCGTGGCAGATTTGCAAAATTGCCCGCCCTAAGGCAGGGTATTGCGCGAGATTGGAAGGAGGCCCCGTGGCGACAGATTACGATGCCCAGCGCAAAACAGATGACGACACCGAGTCCCTTGACGCTATCAAAGAGCGGATTCCGGCCAAGCCAACAATCTCCGATGACGATGCTGACAACGTTGATTCATTCACAATTCCAGACGTTGTGAACGAAGAATTAGAGGTTGTAGTTCTTCCTCAGCAGGACAACGAATTTACATGCATCAGTTGCTTCCTAGTAAAGCCAAAGGCTCAGCTCGGTAAGCGAAGCAAACTAGGACCGGTTTGCAAAGAGTGCAACAGCTAATTCGGCTGGCCTTCTCGTACTAATCACAAAGTAAGGCGTTGGATCCTGCGGATCAGTAATTTCAACCCTCAGAGCTGTATTGATATAGCCGCGAATAAATAGTTGTGATCTAGCATCCGCTAAGGGACCAATTACTTTTCTTAGCTGCTCTTTATCTAGTTGTTCCGTTGACCCAATGGCAGTAAGTGGTATCTGGATTCTTGAAACCCTTAGCGCTGAATCAACGGTGATAGTCGGTGATGAGAAGACAACTAATGCCAAAAGTCCAAGCGTCCCCAAGGTTGCAACGACTAACCCAGTTTGAGTCCCAAACGGCAGTGCTGCCAAAAGAAGCATCGGAAAAGCTAGGGAAGTTGCTAGCAAAATGCCGATTGAGGGCCACAAGCGTTCTCGATATACCACCCAGATAGATTACGCTCGTGGGGTGAGTGTGGAAGTACTAATTGTCGCGGAAGATGGATTTCTTCCTACCTATGCCAATCCTGGCGACGCTGGAGCGGACCTCAAGTCAACCGATGAGGTCGTTGTTCCTGCCAGGGGGAGAGCACTTGTAAAAACTGGAGTGCGAATTGCGCTTCCGGATGGTTTTGTTGCTCTGGTTCATCCAAGATCGGGACTCGCTGCTAAAAGCGGAATAACAGTTTTGAATACGCCAGGAACAGTTGATGCGGGGTATCGCGGTGAAATTATGGTCACGCTGTTCAACAGTTCTGACACAGACTTTGAGGTGAAGCGCGGAGACCGAATCGCGCAGCTAGTAATCCAGCAAGTGGAGAAGGCTCAATTCATCGCCGTGAGTGAATTGCCAGAGTCCGAGCGTGGCGATCGTGGTTTCGGCTCAACAGGAAGAAATTAGATTTGGAAAAGTTAGCTCCAATTGATCGAGAAGCCAATGGCCCTTTCGATGCATCCGAGGTAGGCATTCTTAACCCATACCTAGATTTCGGTTCAATTCGCGTTGCGCCAAGATCCGACATGCAGATTAGGGCCGAGGTCGAAGATGCCAATAAACGTGTGGTTGCAATTACCATTGAAATCAACAGGCACACCCTTCAGTTGCAAGCATTTGCTGCAACCAGAAGCGAAGGTCTTTGGCTCGCAACAGTAGAGGGTCTTGCAAAGACAATTTCCGAACAAGGTGGGGCTACGTCCAAGAGAACTGGACCCTTAGGCATAGAGCTGCTAGCAGAGGTGCCAAGCCAAAACAAGAAGAGTCTCTTCATTGGCTGCGATGGACCTCGTTGGTTCTTGCGGGGTTTGATCAATGGAAGCGACTTGACCGGCCCTAATTACGCTGACTTGATTTCCGTGTTTCGTACGACGGTTGTTAACCGAGGAGAAACGGCTCTTCCTCCCGGAGATCTTCTACCCCTGAGACTTCCGGTGGCAGCCAATGACTAATCCAGACGATGTTGCAAAGAGACTTGGGCTCGGTAAGTCTGAAAACGGCTACCAGCTTGACAGTAAGTCACTCTTAGCTGGAATTGGTGGACCGCTGGGAATAGCAGAAGCAGTTTTGCCAGCCACGGTTTTCTCGATTGTCTTTGCAATTACCAAAGAAGCGGTTGCTGCAGTTGCATCGGCTGCTGGTTTATCAACACTTTTCATCATTATTCGACTTATAAAGAGGCAGTCTCTGCAGCAAGCGCTGATCGGAGCAGCGGCAATTGCTCTGGCTGCGTTTCTAGCGCTGCGTGATGGCGGTCAGGCTGCTGACTACTTTCTGCCAGGGTTTTTCACCAATGCCGCCTACGGTTCGGCGATGCTGTTATCTGTTTTGATCCGAAGACCCTTGATGGGTTATGTGGCTCAACTGCTGTTTGGCCTTCAAAACTGGCGAAAATCTCGCGAATACAAACGTCTTCGCTTTATCACGATGATTTGGTTTGGGTTCTTTGCTGCCCGACTGGCTGTCCAAGTGCCTTTGTACTTGACCAATCAGGTTGAATTACTGGCCGCTTCGAGGGTAGTAATGGGGGCTCCGGCCTACGCGGGACTGCTCGCCCTCACCTGGATTCTTATGCGGCGAATAGCTCGCGATGAGAGCGGTAAATTAGAGGTTGAAACCAAGGAGTAAAGGTATGGCAAGCAGTTTTTCAGCGGAGAAGACACTTGAGGTAGCTGGCAAGAAGTACAAGTACTTCAGCATGGCGCAGCTGGATGCAAGCAAGCTGCCATACTCACTGAAGATTTTGCTTGAAAACATGTTGCGCACCGAAGATGGAGCCAACGTAACTGCCGATCACGTCAATGCTTTGGTCAATTGGGACCCATCCTCTGAGCCTGACACAGAAATCCAATTCACCCCGGCCAGAGTGATCATGCAGGACTTCACTGGTGTTCCGTGCGTTGTAGACCTCGCCACGATGCGTGAGGCTGTAGCGGAGCTCGGAGGAGACCCTCAGAAAATCAATCCACTAGCACCAGCGGAGCTGGTAATTGACCACTCAGTTGTGATTGACGTTGCTGGATCTGCGGATGCTGCCGAGAAAAACGTTGAGTATGAATATCAGCGCAACGGTGAGCGTTACCAGTTTCTGCGATGGGGGCAAACAGCATTCGATAACTTCAAAGTAGTTCCACCTGGAACTGGAATCGTCCACCAAGTGAACATTGAATACCTTGCCCGTGTTGTGATGACTAGGGAAGTTGATGGCGAACTGGTTGCTTACCCTGACAGCTGCGTAGGAACAGACAGTCACACCACCATGGTGAATGGTTTAGGCGTACTTGGCTGGGGCGTTGGTGGAATCGAGGCCGAGGCCGCGATGCTCGGCCAACCTGTATCGATGCTCATTCCTAAGGTAGTTGGTTTCAAGCTGACCGGTGAAATTCCAACTGGAGCTACCGCAACCGACGTAGTTCTTACCATTACTGAGATGCTGCGCAAGCATGGGGTGGTTGGCAAGTTTGTGGAATTCTATGGAACCGGTGTCTCTAAGGTGCCACTGGCAAACCGAGCAACCATTGGAAACATGTCGCCGGAGTTTGGTTCAACCGTTGCAATATTCCCAATCGATGAGGTCACTCTTGATTACCTCCGAACAACTGGTCGTTCAGAAGAACAGATTGCCCTGGTGGAGGCCTACACCAAAGCGCAAGGACTTTGGCACGACAGTTCCATTGAACCTGTTTACTCGGAGTATCTTGAACTTGATCTTTCCTCCGTCGTTCCTTCAATAGCAGGGCCAAAGCGTCCGCAGGATCGCATCGCTCTCGCTGACAGCAAGAGTGCCTTTGAAAAGGACGTCAAGAACTACGCGGCATCGGGTTCGAGCCCGGTTGCCGTTAAAGGCAAAGATTTCAAAATCGACCACGGTGCAGTAACCATTGCTTCAATCACTTCCTGCACCAACACCTCTAATCCTTCAGTGATGTTGGCGGCCGGCCTGCTCGCAAAGAAGGCAGTAGAAAAAGGTTTGAAGGCAAAGCCATGGGTTAAGACTTCGCTAGCGCCTGGCTCGAAAGTAGTAACTGAGTATTACGAAAAGGCGGGTCTAACCGATTACCTTGACAAGCTTGGTTTCAACCTGGTTGGTTATGGCTGCACAACCTGTATCGGTAACTCCGGTCCTCTGGCAGAAGAGATTTCAAGCGCAATCAATGAAAACGAATTGGCTGTCTCAGCGGTTTTGTCAGGTAACAGAAACTTTGAAGGACGAATCAATCCAGACGTCAAGATGAACTATCTGGCATCGCCTCCGCTAGTTATCGCCTACTCACTTGCTGGCACGATGGATTTTGATTTCGATCACGATTCGCTTGGTAAAGACTCAGCGGGTAACGATGTTTACCTAAGAGACATCTGGCCAACTCCAGCCGAAGTTCAAAAGACCATAGATGAATCTATCTCGAGTGAAATGTTCACCAAGCAGTACGCCTCAGTATTCGAAGGTGATCACCGCTGGAAGTCTCTACCAACTCCAAAGGGTGCAGTCTTTGATTGGGATAAGGATTCAACTTACGTGCGCAAGGCTCCTTATTTCGAAGGCCTAAAGCTCAAGCCAGAACCAGTTAGGGACGTTATCGGTGCTCGGGTGCTAGTAAAGCTTGGTGATTCGGTCACTACCGACCACATCTCGCCAGCAGGCTCCATCAAGGCTGACTCGCCAGCTGGTAAGTATCTGCAAGAGCATGGCGTTTCAAGGGTCGACTTCAACTCCTACGGATCAAGACGTGGAAACCACGAGGTAATGATTCGAGGAACCTTTGCCAACATTCGCTTGCGCAATCAATTGCTTACAGACGTCGAAGGTCCCTACACCCGCGACTTCACTAGCACCGATGGTTCACAGAGCTTCATCTTTGATGCATCCGAGAACTACCGTCGTAGCCACACCCCACTAGTAGTTCTGGCTGGCAAAGAGTATGGAAGTGGATCTTCTCGAGACTGGGCCGCTAAGGGAACCTCTTTGCTGGGAGTTCGAGTGGTCATTGCGGAGAGCTTTGAGCGTATTCACCGCAGCAACCTAATTGGGATGGGTGTTTTACCTCTGCAGTACCCACAAGGGGAGAATGCAGCTTCGCTTGGCCTGGATGGAACCGAGGAGTTTGACTTCACCGGAATCGAGCAGCTGAACCAGGGTTCAACTCCAAAGGTTGTTCGCGTCAAGGCAAAACCAACCACTCACTCGCCAGAAGGCAAGCAAGTGGTCGAGTTTGATGCCGTGGTGAGGATCGACACACCGGGTGAGGCGGATTACTTCCGCAACGGTGGAATTCTGCAGTATGTGCTTAGGTCTTTAGTCGCCTAGGGCGAGACCTGACTGAATCACGGGAGCTACTAACTCAATCTGCCATGGCCTCGCGCCCAGCTCGGTCAGCTGTGCCACGAGGTCATCCTTGGGATCGAAGCACACCCTGCGCAAAGCATCCGGGCTGAGCAGGATTTCTATAGCAATCCCCAATTCGTCAGCCACTTGGGCAACCAGTGGCCTAATTGTCTGAAGTCTTTGGTGGGCATCAGGAAAGCGCTTTTCCCAGTTGCGGTGATTTGGAATATGGTTGGGATCTAATTCCGGCTCAGATATGGAAAGTGTTGTTGAGTTCGAAATAGCTTCCCACCAAGTGTTGAGCATGCTTCTAGACGCTCTTCCCTGGAACTCCTTGTTGGCAGCAAGCTCTTTCTTTGTTGTTGGGGCCTGATTGACAGCAGCCATTATCGAACGATCTGGAATTAGCCTGCCCGGGGCAACATCGTTTTCACTCGCGATTTGATCTCGAACCTGGAAGAGCGCTGCTGCAATCTGTAGTTTTCGAGTCTCCTTGATCTTGCTTATGCCAGGAAGATTGCGCCAGGGATCTTTGCTAACGGGCTTTGGTTGGAATGAGAGTAGTCGTTTGAACTCCTGCTCCGCCCAGCTAGTTCTTCCTAGCTCTTCAAGTCGATTCTCTAAAGCAGTTTTTAGCTCATGCATGACATCAACGTCCAAGGCGGCGTAGATGAGCATCTCTGGCTTTATTGGGCGAATCGACCAATCGGCTGCGCTGTGTTCTTTTGCCATCTCAAAATCAAGCAGTTCGAGTGCAATTGAACCAAGACCAAATCTCTCGATGCCACATAGCCTCGCAGCAAGCTCTGTGTCAAAGAGTGCAGTCGGTTTTAGACCTATTTCAGCCAAACAAGGTAGATCCTGGGTTGAGGAATGCAAGAGCCAAGGCTTACTTTCAACTGAGGAAGCTAGCAATCGAAACGAATCAGATTGAAATTGAGTGGGATCGATAAGGAATATTTCTTCAGCAGTTGCGAATTGGATGAGATATGCGCTTGATCCATAACGGAAACCAGATGCTCGTTCTGCATCTACTGCTACATCTGCCGACTTCTTGAGGGCGTCGGTAGCCTTGCGCAGTTGTTCCTTTGTCTCAACCAGAAGAAACGGTCTTCTTGGCTCGAGAAGTTTCAACCGAGCCTCGCTACCTTTTGTTCGCTAGGGGGTAGTCCTGAAATCATTGCAAGCAAATCAATCCAGCCAAGCAGGTGTGATTTGAGATCAAAATTGATTGGCGCCCAGCTGGCTCTAATTTCTAGTTCGGCAAATTGCGGTTGGGTAATAAGGGCTCCGTGACCGGTGGAGATGACGGTGGTTGTGGTCCCTGCCTCGTGAGCGAATTCGGCTCCGTGAGCCCGTAGAGAGTCTTTCAGCCACTCCCAGGGCAGGTTGGCAGAGTACTCATCCTTGGCAAGTTCAAGCTCAATCGGGGATTTGGCATAGCCAATAATTCTGAACTCCGAGTGCCAGCCCTCAGGTTGCTGAGGGTCTCGACAAAAGACCAGGCGGCTGACTCCGTGGTCCGCACTAACCGCGTGATTAATCTCCACTGACAGAGCAATTGCTTCTGGCGCAATTCCCTTAGGGCTTGGAATCTGGGTTAGAACCATCTCCTGTCGCGGCTCAACCTGCTGCAGGCCAAGGAGCATGCCTGCAAATGGCTCAGAGAGGTCTGTGAGAGAAAGTTCCACGGCTCGAAATTACCGCGAAAAACAAACAATTACTCCTTGCCACGCCCGCCCACTCGGCACACAACCAGGTCAGCTCCAAAGACATGCCTCGATAATTCAGTTAGCTGGGTCGAATCGAGAAATTCTGTTATGCCAGATGCCGAAACTGAGCTGACAAAGCCATCGGCAAACCCAGACTGGACCAATTCGATAAAGCCTTCAAGGCCAAATTCGGTGTGGATTCTTTGAAATCCTTGCGATTGCAAGCTTTCGACGGCAGAGACATAGCTGGCCTGATCGGTTAGAAACCTAACCCGCCCGAGGTCTTTCTCGAGAGAGGAGTATTTCCTTTGACTCCTACTTAAGATCGCCAATTCAGCCGATGATGGGTAGCGGTAATCCTCTGCAAACGCTGTCTTACCAGAGGTCAGAACAATTTGGCTTCGGCTTCGAAACCACTTGAGTAATTGCAGGTCGGTTTGGTTGCCGAGACCTTTGGAGCTTCCCATCTCCGAGATAGATTGGCCTTCTTTTGAGACAACCAAAGAGGCAGTTACTGGACCAGGATTGAGCTCATCAAAACTAGTCACTAACGAGCTCTCTAGTTTTTCTTTTTATACGAAATAACATCCCGCGCATTCCTCTGACGCGAAGTGGAGAAATCAGTTTCTCAAGGCCGAGCTCGGTTGGGAAGTCGTCACTCAAGCCAAGAATCTCGTCCGCAGTGCGTCCATTAAGAGCGGCATTGAGAATTGAAGCGAAACCGCGGGTAGTTGGCGCTTCCTTTGGGGCGGAGAAATAGATATCTACCTTCTTAGCGTCCCCCTCAACGGCAATGAATACAGGTGCCTGACACTCTTCAACGCGCTCCATTAAGTGCGGGTTTTCACCAAATCGAGTCGGCGGTTCAGGAAGAGACTCGCTGTACTCCAAAAGAAGTTCGAGTTTTTGTGAATCAGGGGTGAGTTGAAACTCTTCAGCGATTTGCTGTTCAGGGTTCAAGCAAAGACTCCCGGTTCTTCACCGACTGCAATTGGAACTCCGACCAGGTTGCCCCATTCGGTCCAGCTGCCGTCATAGTTCTTAACATCCTTCACGCCCAGTAGGTACTTGAGTGCAAACCAGGTGAGAGAAGATCTCTCCCCGATTCTGCAGTAGGTGATGAATGGATCGCTGGGGGAGAAGCCTGTTTCATTGAATAGTAGCTGCTCCAGTTCGTGTCTTGGTTTGAAGGTGGAATCCTCTTGGACAAGTTTTCCCCAAGGAACATTTCTGGCAGATGGGATGTGGCCACCGCGTGCTGCACCCTCGTTTGGATAATCAGGCATGTGTAGACGCTCTCCGGTGTATTCCTGAGGTGAGCGAATGTCAATCAGTGGGTTCGGCATGTGCTTTGCGATGTCATCGCGGAAGGCCCTGATCTTCGCGTCGTGTCTTTCAACAACCGGATAATCCGCGGCAGGACGGCTCGGAACATCCTTAGTTAGTTCTCGCTGCTCTGCAACCCACTTCAGCCTGCCACCGTCGAGTAGCCGGACATTCTCGTGCCCGAAAAGTTTGAAAACCCAGAACGCATAGGCAGCCCACCAGTTTGATTTATCGCCATAAATCACAACGGTGTCTTGTCTTGAGATGCCCTTGGCACTCATCAACTTGGCAAATCCCTCACCATTTAGGTAGTCGCGTCTTACCTTGTCGTTTAGGTCTGTGTGCCAATCAAGCTTGATCGCGCCTGGAATGTGGCCTGTGTCGTAGAGCAGGATGTCTTCGTTAGACTCCACA
>JBMSYD010000004.1:0-28931 GCA_049426345.1 Aquiluna sp.
GCCAGGGGATGCGCTAGCGAGAGAAATATTTGAAAAACGGGGAATTGCCGCGCTAGCCGATTTTAGATCTGGCAAAGCTCTAAAGCTGTGGAGCTCGCTGGTTGATCAGTCAAAGCACTTAGAGCTAACCAATCTGATTGAGCGAATCTCACTGCGCCTTCCGCATCGAAACGAGATAGCTGCAATTGAAAGGGCCATCCGCTGGAATGCCAGGCCAGTATTTGAATCAGATGCACCAAACCTATTCAAGAAACTGAAAGACCTATCTCCGCATCAGCCGTATTTGTTATGGGTGGCTGGCAATATCAAATTTCTTGAACATGCGAGTGTCGCCGTAGTAGGAACAAGGAAACCTTCTGAAGCGGGGATTGAGAATGCTCAAGCACTGGTAAGAAAACTTGCAAAGCCCGTTATTTCTGGAGGGGCGGTTGGAATAGATTCCACCGCCCATGAAGAAGCTTTGCGACTAGGACTTCCAACCGCCGCCTTTATGGCGGGCGGACTTGACCGGGCATATCCTCAATCTAATTGGGAGCTGTTTCATCGCATTGTTCAAAGTGGAGGAGCAATGATCAGCGAGCTAGCTTGCTCCGTCGCTCCAACTCGATTTCGCTTTTTGCAGCGCAATCGCCTTATTGCGGCAGCTGCGGATTCGACCTATGTGGTCGAAGCAGGTTTCCGATCCGGTTCTAAAAACACTGCCGGTCATGCGCGCGTTCTTGGTCGCGGAGTCTATGCATTGGCTGGACCAAAAGACTTCCCTCCTGCCGCGGGCTGTCACCATCTGATTAATCAGGGATTTGCTGACCCTATCTACTTGAGTAGCCCAGAGAGTTTAGATTTTGAAAACTCCCGCCGAAGAGTAGAGGATGCGATTTTGAACGGTGCCCGCACGCCAACCGAGATTGCGCGGGAATCGGGTCTCAGCCTGCAAGATGTTCAGCGCTTTCGTCGCATCAAGGCCTAATCTGGATTGGTGGAAGCTCAACTGATTCAATTTCTTGCTTCGCTGAAAGCGCGCGGCATGAGCGAGAACACTCAGAAGGCTTACGAATCAGACCTCACCGACCTCCTTCAATTTCTTAGCGACACCAAGCAGACAATCACCCTGGACTCCCTGCGCGATTGGATGTGGCGAATGTCAGAAGCAGGTGCCACCAAGAGCACTCTCGCTAGAAAGACATCGAGTGCCAAGGCGTTTACTGAGTATCTCTATGAACGCGGTGAACTAACTGAAGATCCAGGTCTTCGACTCAGAGCGCCAAAGCTTGAGCGAACTCTGCCCAAGGTCGCCAGTGAAAAATCTTTGTCGGAAGTTTTTTCGAGACTTTCGCAATTGGCGAGCGAGAACGACCCATCTGCTCTTCGGGATTTGTGTGCATTTGAGCTGCTTTATGCAACTGGAATGCGAGTAAGCGAACTAGCTTCACTCGATGTTTCAGATATTGATTTCTCTAGAAGACTGCTCCGTGTGACGGGTAAAGGAAATAAGCAGCGCATGCTGCCATATGGCGAAGCTGCTGCAAGAGCGCTCGATAGCTACATCCGAGTTGGCAGAACAAAATTTGAGTCAGACAATTCGCCAAACGCCTTGCTACTTACCTCGCGCGGCAAAAGAGTCGGGGTTAGACAGCTTTACTCTCTTGTTGCCAATCAGCTCTCGCAAACTGCAACTGGCGCAGCTGGACCACACACCTTGCGCCACTCAGCTGCCACTCATCTGCTGGACCATGGGGCAGACCTGAGGGCAGTGCAGGAGATACTGGGTCACGCTTCTTTGGCAACCACTCAGATTTATACCCACGTTTCTGTGGAGAGGTTGCGAGACGCATTCGAGCAGGCTCATCCTCGGGCCTAGCTGATCAGAACACTCGGCCATAACCGGCCTACGAAAAGCAGCGGGTTCAAGTAGCCAAATTCACTTCTCACCGAGAAGTGAACGCAGTCCTGGCAGTGTTCTTCGTATTCATCATCTCCATGGCAGTGCCAGCCAAACACCTCACCCTCCCGGACAAAATCCCCAACCGCTAAATCGCTGCAAACAGGTTCAAAACTTGCCTTGTAACCAGTTAGCGAGTGCAGGGTGATTAGCTTTCGATCAACGACCTTGCCGAAAAAGCTCACTACCGAATCAAATGGAGCAGTTAGTTCCTGATTGGTTTCAATAAACAGATCGATTCCTCTGTGGCCAGCTCCATATTCACTTGCAGGGAGCGAGTAGTCGTAGCTGTGGTTTTCAGAGAAGTGAGGAATCGGGCTTGCCCAGATCTCTGGCGGTTCGACTGGGCTTATCAGGACCTGGATTGCCAAGGCAAGTGAGATTAGAACTTTTAGCATGCCCACCACCCTCTACCTCCCAGGACTGGCAGGAACGGTGCTGAAAGAAAACGGTGGATAAGGCTCATAAGCGCTGGTATGCTTACAACCACGTCCCGCTTGTCGGGACGAATTCGCGTAAGGCCAACATATCCGACAGCTCGGTCCCTTCGGGGTTCTGCTGGATGGTCTTGCCAGGGGTGCTAGCAACCGCTAACACCAGAAACTGAGTGGACACTTTGTGTCCAAAGGAGTGCCTAATGGCCAGCGTTACCATGCGCCAGCTACTGGATGCTGGAGTCCACTTCGGACACCAGACCCGTAGATGGAATCCAAAAATGAAGCGACACATTCTTACCGATCGCTCCGGTATCTACATCATCGACCTTCAGCAGTCGGTTGATTACATCGACAAGGCATACAACTTCGTGCGTGACCTTGTTGCAAACGGCGGATCAATTATGTTCGTCGGAACCAAGAAGCAGGCTCAGGGCCCAATCGCTACTGAAGCTCTGCGCGTTGGACAGCCATACATCAACCAGCGCTGGCTGGGCGGGCTGCTAACCAACTTCTCAACCGTTGCTAAGCGTATTCAGCGCCTAAAGGAACTTGAGACTTACGACTTTGAAGACCCAGCCAAGAGTGGTCTCACCAAGAAAGAGCTGCTTATGCTGCAGCGCGAAAAAGAGAAGCTAGAGAAGTCGCTGGGTGGTATTCGAAACATCACCAAGACTCCAAGTGCAATTTGGGTGGTTGACACCAACAAAGAGCACCTAGCTGTCACCGAGGCAAACAAGCTGGGTATCCCAGTGATTGCCATCTTGGACACCAACTGTGATCCAGACGAGGTCACCATTGGTATTCCAGGTAACGATGATGCAATTCGTTCAATCGAACTTCTAACCAAGCTGATTGCTGATGCAGCAGCTGACGGCATGATTGCTCGTCACAACAAGGGCGGCGCTGAGGCTGAGCCACTAGCTGAGTGGGAGCGCGAGCTTCTAGAGGGCGAAGGCAAGAAGGCTGATGCTGCAGAAAAGGCGGCTGAGTAAATGGCTAACTACACAGCAAGTGATGTAAAGGCGCTTCGCGAGAAGAGCGGCGCCGGCATGATGGACTGCAAGTCAGCTCTTGACGAAGCCAATGGCGACATTGAGAAGGCATTTGAGATTCTGCGCTTGAAAGGTCTTAAGGGCGTTTCCAAGCGAGAGGGTCGCTCAACTTCCAACGGTTTGGTTGTAGCAAGAGTTTCTGGTGGCAAGGCAATGCTGCTTGAGCTTGCTTGCGAGACGGACTTTGTTGCTAAGGCTGAAAACTTTGTTGCTCTAGCCGAGCAGGCAGCTGATGCTGCATTTGCCGCTGGCGCCACCGATGTTGAGTCTGCCTTGGCAGCTAGCACCAATGGCAAGAGCGTTGCTGATGCCATTACCGACCAGGCTGCGATTATGGGCGAGAAGGTCGAACTTCGTCGCTTGAGCGTAATCGAAGCTCCAGCTGTAGATGCATACCTGCACCGCACCAGCAAGGACCTTCCACCACAGGTTGGTGTCTTGCTTGGCTACGAGGGCTCAAACGCTGATGTCGCACACGACATTGCCGTTCACATTGCAGCTTTCAGCCCGCAGTATCTAACTCGTGACGATGTCCCAGCGGACCTAGTCGCAAAAGAGCGAGAGATTGCAACTGAGACTGCTCGCAACGAGGGTAAGCCAGAGGCTGCCCTAGCCAAGATTGTTGAAGGCCGAGTGACTGGTTTCTTCAAGGAGACCTGCCTGGTTGATCAGGATTTTGCAAAGGACAACAAGTTCAGCGTTGGCAAGATTGCTGAGCAGGCTGGTCTGAAGCTAACTGGTTTTGTGCGTTTCCGCGTAGGCGCCTAAATCCAAGACGTAACAAGGGGTTCGGCTTAGGCCGGACCCCTTTGTCTTTCCCCCTAGGATTGACTGGAGAATCAGCTGGAGGTTGAAGATGGCAAAGAAGCGTCGAGTACTACTAAAACTCTCCGGTGAAGCCTTTGGAGCTGGATCGCTTGGGGTAAACCCTGACGTAGTTTCCGAAATCGCCAAGTCAATCGCTGCCGCTGCCAAAGAAGTCGAAATCGCCATCGTGGTTGGTGGGGGTAATTTCTTCCGTGGAGCAGAGCTATCCAATCGCGGCATGGACCGAGGACGAGCTGACTACATGGGCATGCTAGGCACAGTCATGAACGCGCTAGCACTACAAGACTTTATTGAACAAGCAGGTGCCTCGGTTCGAGTGCAAACTGCAATCTCGATGGCTCAAGTTGCAGAGCCTTATCTGCCACTCCGCGCCATTCGCCACCTTGAAAAAGGCAGGGTAGTGGTTTTTGGAGCTGGTGCTGGATTGCCTTACTTCTCCACCGACACTGTCGCCGCCCAACGCGCACTTGAAATCCACGCGGACGAGGTTCTGGTTGCGAAAAATGGTGTGGACGGTGTTTACTCTGCAGACCCTAAGCAAGACCCCTCCGCCAAGAAGCTAACCGAGATTAGCTACCAAGAAGCATTGGTGCAGGGTCTGCGAGTGGTTGATGCAACAGCGTTCTCGCTCTGCATGGATAACAAGATGCCCATGCGAGTTTTTGGAATGGAAGACGTATCAGCTGCCCTTTTGGGTAAGCAGGTCGGCACCCGAGTAAAGCCATAGCGGTAAGGAAGTAAGAATGATTCAAGAAATTATGGCTGAGGCCAAAGACAAGATGGATAAGGCACTGGAAGCCACCAAGGAAGACTTTGCCTCTGTCAGAACTGGTCGCGCTAACCCCAGCATGTTTCAAAAGATCATGGTTGATTACTACGGAACTCCAACCCCACTTGCACAGCTGGCAGGTATTCAGAATCCAGAGGCCCGCTCAATTTTGATTTCTCCGTATGACAAATCCGCATTGGGTGCGATTGAGAAGGCTCTGCTTGCCATGCCTAATCTGGGAGCTCAACCTAATAGCGATGGAAATGTCATTCGCGTTAACCTTCCGGAGCTCACCGAAGAGCGCCGCAAGGAATACGTCAAACTCACCCGTGATAAGGCTGAGCATGGCCGCGTCTCGGTTCGAAACATCAGACGCAAAGCAAAAGAAGACTTAGAAGCATTGAAAAAAGATGGCGGAGCTGGTGAGGACGACATTGAACGAGCTGAAAAAGAACTAGAAAACCTCACCAAGGCACACGTTGACAAGATTGACGAGGCGCTGAAAAACAAAGAGGCCGAGCTACTCGAGGTCTAGGTGGAGAGCTCGAAAACCCGCACCCTCGGTCCTCGGCTGATCGTTGGATTTTCGCTGGGCGGAGTTTTCCTACTTTCCCTGCTTCATCCATTAGCTTTCACAACCTGGGTTGCATTTGCGGCATTTATGGCTCTTCGTGAACTAACTGCAGTTCTTAGAGCAGCTGGTTGGTTAGTTCCAAAAGTTACGCCAATTGCGGCTCCGGTCATTGTCTATTTCAGTTATTTCTTTGGCACAAACGGTCAATGGTTATCACTACTGGCATCTGTTGCAGTCTTAGTCTTGATTCGAGGTCTAGAGCTATGGGCAGGAAAGCAGTTTCTTTCGGTCAAGCAGGCTCTTCGCGAATTCGGCGCAGTTGCTTTTCAACTTGTTTATGTCCCACTTCTTATTAGCTTCGCTGTCTTACTTATCAATAAGCCGCAGGGAGTTATCTGGGTTTTCTCTTTGGTAATCACCGTTGTAATGATTGATTCATTTGGTTACCTAATTGGTCGGTTCTTCGGAAAAACCAAACTAATTCCAGCAATCTCACCTAAAAAGACCTGGGAGGGCTTCTTAGCTTCGGTAGCTGGAGCACTGCTTGGCGGCTTCCTCACGGGGTATTTATTAGGCGCGTCGCCTCTGTTTGGTTTACTCTTTGGATTAGCAATCCTGATCAGTTCGGTTCTGGGGGACCTATCTGAGTCACTTATAAAACGAGATTTGAACGTCAAGGATATGGGGGATGTCCTGCCAGGGCATGGAGGGTTTATGGATCGACTCGATTCGATGCTGCCATCGAGCTTTGTTGCATACCTGCTATCGCTAGTTGTTTTCTAAATGAGCATTCAAAAAGTTCCAGGCAGACTGCTCGGATATGATCCGGAGCAGGTCGATGGACTGCTGGATAGGGTCAAAAGGCAATACGACAATCCAACCAGCCGAATCGTTACCCCGGGCATGCTTTCAGTTGCAAAGTTTGAATTAGTACCGGGCGGCTATCGCATAGATCAGGTCGATACCGCAATTGCCAAAGTCGCAGACGATTTTGAAATTAGGGAGCTAACCGAGAAAATCAGCAAGTTTGGCCGCGGCGAGATAAAAAAAGACAACCGTAAGCTCATTGGCATGGTTGCGGAAGTCCTTGCTAGATCTCCGAAAGAGAGATTCAATCCGGCTCGCAACGGCTACCGCTTCAAGCAGGTGGAGCAGCTTATTTCGCAAATCAAAGTGGTCGATGGTCAACTTACTGGACCTGAACCGATGGAGATTAGAACTCGAGAGCTGGGCAGTTCGAAAAGCGGACCCAGTCGCTCAGAAGTAAATGAGTTTTTAGCAATGGTGGTAACTGCCCTGCACACCCAGCGTTTATTGGGATGATTGCCAAAAAATACCTCGAACCAATAGGCTTAAGACTTCTTCCAGGAGGATTGTGGGAAGACACGCGCTTCAAAAGACCCGCCCAAGGCGACACCTATTCGCTCTGGGCTACTTTTTTGCATCCTCTCTGGTGATGGTCACGGTGGTTGATCCTTACTCCGGAACTATGGCAAGTGCCGATGCCGTAAAAACATTTGACTCGCCAGCAGGCGAATACCAATCCCTCACCATCAAACCTGTAGCCGACGGTGATTTCGCGAGAGCTGATTTTGAGGTTGTCTCGGGTCAAAGAGCAAGAGGGGTAACGGTTCGAATCGCTCCATACCCCGAAGCTGGCACTCCAAAGGCCTTCGCTCTCTCTGAGGTGACAGCGCGTGGCTGGGACTATAACCAGTTCTCCTGTCTTGTGAAACTTTGGGATCGCGAGAGCAATTGGCGCTGGAATGCAACTAATCGTTCCTCCGGAGCATATGGAATTCCACAGTCTTTGCCAGCAAGCAAGATGGCATCGGCGGGAGCGGATTGGCGAACCAACCCAGAGACTCAGATTCTTTGGGGACTTGGCTACATCGATGGTCGTTATGGATCTCCTTGCGCAGCTCTACTGCACTCCGATGTCAATAACTGGTACTAATGGCCAGGGGCAAGAGACGTCGAAACGCTCCTAAGCGGGAGTATCAAGAATTAGATGTCACTCGTCTACGCACAAGCATCCCTCACATAGAAATCAAACGAGGCATTGAATTTGAGGTATCCCAAACAGCTGGCAGTAATGCCGAAGAGGGAAAGAGTTGGGTCTGTCCTGTCTGCGTAGTTTTGATTACCCCTGGAGTGGTCCACACTGTTGCCTGGGATACTCATCGGGGAGTGCAGTCTCGGCGACACTTTCATAACCACTGCTGGAAAATCTTTGATGGGATTTTGCCCTAATGGAAATTCTTTCCAATACTGAGCTTCCAAGCGTTCGGGAAAACATTGAGCTACACACCAAAGACGGGCAAACACTCGTTGGAGAGCTAGCTCTGCCGGTTGGAAAAGAACCTGTTGCCACCTTGATTACCCTCCACCCGCTTCCCACCCATGGCGGCTTTATGGATTCCCATCTTTTACGAAAGATGGCTAATCGTCTGCCTGAGCTACTCTCATTGGCGGTTTTGAGATTCAACACCCGCGGCACCACATCGCCAAGGGGATCCTCAACCGGCGAGTTTGATGGCGGGGTGGCTGAGGAGCTGGATGTGGCAGCTGCAGTCGAATTCTGTCGGCAAAGATCTCTTCCGAGATTGTGGCTCGTGGGCTGGTCCTTTGGGACCGAGCTAGCCATCAAATATGGCCCGGATCACCCAATAGAGGGAGCAATCCTGCTCTCTCCGCCACTGCATCGTGCAACCGAAGATGATCTAAGGCGCTGGGAAACAACCAGTGCTCAACTGGTTGCGCTGGTTCCAGAGCTTGATGAGTTTTTACCGCCGAAAGAGGCAGAGAAGAAATTTGCAGTTTTATCAAAGACCAAACTTCTAGCGTTCGATGGAGAAAAGCATCTTTGGGTTGGGGAGGGGGCAACTAGGCGAGTGCTAAATGCAATAGCGGAAACCGTCTTGCCAGGCTCCAGCCCGCTTCCGACTGACTACTAGCGCTCTTGCTGTCTGGGCATCCAGACTTCGCGCACCAGCAACAAAATGGCTGCAGCGATTGGAATTGCGACCAATGCACCGAGGACGCCTAGCAGTGTTCCACCAACCAAAGCTGCAATAACCACTACCGCTGCAGGAACCGACACTGCCTTTTGCATCACTCTTGGGCCGATTAGATAAGCCTCGATTTGCAGGTAGATCAGGTAGTAGATCAGAACTACCAGTGCAAAGGATGCCCCTGATAGATAGGTAACAGAAACCACCAAGATTCCCGCGCTGGCCGGACCAATTAGTGGAATCAGCGCTAGCAGGAAGGCCGCCAAACTCAAAAGTAATGCGAAAGGCGAGCCCAAGAGAGTGAGGAAGGTAAACAGCACAATCGAGTGCAAAAGAGCAACCGAAGTTTGCCCCATTACCCAGCGACCAACTGACAAGGAAATCTGGTCAGTTAGCTTGCGGAAGCTCTCTCGCTTGGTTTTGGCAACCAAAAGCGCAAGGTAATCCTTCAAAGATTCCAGAGAGACCATGAAGTAAATGCTGAGAATTACAACAATTACAAAGCCAACAATTCCGCTCAGCACTCCTGCACCGATCTGGAATACACCACCCAGTAGGGTCGGCCAGTTACTGGAATTACTCACAAAATTAATTGCATTTTCCGCAGCCGCCGAGATTGCTCCACCAAACTGAGCGTCATAGGTTGCGATAAGACGGTTATCGACAATGTTCTCAATGATGGTCGGAACTCGGCTGATTAGCTTGCCGGCTTCTGAAACAGCGGTTGGCAAAATTGCCCACAACAGAAGCGCAACAATCGAGAGGAATCCAAAAATAACAATCAACACGGCCAGAGGTCTCGGCAGCCTGGCCTTCACCATGGTTCTTACCAGCGGATCCATGCCAAGGGCAATGAAGAGTGCGAGACCTACATAGGTCAGAATTGTGGCCAGCTGGCCAATTGCAGCCCCAAAGAAAATTGCAGCTAATACGCCAAGCCCACCCAGAAAACCAATCTGGAAGGCATTCACAATTCGCGCTCTTTCCATCAGTTCTCCAGATCCTTTAGCTCAGTTACCACGCGGCTCATGTTCTTGAGATAAGCCTTCGCGGATGAAACCGCATTTTCAAGGCTAGCAAGCTCTGCCTTCGCATTGCGCAGCAACTTACCTGCTTCTTCCTGCGCAGAAGAGCTGATTGCAACGGCCTCAAGCTCCGCTGAGTGCAGAAGCGCTTCAGCACGTGATCTGGCCTCCTGCAGCATCTTGGCCTGGGATTTTGAAGTCTCCATCTCAAGAGTCTGAACTTCAAGGCGCAACTTTGCTGCTAGTCGCTTCAGCTCCGTAATGTCGTTTTGAGCGGATTCCAGATATTGCTGAGTTTGTCGGACAGCTTCTTGATGTTTTTCTAAATATTCGTTTTCAGCATCTTTGCGACGAGTGGCAATTTGTGCCTCTAGTTCGGCCAGGACAGCTTCCTTGGCTCTTTCTTCCAGTTTCAACTCTGTTGAGAGTAGGAATTGCTTGGAGGCAAACTGCGACTCCAGCTCCGCCTTTCTCTGCTCGAGCTCCCGACGAGCGGTTGTGCGCATAGACGCAATTTCGGTAGCGACCTGACCTCGAATTCGGGCAGCCTCTTGCTCTGCCTCTTTAACAAGCTCTTGAGCCTTTTGCTCTGCCTGCTTTACCAGCTGATCTGCTTCTAGGTTCGCGGCGGAAAGTCTGCGGTTGCTTCTTCTTTCGGCGGAAGAAAGCTGCTCTTCATAGCGCTGCTCCAGATCGCTCAGCCGTTCTGCCAACTCCTTCTCAGTGCGGGCAATTAGTTCTTCAGCCTCAGCTTGGGCATCTTGCTTGAGTTTTATGGCGATTTCTTCAGCATTGGAAATAAGGTTGGAGGCTTTTGAACCAAGGGCCGAGTAGCTGGGTTGGGCTCGGAGACTGATTTCCTGTTCGGCATCGGTCAGCTTCTGGCTCATCAGCCGTAGCTGTTCTGCCAATTCATTGCTAGTTTCCTGTAAACGCACGATTTCGGCGCTTAAAACCTTGATTTCACGGTCTACTGCCTGGGGGTCGTAGCCGCGTCGCACTATTTCAAAGCGTGAATCTGCGGCCAAGTGCCCCTACCTCTGCGAGTAAACTTTCCAAGCTAGCAAAGTCTACTCGGAGCCCTACCTATGCGCATTTGGATTGCCCTCGTGCTGTTTGTGGGCGGCCTGGTGACGGGCAGCATCGGGGTGGTGAACCAGCTGGAGAACCAGCCGCTCGATCGAATAATCGCCACAGGCACTCTGGTGGAGCCAACCACCTACGTCTTTATACCGAGCAAGGTTCTGGGCTCTTACCCAGCGCCAGTATCAGTGGAGTCACTTGGACCGCTGGTTTTTCTAGCAACCGGCCGAGATGTCGATATAGAAGCCTGGCTTGCTGATAGTCCCTACGTTGAACTCGGTCTTCGAATTGATGAAGAAGCCAAGCGGGCTGAGCTCGTAGAGAGAGTTCGGGATGGCGCCGGGGTTTTGGCTGATCCCAATGGCAGTGACCTATGGCGAACCCAGGTGATTGGTGAGGCAAATGCCAAAATTTCCGCACCGCTCGACGGCGAAACTGGAGTTCTTCTCGCATCAAATGGAATTGAAGAAGCGCCGAGAGCTTTATCGGTGGTCTGGGATCTACCAGATGAGCCCGGGCCGATTGCCCCAATTACATTTATTGGAATTGCTCTGCTGATAGCAGGTTCAGCTTTGGCTCTTTGGGATGCAAGGGATTACTGGAAAAAGCGTCGTCGCAGAGTCGTGGGACCAAGACCTCCTCGCCGGCGCTCGCCAAGAAAAGCAATTAGTCAAGCAGGTGAATCACCAAGGCGTGGCAGAAGAGCAAAACTTGCAATGGTCAGTGCTCTGAGCGTTGGGCTATTGGCAGGCTGTGTTCCGGATTATCAATCGCCAATCGTTTCACCATCACCCGTTCCGGCTCCGCAGACCCTAACTCCAGCGATTAGTGTCGAACAGGGAGAGCGCATCCTGCGCGAAGTAATTGGCGTGGTTGAGCAGTCGGATGAGACTCTGAATCGAGAAATCTTGGAAACCCGGGTAGCTGGACCGGCACTAGATGTTAGAAGGTTTGAATACAACCTGATTAGGCGTGACACAGCATCAGATCGTTCACCTCTAGCTCTGGCAAGCTCTCCAATTCAGCTATTCCTTCCGCCAGCAACCGACACCTGGCCTAGAAACATGCTCTTTGTCACAGGACAGGAAAATCTTCAGCTAGTTATCCTGCAGCAAGATTCACCACGAGATAAATACAGACTTTACTTCTATGCGAATCTTCTTCCAGGCTCTGAGTTCCCGGAGGTCGCTTCTGAGCTGGTGGGCGCTAGCCAACTCAGGCCAGACAATAAGTTCCTGAAGGTTTCGCCGGATGTATTGGCGGTGGCGGTTGGTGACCTTTTGAACCTAGGCAATGAGTCGAGTTGGTCTTTGGTGCTAGATCCCAACAACGACTACATCAAGGATGTTTCCTCGGTTCAGCAAGGGCTCGTTGAAACCCTTACCAATGCCAATCTAACTTTCGATCACCAACTCTCAGATCAGGCACCTGTACTTCTTTCCACCGTTAGCGGCGGTGCGCTGGTTGGAATTTATATGGTTGACACTTATCGAATAATTCCAAAGGCACGTGGGGATGCAGTTGCCATATCTGGCGATGAGGCGATTCTCCTCGGACAGGGCGGATCGGCAACCGGTATTGAAACTCGATATGGGGCGATGTTGATGTTCTATGTCCCGGCAGCTGGCAGCGATGAGCGCATCACACTGCTCGCTGCGACTCAGCAGCTATTGACCGCAGCGGCGGTGCAGGATTGAGTAACTTCGGTGGTGCAATGGATCTCTCTGCTCTATCTGGCGGAGAGCAGAAGAACACGGTAACTGATTGGCTTGTCCAGGCTGACCAGCAGACTCTTCGCAGCTATCTGGCATTGAGTGAGCAGGTACCAGTGCTGCTCTTCATTAGTGATGAGAGTGAGGCATCTGCGCAGCTGAGACAGCTATTGCTAAAAGTACTTCCAGCTAGTGAGGGAAGATTTGCTGGGCTTGAAGTCAGCATCACCAGCTCTCCGCAACTGGCGCAAGCAGTTGGCGTCTCGGCAGCTCCGGCCATGCTTGCGCTCTTGTCGGGACAACCGGCACCACTTTTCCAAGGTGAAATCCAGCAGCAGCAACTTCTGCAAGTTCTGTCGCAGGTACTGCAGCTGGCAGCGCAAAACTCCATTACAGGTCGCGTGCAGGTTGGGAAAGCGGCTCCGGTCAAAAAACTAAGCAAGGAACACGAAGCTGCCATTGCTGCCGTTGAGGCGGGGAACCTGGCAGAGGCCAAAGCCCAATTTGAAAAATTGCTAAAGGAATATCCAAGTGATTTCGATGCCAAAGCTGGCCTTGCGCAGGTTGAACTGATGATTCGGCTAAGCAGCGAATCCCTAAGCGAAATTGATCAACTTCTTCTACCTGCCGATCAAATGCTGGTTTCCAGAGATCCAGCTGGAGCATTCAAATACCTTCTAGATTTGTTTGCAACGGGGTCCGCCGAAAAAGATTCAATTAGAGAGCGCCTCTTGCAGCTATTTTCCCTATTTCCAGACGGCGATGAGTCAGTGATTGCGGCCCGCAAGCAATTGACTGCTCTGCTGTTCTAACTAGGCTTTATTCGATGGCTGTTTTTCTTGACCACGCTGCTACCTCTCCACTTCGACCAGAGGCATTAGCTGCCCTAACCGAGGCACTTTCTCAAGTGGGCAACCCATCATCAACCCACTCCCATGGCCAGGCCACCAGAGAAATTCACGAGCAGGCCAGAGACAGAATCGCCAAGGCTGTCAGCTGCAATCGGTCTGAGGTTATCTTTTGCTCTGGCGGAACAGAGGCCAACAACCAGGCAATCAAGGGAATTTGGTGGAGTAGAAAGTCGCCTGAGCGAAGAGTAATCATTTCCTCTGGCCTTGAACACAAAGCACTCTTAGATCCCATCGAGTGGCTAGTTGCAAATGAGGGAGCTGAGCTAGTTGAGCTTCCCAACGTAAGGGGTGTTCTTGATATTGATGCCCTTGAAGAGTTTCTAAGTGAACGCTCAGCAGAGGTAGCCCTAATCAGTTTGATGTGGGTAAATAACGAGACCGGTGTCATTACCGACATTCCAAGAATTGTGGAAATTGCAAAGTCCTATGGTATTCCTGTGCACTCAGATGCGGTTGCGGCCCTAGGAAAAATTCCGATTGACTTTGACGCATCCGGTTTAGATGCAATGAGCATCTCTGGTCATAAAGTTGGGGCTCCGATTGGTATTGGTGCCTTGATTGTGAGAAGAGATTCCAAGCCTGTCAATTTGATTCATGGCGGTGGCCAGGAGCGCGGGCTGCGCTCGGGGACCATGAATTATTCATTAGCTAGTGCATTCGGCGTGGCTGCAGAGCTGACAATTGAACAGATGGCGGCTACTCAACTGAGGCTTCAAACACTTCGGAACTCGATAGAAAGCGAAGTCAAGAAAGCGCTGTCTTCTGCTGTGGTTTCGGTTGAACATGCCAAGCGAGTTGAACACAACGCCCATTTTATTTTTCCTGGAGTCAACAGCGATGCGCTACTTTTTTTGCTCGATCGGCAGGGGATAAGTGTTTCAGCGGGGAGTGCATGTCAGGCAGGCGTATTGGGCCCTTCACACGTTCTTATGGCGATGGGCTTTTCCGCCTCAGATGCGGCTTCCTGCCTTCGGGTTACCCTCGGCTACACCACCACCGAATCGGACGTAGAGGCCTTCATAAAGGCCCTGATAGAGGCTTATCCGCAGGCCCTAGCCGCCTCCGGCAGCCGCTAGTCAGTCAATTTAGACTTATCCAATGCGAGTACTAGCGGCGATGAGTGGCGGGGTTGATTCTGCCGTAGCTGCCGCAAGGGCGGTCGAAGCTGGTCACGAGGTAGTTGGCGTTCACTTGGCGCTATCAAGAATGCCGGGGACTCTCAGAACCGGTTCCCGCGGCTGCTGCACGATTGAGGATTCAATGGATGCTCAGCGAGCGGCAAAAAAGCTCGGCATCCCTTTCTATGTTTGGGACTTTTCAGAGCGCTTCAAGCAAGACGTAGTCGATGATTTTGTTGCGGAATACCAAGCTGGTCGTACTCCAAACCCTTGCATGCGATGCAACGAGCGAATTAAGTTTGCAGCGCTACTGGAAAGAGCTCTAGCCCTTGGCTTTGATGCCCTCTGCACCGGCCACTACGCAACTGTTTCTCAAGATGAACAAGGAAACTTTGAGCTTCACCGATCACTGGCAATGGCAAAAGATCAGAGCTATGTCTTGGGGGTTCTAACGCAAGAGCAGTTGCGCCACTCCTATTTCCCACTTGGCGCAACCGCTTCTAAAGATTTAGTGCGAGCAGAAGCAGCATCGCGTGGACTGACGGTTGCGAATAAACCCGACTCCTATGACATCTGCTTCATCCCAGAGGGCGACACAAGGGAGTGGCTGCGGGAATTTGTAAACAGCGAACCGGGAAAGATCGTTGATCAATCCGGCGCGGTGGTTGGTGAACACGATGGCCACGTCGGTTTCACGATTGGACAGCGCAAGGGCTTGCGACTTGGTAAGCCTGCAAAAGACGGTAAACCTCGTTATGTTCTGGAGATTCGACCGGTCACTAAAGAAGTTGTGGTCGGACCAGAGGATGCTCTCGCCATTTCAGAATTAGCTGGCAGCAGATACTCCTGGTGCGGAAAAGCTCCTGACAACGTAGCTGAGTTTTTTGATTGCGAGGTTCAGGTCAGGGCTCATGCCGATTCAGTTCCTGCCAAGGCTGCAATCATCGCCGATGAGATGGTAATCAAGGTTGAGAACCCGCTCTATGGAGTTGCTCCAGGGCAAACCGCAGTTTTATACCAGGGAACCCGCGTGCTGGGACAAACCACTATTGATAGAACCGCAAGCAGAGCGGCAGTGAATGTCTAGTGCCGAGAGAATCGAAGAACTTCGGTTACTAATTGCTCGCTACCGCGATGCTTACTACAACAAAGATCAATCGCTAGTTTCTGATCAAGAATATGACCAGCTTGAGAGAGAGCTGGCGAAACTGGAAAAAGAGCACCCAGAGTATGCGGAGGATTCACCGGCTTCCAAAGTAGGTGCCAGTGCGAGCGAGCTATTTGCCCCGCATCCCCACCTGGATCGAATGCTCAGTCTTGACAATGTTTTCAGCCAGGAGGAATTTGAAGCCTGGTCTGAGCGAGTTGGCGGTGGGCCATTTCTTTGTGAGCCCAAAATTGACGGACTGGCGGTTTCCCTCACCTACAAAAACGGAACCCTAACTTCCGCAGCAACTCGCGGTGACGGAGCCGTCGGAGAGGATGTCACCGCGAACGTGATGACGATTAAGTCAATTCCTCACAAACTCAAGGGCAAGGGGCACCCCGAGGTTATTGAAATTAGGGGAGAGGTATTTTTTGCTCTGCAGGATTTTGAAGAACTTAATGCTTCGATTGTGAAATCGGGCGGAAAGCCATTTGCTAATCCTAGAAACTCCGCCTCTGGCTCCCTTCGCCAAAAGGACCCAGGCATCACAGCCAGTCGTCCGCTGAGAATGCTGGTGCATGGTTTTGGTGCGTTTGAAGGAAAGCTCGCTAACCAATCAGAGGTTTACAAGCTGCTGGACTCCTGGGGTCTGCCAACCACCACTCGCTATCAAGTTTCGCCAGATGCTACAAAAGCCTTTGATTTCATTTCAAAGTTGGAAAAAGATCGCCACAGCATTGAGCATGAAATTGATGGAGTCGTAATCAAGGTTGATGAGCTGGCTCGCCAGAGAGAGCTGGGAACCACCTCCCGCGCACCGAGGTGGGCAATCGCCTACAAGTACCCGCCAGAGCAAGTGAACACCAAGTTGCTCGACATTCGAGTTTCAATTGGTCGAACTGGCCGCGCTACACCCTTTGCAGTTTTGACCCCGGTGCGAGTAGCTGGAAGCGAGGTGGAGTTCGCAACTTTACACAACGCCGACCAAGTTGAAGCCAAAGGAATAATGATTGGCGACACCGTTGTTCTTCGAAAAGCAGGAGACGTTATTCCAGAAATATTGGGGCCGGTTGTTGCTCTCAGATCTGGCAAAGAAAAAAAGTTTGTTATGCCAAAGCGCTGCCCGGAGTGCAACAGTGAACTAGCTCCCGCTGCAGAGGGTGACGTTGATCTTCGTTGTCCAAATGCCAAGAGCTGTCCAGCTCAGCTTCGCGAGAGAATCGCCTACATCGGTTCTCGATCAGTGCTAGACATTGAGGCTCTCGGGTATGTTTCTGCAACCGCTCTAACTCAGCCATTGGAACCAGCTGATGCACCGATTAAGTCAGAGGCTGACCTTTTTGATTTGACACTTGAAAAACTCTTACCAATCAAAGCGCAGGTGCTAGATCCCGACACTGGTCTTGCCAAGCATGACCAAGATGGCAAAGTCAAAGTGGTTGACTTTTTCCGCAAAAAAGACGGCTCACCAGCCGAAGTTGCTTTGAAGCTTCTTTCAAATCTTGAGGAAGCCAAAAAGAAAGAGCTGTGGCGAATCTTGGTGGCGCTATCCATTCGTCACGTCGGACCCGTTGCCGCCAGAGCTCTCTGTGATCACTTCGGATCGCTAACTGCCATATTCAATGCCACCGAGTTGGAGTTAGCTCAGGTTGAAGGCGTTGGTCCAACCCTTGCGCAATCGATTATTGACTGGTGGTCAGAGGACTGGCACAGAGAGATCATTACCAGGTGGGAAAAGGCTGGTGTTCAACTCAGCGTGCCTGGCCATGCTGGCGCAGGGTCGCTCAAGAAAGACGGAGTCTTCTCAGGAATGAGCATCGTCGTTACCGGCACACTGACCTCCCTCACCAGAGATGAGGCAGAAGCACGAATCATTGCAGAGGGCGGCAAGGCAGCCTCCTCAGTGTCAAAGAAGACCTCTTTTGTCGTGGCCGGGCCAGGGGCAGGCTCCAAGCTGACAAAGGCGGAGGAGCTGGGGGTAGAGGTTATTGACGAGCAGACCTTTTTATCCAGGCTCCCAAAGCCAAACTAGACTGGTGTTTCCGACCCAATCGAAGGTAGACCTTGCATGTCTGAACTAACGCCTGACCTAGTGCGGCATTTGGCATCACTGGCCAGAATCCTGGTGACCGAAGAGGAAGTCCAGAAGCTCACCGGCGAACTCGGAGTGATTGTGGACGCTGTCGCATCGGTAAACAAAGCCGTTGCCGGAGACGTGGTTCCAACCAGTCACCCAATACCTATGAGCAATGTCTTTCGTGAGGATGTAGTACTTCCATCGCTTTCGCAGGCAGAGGCCCTAAGCGCCGCTCCTGACAGCGCCGAGGGTCGATTCAAAGTGCCAGCGATTTTGGATGAGGAGTAAGCGATGAGCGAGCTAATTCAAAAGTCCGCCGCTGAGCTGGCCGAGCTGATTTCAACAAAGCAAGTTTCTTCCCAAGAGGTAACTGCGGCGTTTTTTGATCGAAGCGAAAAGCTGAACCACAAAACTTTTTCTTATCTGTATCTCAACCGCGAAACTGCAATGGCTGCAGCCAAGCGAGCAGACGAAGACCATGCCGCTGGTAAGGTCCACTCGCCGCTGCATGGCGTTCCAATTGCCGTCAAGGATGTCCTTGTGACCAAGGATGCACCAACGACTGCAGGATCAAAGATTCTGGAGGGCTGGGTTCCGCAGTATGACGCAACCGTTGTTACCAAACTTCGCGAGGCTGGACTTCCTATTTTGGGTAAGACCAACATGGATGAGTTTGCAATGGGCTCTTCCACCGAGTACTCCGCCTACGGCCCATCTCGCAATCCTTGGGATCTCTCAAGAATTCCTGGTGGCTCTGGCGGCGGCTCTTCCTCAGCGGTTGCTGGAAGACTAGCGCCGCTGGCAATCGGTAGCGACACCGGCGGATCGATTCGCTATCCGGCTGCAGTAACTGGTTCGGTTGGAACAAAACCAACCTATGGAGCTGTCTCGCGCTATGGCGTTATTGCACTTGCCTCCTCGCTTGATCAGATTGGACCTGTTACCAATACGGTGCTTGATGCAGCGCTCTTGCAGGATGTAATCGCAGGGCATGACCCGAAGGACTCCACCTCAATTCCAAAATCCTTGGGATCGATGGCCGAGGCCGTGAGAACTGCTGACTTCAAGGGCCTCAAAGTGGGTGTTGTGAAGCAACTTAGCTCGGATGGCTTCCAGGCGGGAGTCAAGGAATGCTTCGATGACACAATCAACAAACTAGTTGCCAACGGAGTTGAAGTAATCGAAGTTGATTGCCCGAGCTTTGAGTATGCAGTTGCTGCCTACTACTTAATTCTTCCGGCCGAGGCTAGCTCCAACCTTGCTAAGTATGATTCAGTGCGTTTTGGTATGAGAGTAATTCCAGAGGGCAATCCAACTATTGAGCGCGTGATGGCCGCGACCCGCGAAGCTGGCTTTGGTCCAGAGGTAAAGCGAAGAATCATCCTTGGAACCTATGCGCTTTCCTCCGGTTACTACGATGCCTACTACGGCTCAGCCCAGAAGGTTAGAACACTGATCCAGCAGGATCTTGCAAATGCATTTGCCAAAGTTGATGTTTTGCTTACACCAACCGCCCCAACCACCGCCTTCAAGATTGGCGAAAAGGTTAATGACCCACTGGCGATGTATCTAAATGACATTGCCACTATTCCAGCAAACCTCGCTGGAATTCCGGGTATGGCCGTTCCAAATGGTCTGGCCAAAGAGGACGGCCTTCCATCAGGTGTTCAGATTTTGGCTCCTGCAATGCAAGACGCTCGGGCTTACCGAGTCGCAGCTTTGATTGAGAACCTCTACAAAGCTCAGTGGGGTGGTTACCTGATTGATCAGGCACCAGATCTGGAGGCACTCAATGTCTAAAGACCAATTGATGCCTTATGAGAAGGCAATCGAGCAGTTCGAAGTGGTGATTGGCCTCGAGGTTCACGTCGAGCTGAACACCAAGAGCAAGATGTTTTGTGGCTGCAAGAACGAGTTTGGCAATGAGCCCAACACAAACGTCTGTCCAACCTGCATTGGTTTGCCAGGCGCTCTGCCGAGTGTAAACAAAAAGGCAGTTGAGTCGTCTATTGCCATTGGATTGGCACTTGGTTGCAACATTGCAAAGACCTGCCGCTTTGCCAGAAAGAACTACTTCTACCCAGATCTAGCCAAGAATTTCCAAACTTCCCAGTACGACGAGCCAATTGCATTTGGCGGCAAGCTAACTGTTGAAATTGCCGATGGACAATCGTTTGATGTCGAGATCGAGCGCGCGCACATGGAAGAAGACGCTGGAAAGCTTACCCACGTTGGTGGCTCAACCGGCCGAATCCATGGAGCCGATTTCTCGCTGGTTGATTACAACCGCGCTGGTGTTCCACTGGTTGAAATTGTGACCAAGCCCATCTTCGGAGCAGGGGACAAGGCGCCAGAACTTGCGGCCGCTTATGTTCGTGCAATCCGCGACATCGTGAAAGCTATGAACGTTTCAGATGCTCGAATGGAGCGAGGAAATGTTCGTTGCGATGCCAACGTTTCGCTCAGACCAAAGGGCGAGAGCAAACTAGGAACCCGAACTGAAACCAAAAACGTGAATTCCATTAGAAGCGTAGAGAGTGCTGTTCGATATGAGATTCAGCGACAAGCACACATCCTGGCAAATGGCGGCAGCATTACTCAAGAAACCAGACACTGGCACGAAGATCGCGGCTACACCTCAGCAGGTCGCGTGAAGTCCGATGCGGAAGACTACCGCTACTTCCCAGAGCCAGATTTGGTTCCCGTTGAACCATCCTCTGATTGGGTGGAGAGCATTCGTGCTGCCCTTCCTGAGAATCCAGAAAAACGACGCAAGCGTCTTTCGGCTGAGTGGGGCTTTAGCGAGCTCGAATTCCGCGATGTTGTGAACGCGGATCTATTAGATGTCATTGACGCAACTGTGCAAGCAGGAGCAAAACCACAAGCGGCAAGAAAATGGTGGAGCGGCGAGCTGGCAAGAATTGCTAACGCAGAAAACAAGTCCGTTGACGATCTACCTATCACCCCAGCGCAGGTTGCCGAGATTCAAACACTGATTGATTCGGGTGAGCTAACAGACCGCCTTGCGCGAGATGTGGTTGCTGGTGTTTTAGCCGGCGAAGGTGAACCAAAGGCTGTAATTGAAAAACGTGGTTTGAAGCTTGTTAGCGACGACGGGGCTCTAATTGCTGCGATTGATCAAGCACTCGCAGCACAACCAGATGTGCTGGAAAAGATTCGCGAGGGCAAAGTTCAAGCTGCTGGTGCGGTTATTGGTGCAGTGATGAAGGCCATGGGCGGCCAAGTCGATGCAGCGCGAGTTCGGGAATTGGTGCTCGAAAGAGCTAAGTAATTGGGGTGAGTAACGGGACTTGAACCCGCGGCCCCCTGGACCACAACCAGGTGCTCTACCGACTGAGCTATACCCACCATGTCTGGACTAGCCAGAACTCCTAGATTGTATCAGCGACCTTCTTGGCCATTTGCTTTGCTTTTTCGCTGTCGGGACCGGGCTCGGCTACTAGGACCGCGAGGCGGTAGTAGGCAAGCTCCTGAATGGACTCGCGGATATCTGCCAGTGCTCGGTGGGAGCCATTTTTCTTAGGAAGCTGAAAGTAGACCCTCGGGTACCAGCGGCGCACCAGCTCCTTTAGAGAGCTGACGTCAATGTTTCGGTAGTGCAAAAAGGCATCCAGCTTTGGCATCTGGCGAATTATGAACATACGATCTGTCCCGATGGAGTTGCCGGCTAGGGGAGCGGTTTTTGGTTCCGAGATGTATTTGCCGAGGTAGCTAAGAACCTGTTCCTGAGCGCTTTGAAGGCTAACCCCTGATTCCAGCTCGGCAAGCAGTCCTGAATCAGTGTGCATTTGTCTCACAAACTCGCCCATGTTAGCCATGGCTGCGTCGCTTGGACGAATCACAATTTGAATACCCTCGTCCACAGGTTTGAGCTGCTCATCGGTGACGATCACTGCGATTTCACAGATCTCGTCTTTTTCAATGTCGAGCCCTGTCATCTCGCAGTCAGCCCAAACGATGTATTCGGTCATCACTTCCTAGTCGTTTGAGTGGCGAGCGTTCTTCTGAGCCTTGCGAGCAAGCTTGGCCTCTAATTTAGCCTGGCGCTTTTGCTCCCTGAGCTCCTTGCGAGAAGGCTTTTCATTTTGCTGAATGATTGGCAGTTCACTGGTGAGAAATTCGGGAACTGATCCACTTGCCCTCGCGCTGGCTGGTTGGGAGTCAATGGTCTCCTCCGCCCAGCGCATCTGAGCTTCATCATCCAGAGGCATTTCAGTTTCTACGCTGACCTCTGACCACTGCAAGCTGGCATTGTCGGTAACGATGGTTTCTTCACGAACTGTCACTGTGGTGACGGCAGCAGGAGCTGAAGTCTTTTCAACTGGAGCCTCAGCTTTAGTTACTGCCTTCTTGGCTTTTTTGTTTGCCTTTCGCTCAGCTCGAAGTGCCTTGCGGTCCTTCCTTCCCTCAACTAGCCAGTAGAGAGTTGGAACCAGAATCAGGGTTAGCAGAGTGGAAGAGAACAATCCACCAATCACCACAATCGCCAGTGGCTGTGAGATAAATCCTGAGTTACCAGTTAGACCAAATGCCATTGGAGTTAGGGCGAGAATAGTCGCAAGGGCGGTCATCAAGATTGGACGAAGACGCTGTCTTGCACCGTCAAACAGAGAGTTAATGACGCTCTTACCCTGCTTGCGGTATTGGTTCACCAGGTCAATTAGAACGATGGCGTTGGTGACCACAATTCCAATCAGCATCAGCATTCCAATCAGAGCTGGAACTCCAAGCGCTGTGTCGGTTAGAAGCAATAGCCCCAGAGCACCGGTCGCTGCGAATGGAATCGAAATCAGAAGCAGTAGCGGCTGAATTAGCGAAGAGAATGTTGCAACCATCACGATGTAAACGATTGCGACTGCCGCCAAAAGGGCAAGACCAAGCTGCTGGAAGCTTTCCGCCTGGTCGGCAGCTGCACCACCAACGGTGGCCTCAACACCAATTGGCAGATCTATTTCTGCAAGTCGCTCGTTGATCGCAACGGTGATGGCACCTAGGTCATCGCCTTCTGGAGTTAGCTGAACCTCGGCAGTTCGATTACCACGCTGAGTGGTAATCGAGGTCGGCTTCAAAACCTCGTTGACATCAGCAATCTCAGAGAGAGTGATTAGACCTGCAAAGGTTGGAATACGAAGGTTTCTAACCTCTTCGATTGAAGCAGGCGGCTCAGCGCCTGAAATAAACACCTGGGTGTCCTGCTCTTCAATACGGATAGTTCCAAGTGGGCTTGGACGAAGCTGGGAAGCCACAATGCCAGTTACAGCAGTCTCAGTGAGTAGGTAGCGTGCGGCTGCCACTCTGTCGACATCAATTTCGAGCACTCGCTCATCGGCCTCTAGGGTTGTTGAAACCGCAGTGACCTTCTCCAGTCCCTGCATGGAATCGGCAATTTGGTTCACTGCCTGCTGCAACAGATCCTTATCAGTTGCGGTCACCTCAATGTCGATGGTTTCAGAGGATCCAAAACCGCCGCCTTGACTCGTTGTGATTTCGCTGTTCGCAGGAGCCTGAAGGTTCAAAACCGCAGCCTGCAGCTTCTCCAGGTCAGCTCCCTCATCTGCAATAACGCTGAACTGGATACCTCTGGCTGCTGCGCCAAATGCCACTCGGCCATCTGCGGCTGAACCGACAGTGGTCTGAACCACGTCAATTCCTTCGATAGCAAGCATCTTTTGCTCTAGTGACTTAGCGGCTGCATCTTGCTCTTCAAAGGTGGTGCCAGAAGGCATTGAAAGGCGAGCGGTGAACTGGTTTGAACCGCCGCCATCAATGAAGTTTGTTTTGAGTAGCGGTACCAACGAGAAGGTGTAGCCAAGAATCAATAGGGCAGCGGTCAGTGTCAACCATGGGTGACGGGTAGTGCCGCGAAGAATGGGCAGGTAGGAGCGCTGCAGAATACTCTTTTTCTCGCGCTCTTCTTCTGCGATTCTCTGCTTCTTCTCAAAGTTCTTGGGGTCTTGTTCCTTTAGCGCAGTGAGTCGCTTAGGCATACGCAGGAACCAGTAGGCAAATACCGGAACGATTGTCAAGCTGACCAGTAGCGATGCCAAAAGCGCGATAGCAACCGTAAAGGCAAATGGCCTGAACAATTCGCCGACTAATCCATCGACCAGGGCAATTGGCAAGAATACGGCGACTGTCGTAATGGTGGAGGCGGTGATGGCGCCAGCAACTTCCTTGACGGCAGTCAAAATGGCAGTCTTGCGCTTTTCACCGTAGCTGAGGTGACGATTGATGTTTTCAATCACAACAATTGAGTCGTCTACCACTCGACCAATCGAGATTGTCAGAGCCCCCAGGGTTAAGAGATTTAGTGAGTAGTCAGCAACTGAGAGACCAATGAAGGTAATCAACACTGAGGTTGGGATGGAAATCGCGGTAATAATGGTGGATTTGAAGCTAAGTAGGAACACCAGGATTACGAGCACCGCCATACCTAGACCCAGTAAGCCTTCGGTAGTTAGATCCTTGATCGATTTCTCAATAAATGGTGCCTGATCAAAAATAGTGACTGTCGTTACGCCGCCACCCAAAGCTTCCTCTAACTCAGGAATCAATTCCTGCACACCATTTGATACGGCTACCGAGTTACCCTCCGGGGTCTTAACGATAGATACCGCCAGCGACTCATTTCCATTGGTGCGAGCGATTGTCGTGATCGGCGCCTGCTCCAGCTTTACCTCTGCAACGTCGCCAATGGTCACAACTGGTGCAGCTGGATTTGGCTGGGCTGGAATTAGGGGAAGGCTTTCAAAAAGTTCAACGGTGTCAACGGCATTGCCAACCTGAACGGAAACCGATCCCTCAGAGTCAGTAATTGAACCCACTGGCAAAACTAGACCGTTTGCATTTATCGCAGAGACAATGTCTCGCTGACTAAGACCATTGGCTGCTAGGGCAACCTGGTTCAAAGTTAGGTTGATTCGCTTCTCTTTTGCTCCAGAGACAGCAACTTCGCGAATGCCATCTACTTTTTGGAACAGCGTTGGGGCAATCTCTTCTAACTTCTTGCCAATTCGCTCATTGTTGCCATTGTTGTCGCTAACGGCCAGAACAATGATTGGAACCGAGTCGAAGCTTCCAGAGATGATTCTGGGCTCAGCGTCATTTGGCAGAAGTCCATCAAGGTCACTAAGTACCGAATTCAGTTTCTCGGTGGCAGTTTCGGAGGTGGTGCCAAACGCGAATGAAACTCGCAGCACCGATAGTCCAGTGGTTGAGGTGACAGAGGTGGACTCCACTCCCTCTAGACCTATCACTGACTGCTCAATGACCGAGGAAACCTGGCTGTCTACGACCTCAGGCGAGGCACCTGGATAAGAGGTAACTATCGCTGCCGAAGGGATCTCAATCGATGGAATCAACTCCTGCTTGAGACCGCCAACCGAAATGAATCCGAAGGCGGCAACGATTAGGGTCACCAGGGCAACTACAGAGCGATTTTTAAGCGAGAGCTTGGAAAGAATGAACAAAATTACCTCTTATTGATTTCTAGCTGGTTCAACCAGCCAAGGAGCCAGAATACTCCCATTGAGCCCGCCAAAAGCTGGGAAATACCGCCTAGAGACGCAGCAGAGCCAGGTGACGAGCTGGATTGCCGAACCGGTGGGCAGTGATGCTTACGGCCTGCTCCTGATAGAAGGGCAAAAGCTCGATAATTCCCGACTCGGTTTGCTCTGCGGCATAAAGCGCGACATCTGGGTTTGCCAGTTCAGTAAGCGTGGGATCCACCGGGCCTACCACTCGGTATCTGCCTGGACGTCTAGCAACACCAGCCAGCCACGCAGCTTCGGTTTCGATTATCACTTCGACCCCAGCTTTGCGCGCGAGACTTACAACTCTTTTCGGCATTGCCTCGGCACTGATTCTTACTTTTCCAACCGCCATTGCGGTTATGAGCGCTCGCCAAACTTGGTAATCCGAAGCTCCAGCTTGGATTCTGATCGAGCAATTCGAGCGGAAGTAGCGCAGAATGTTTTTCTCCACACTCAAACCTGATTCGTCTTGTGATCTTCCAAAGTATTCACTTGCGGCAGCAACATCGCTTTGGGCAGCTCGAACCAGTGATTCAACTTCACGGTCCGTTAACGTGGTGGAAGTCGCCATCACCATTAGCTCTTCGATTAGCTTGTTGCCAATTGGCTCTTTGGCGTTATTTGGCTCTGACTTCCAATCGGTGAGACAGAAAAGATAGTTTGGACCACCTGCTTTGGCTGTTGGGCCAACCGATGACTTTTTCCATCCGCCAAATGCCTGGCGTCGAACAATAGCGCCAGTGATTCCTCTGTTGACATAAACGTTTCCAGCCTCAACTTCAGACAACCACTGATTTATTTCATCCGGCGATAAAGAATGAAGACCAGCCGTCAGACCATAGTCAACGGCATTTTGAATCTTGATTGCCTGCTTGAGGTTCTTTGCAGTCATGATTGATAGAACTGGGCCGAAGTATTCAACTAGGTGTGAAGTTGATCCAAATCGAACTTTTTCTCTGATTCCAGGTGACCAGAGCGTTCCATCTTCGCTCAACTGCTTTGGCTCAATGAACCAGCGCTCACCTCGGTCGAGCACAGTCAGCCCGTGTCTCAGCTTTTCTGTCGGAGAAGCAATGACTGGTCCCATCTGAGAAGCAGGGTTGGTAGGGAAGTCAACGGTCAGCGACTCAACCGCGTCACGCAACTGATTTCTAAATCTCTTTGACTTAGCTACTGATCCGACCAGGATGACAATTGAGCTGGCAGAGCACTTCTGGCCAGCGTGGCCGAACGCCGAATAGGCAACATCTTTAGCCGCCAGATCCAGATCAGCATGCGGCGTCACGATGATGGCGTTCTTACCGCTTGTTTCTGCCAAAACTTTCAAATCAGGCTTGAAGGACTTAAACAGCTGGGCAGTTTCGTAGCCACCGGTCAGGATTACCTGATCTACCGATGGATGAGAAATCAGTTGTCGACCAAGTTCCTTTTCGCCAATGTGCACAACCGTAAGAACGCCCTCTGGCAAAACTTCGAGCATCAGAGCTGCTAGCACAGCCCCACACCGAGCTGCTGGCGATGCAGGCTTGAAGATAACGGCAGAACCGGTTGCGAGTGCAGCTAAGACCCCGCCAGCTGGGATCGCGACCGGGAAATTCCAAGGCGGAGTGACCACTGTCAATTTTCTGGGTTTTGGTTTGGCACCCGGTAGAGCCTGCAGTCGGAGAGCCTGCTTTGCATAGTAGTTCGCAAAATCAATTGCTTCGGAAACCTCAGTATCAATCTGGTCGATGGTTTTGCCAGCTTCGGACATAGCCACTTCAATCAGATATTCCCTGTTCTTTTCTAAAACCGCAGCAATCCTCAGCAGGTATTCGGACCGATCAACGACACTCAAGGCAGCCCAAAAGCCTTGCGCTGAGACAGCGTTATCAATCACCTGGTTCAGAGTCGATTCGGAGTCAATGGTGTTTTCTTCCACCAGGTCTGCACCGATTTTGGAATTAGCAAGGCGGCGGAAAATAGTCTTAGCCCACTCCCGATTTTCTGCGATTGCAGGGTCGGTGTCGTCAGTGTTAGCAAAAGATCCATCCAATATCACTGGTTCTTGAAGTTGACGGTTTTGGATGCGGTTTGGAATTGGCACGTCTGTGTCGAGAAGTGCAATTGACTTCTTAAATCTGTCGACTTCTAGATCAAAATAGTCCGCTGATTGAAGCTGGAAGGCGGATGAGAGGAAATTGTCTTTGGTTGCCCCTTCCTCCAGTCTTCTAATTAGGTATGCGATTGCGACATCGAATTCTCTTGGATAGACAACTGGTGTGTAAAGAACCAGTTTTCCAACTGTTTCGCTAATCACCTTGGCCTGGTTAGGCGCCATACCCAACAGCATTTCAAAGTCGAGACCATCCTGCGCACCTCGCTGGCCTGCTAGTAGCCAAGCCCAGGCCAAATCAAAGAGGTTGTGTCCCGCCACACCAATCTTTATGTTCTTCACTCGGTTTGCTGTCAATGCATAGTTCAGAACTCGCTTGTAGTTTGCGTCTGCTTCGGCCTTGGAAGAGACGGTAGCTAGTGGCCAACCATGGAGTTCAGAGTCAACTCTTTCCATTGGGAGATTTGCGCCCTTAACAACGCGCACCTTAATCGGCGCACCGCCTTGCAAAACTCTCAGCTCCGCCCACTGCTGCAAGTCAATCATCGCCCTCAGCGCGTCTGGCAGGTAAGCCTGCAAAACGATTCCAGCTGTCAGGTTTTTGAACTGCGGTTTTCGAAGGAGCGTTTTGAAAACTGCAATCGTCAGATCAAGATCCCTGTATTCCTCCATGTCTAAGTTGATGAATTTCTTGGTTGGTGCGGAATTGGCAATCTCATATAGAGGGATTAGCCTCTCAACAACCTCGTCTACGGCTTGATCAAATGCCCAGGGGGAGTGAGGAGAAACTATTGCGGAGACTTTGACCGAGACGTATTCGGTCTCTGGTCGAGCGAGTATCTCCTTCACCGCAGCTAGGCGCTTATCGGCCTCTCTTTTTCCTAAAACTGCTTCTCCGAGAAGGTTTATGTTGAGAGTTGTTCCGGAGATCCCTAGCTTCTTGGTTGATTTGCGGAGCTTTTTGCCTCTTGCATCCAGAACAAGGTGAGATACCAATTGGCGCAAAAAAGCCCTAGCTATTGGCACCACGGGCCAGGGAAATAAAACAGCAAAGTTTGCGCCCAGGGCCACCATCATCCTTAGATGAAGTGGCAAGAATCTCGGAGTAATTGTTCGTAGGGTGTAAAAGTTGCCAGCGGCGACTCGAAGATCTTCTGGTCTGATAACTCCATCGATAAAGCCAACAGCAAATTCCAGACCACGCTCATCTTGCAGCAGCCCAGCCAGACGTTTCGAAGGCTTATTTACCCTTAGTTTCCTTGATTGTTCGACCCACGACCGCACCTGTTCAATCGCAGCCTCAACCAGCTCAGCAGAGGGCAGGCTCGGAATTTGGGTGGTTTTCAAAGTCATTGTCTCCCGCACCACTCTAGGGTAGAGCCTGCCTGGGAAGACCGCGACTTAGCGGCCCAGGTATCGGTTGTTATTGTTTGAACATGGTGGATAGCGCTTTTGGTCAAGTGGCCCTGATTCTGCTGGTGACAGCAGTAATCGGGTTTGGGGCCAAGTTTGCCAAGCAGCCATTGGTCGTGGCCTACATCTTCGTCGGGGTTCTGTTGGGGCCAACCTTCTTAGATCTGGTCCACTACGAGGATGA
>JBMSYD010000005.1:0-27785 GCA_049426345.1 Aquiluna sp.
ATTCAAACTGGATTTGCCGCCAGGCGCTAGTTTGTGATCGTTGTGCAGCGCTTAGATTGACCCAAGACCGAAACTGCATTTTCTAGCGATTCCAGCGAGGTCACACCTGACGCAACATTTGAATCGACAATCACTTCTACTGCTGGGTTAGTTGCGTAGCTAATGAATCGGTAGCTCGGTGCCTGTGAGTCATCAACCAGCCAATCCATACCTCCAGCTGTAACGCATGGTAGTTCTGAAATGATTACCTCAGGTAGACCGCAGCGCAGTAAAACTGCGGCAGGATCACCCCAAGCGGATGTTGCCTGGGCATTAGTGAAACGCTGCTCATGCTCTCCTAAAGCGTTGGGAAGCCTAACCATCACTTCTGCACAATAAGGATTGTTGGCATCCTGAGCTGCCTCAAGGTTCACGGTCGCAGAGCATCCTGCTAGCAGCAGAATCGAAAGAAAGGGCAAAATACGCATCTGGTTAAGGCTAGCGTTGTCTTGTGAGGTATGAAGGCAAAACAGTCTTAGAGCTTGGTGAGAGAGCTGCTCTGGCTCAGACAATTAGCCACTTCAAGCCTGTCGCCTCAACCCTTGTGGGCTCAGGCGACGATGCCGCGGTCATATCTCTAACCGATCCGCGCTTTGTCGTTACGACCGATTCGATGGTCGAGGGCAGGGATTTTCAACTAGATCTTTCATCTGGGTTTGACATTGGCTTTAAAGCCGCCGCCACCAACCTCTCCGACGTTGCAGCAATGGGAGCAACACCGAACTCTTTGGTGGTGGCCCTGCTAATCACAAAAGAAACCAAGGTTTCATGGCTAGAAGATTTTGCGCGCGGTCTGCAGGCTGCAATTGACCAATTAGCACCAACCGCTGCGGTGGTTGGAGGAGACTTATCGCTCGCTGAGCAGATTGTTGTATCAGTGACAGCTCATGGCGATCTGGCGGGCAAGGAGCCTGTACTGCGCTCGGGAGCGAAGCCAGGTGACCAGATCGCTATTGCGGGAACCCTTGGCAAGGCGGCAGCTGGATTAGATCTGCTTCTGCACTCAGATAAGACCCTGGCTGCTAGTTATCCAGAATTGGTAGAGGTGCAGCTGCGTCCGACGCCACCCATTGCCAAGGCGATTGCAGCTGACGCTAACGCGATGATGGATATCTCAGACTCGTTGGCGCTGGATGCTCATCGAATGGCAAAGGCATCAGGTGTTCAGTTGCGCATCAACAAAGCAGATCTACTCGGATACGTTGCCGTCCTGGAACAGGCCGCTCAGTCTCTAAGCTCTCGCGATAATCGGGCTATTGATCCGCTCGATTGGGTTCTATTCGGCGGAGAAGACCATGGTTTTTTGGCAACCTTTTCTTCTGGTTTAGTTCCAGCTGGTTTTCGGGTAATTGGTGTGGTGGCTGAGGGGCAAGGCGTGCTGCTTGATGGGGCTGACTTGCCAGCTAGGGGTTGGGATTCGGTCAGCTCTTAGGCGTGCAGATCGCTATTGAGCTCAATGCCAACGCCTTCGCGAGAAATTGCTTCGACCGCTCCTGTTTGACTGTTTCTTCTAAATAGCAGCCCAGGCATTCCACTAAGCTCGCTTGCTTTAACAATCTGAGATCTGCTGTCCACGATTAGCTTCACCTTGGTGCCGGCAGTCAAATACAGACCTGCTTCCACAATTGAGTCATCGCCAATTGAAATTCCAACTCCCGAGTTTGCCCCGAGCAATGCTCTTTCACCAATTGCCACCTTGTGCTTTCCACCACCGGAGAGCGTGCCCATGATCGACGCTCCTCCGCCAATGTCAGAGCCATCACCAATCACAACTCCTTGCGAGACGCGTCCTTCAATCATGGAAGATCCGAGCGTGCCGGCGTTGAAGTTTACGAAGCCCTCGTGCATGACGGTTGTGCCAGGGGCGAGGTGTGCACCCAGTCTGACCCTGTTAGCATCTGCAATTCGAACCTTGGAAGGAGTTACGTAGTCGATGAGTCTTGGAAACTTATCAAGCGAGTGTGCCGATACTCCAGCTTTTCTAAACTCGAGAGCTTTTCGCTGATAGACGTTTGGTAGCACAGGTCCACGGTTTGTGAAAACAGCAATCGGCAGATTAGGAATCAGGCCGTCAAGATTGATGGTGTTTGGCTTAACCAGCAGGTGCGACAGAAGATGCAATCTCAGATAAGCATCGGCAGTTGAGGAGACAGGCAGCGATAGCTCAATTTCCTCTCGAATAACTTCTGTTCTGACCTCGCGCAACTGGTCTTCTCCGGCAACCAGGTCAAGCTCTTTGGGTGGAAACCACTGCAGATCTGATTGTGGTGCACCACCGAGAGAAGGCGATGGGTACCAAACGTCTAACACGGTGCCATCGCTAGCGATGGTTGCGAGCCCGTGTCCCCAGGCACTACCGGATTGAAAGCCACTCATTCGAACCAGAATACAGGTAGCCTTTTCCGCATGAGCACAATCGATTTGAGCAAGGGCCTGGTTGAGCTGACCATGGACCTTTGCAACATCGAATCGGTCTCAGGCTCAGAGCAGAAACTGGCCGATGCTATCGAGCAAGCCCTGCAGCTTCCTCACCTGAGCGTTGTTCGAGATGGAAATGCTTTGGTTGCTAGCACCAACCAGGGCCTTCCAAGAGTTCTGATTGCCGGTCACATTGACACCGTGCCAGTGGCAAACAATCTTCCAGCCCAGCTGCACCACTTCGAGCGCGAGCAGGTAATTATGGGTCGCGGCAGTGTTGATATGAAGGGTGGGGTAGCAGTGATGCTTAAGTTGGCAGCCGAGCTCAAATCAACCCGCTATGACATCAGCTGGATCTTCTATGACAACGAAGAGGTCGAGAGCTCAAAAAACGGCCTCGGTCGACTCGCTACCAATCACCCTGATTTGCTGAAAGGCGAATTTGCAATCCTGTGTGAACCCACCTCTGCACTGGTAGAGGGCGGCTGCAATGGAACCTTGCGAGCAATCATTCGAACCCATGGCGTAAAGGCACACTCTGCCCGGCCATGGATGGGGGAGAACGCGATTCACAAAGCTTCAGCAATTCTGCAGACCCTAAACCAATACGAACCAGCCACCGTTTCAGTCGATGGGCTCGATTACAAAGAAAGTCTGAACGCGGTATCTATTCACGCCGGTATTGCCGGCAACGTAATCCCGGATTTGTGTGAGGTTGAGGTCAATTACCGGTTCGCACCGAGCAAGAGCGGCCAGCAGGCTAAAGAAGTTATTACCGATCTATTTTCAGACTTTGAAGTTCAATTCACTGACCTTGCCGAAGGGGCAAGACCTGGACTAGACACTGAATTGGCAAGTGGATTTTTAGCTGCCACCGGGACGAAAGCTAGGCCTAAGTATGGCTGGACGGATGTTGCCAGGTTCTCGTCCCTGGGCATACCAGCTATCAACTTTGGACCCGGAGACCCCTCTTTGGCACACGCGGACAATGAAAATCTGCCGGTCGGCCATCTATTTGATGTTGAAAAGGGCCTTCGCAGCTGGCTTGCTGTCTAGGGCGGGTTGGCTAAGCCAGCAGAATCTGGGATAATTGAGCTTTCCGCAAACCCATAGGAGTTCAATCTCATGGCAGCTATGAAGCCCCGAACCGGTGATGGTCCGATGGAGGCCGAGCGCGAGCCCAGAGGCCTGATTGTCTTGCGGGTCCCCCTAGAAGGCGGAGGCCGTCTAGTGGTCTCGGTCAACGAGGAAGAAGCTAAGCAGCTTCACAAAGTCCTAGCCGGAGTAATCAAGAAATAATTAGCGCTTATGCGCAATAAGTAGGCCATCGCCTACCAAAGAAATAGAAACCGCAAAGTCTTCGCTATCCGCTAGCTTTTGCATAGCTGAGCGAATGGCGGAGGTTTCCTCATCTCGCAGCGTTGGGTTCGGAACACGATCGCGCCAGAGTGCGTGGGCCAAAACCAACGCGCCACCAGGTCTGGTCAAGCCAACTGCCAGCGGTAAAACCTGGTCCAAATCCACCGGATTCAAATCAAGAAATACCAGGTCGTAACCAGCTTCGGCCATGTTTGCCAAAACCGATTGGGCCTTTCCGGAAATAACCCTGATTCTGGATGGGACGATCTCGGCTCGCTTGAAGTTCTCTCTTGCTGCCAATTGGTATTCAGGTTCGGAGTCAATTGTTGTTAGAACGGAATCGCTTGAAGCTGAGAGAAGCCAAAGGCCAGAAACTCCGGCCCCGGTGCCAACCTCCACAATTGATTTGGCCTTGGTAATTCCTGCCAAAACGGCCAGCTGATTACCGGTTGCCTCTGTGATTGACTCAACTCCGAGTTCATTAGCGCTGCGGCGGGCAGCTCGAATCTCTGCGGGTTCATTCGCGAAGTCCTCAGAGAACTTCCAGCTGGTTATCTTGTCAATCATCTTGGGCACAAGCTTAGGTTTGAAACCGGAAAAACCCAGGTATTCGAAGAGCTAAACTCTTCTTATGTTTGGACTGAGCGCTGAAAAGCTACTTCTGCTTGCGCTGCTTGCTGTCCTGATTTTGGGACCGGAGCGCCTTCCCTACTACGCCAAGCAAATGGGCGAGTGGGTCAAGAAGGGCAAGCGAATGATTGATAACGCCCAGGTCCAGATGAAGCAGGAATTGGGCGATGGCTTTGAAGATCTGGACTGGAAAAAACTGGATCCAAGGCAGTATGACCCAAGAAGAATTGTTCGCGAGGCTTTGTTAGAGGAAAAGCGCAAGCCAAATGTTGCGGAAACTCTAAACAGAGCAAAACCACCACAGAAACCGCTTGAGCTTGGCGAGACACCGCCTGTCGATCTAGAAGCGACTTAGAACTTACCCATCCAACGCGCCAGCTTGGTCATTAGCGGCGCCATCTTGCGATATTCCTTAGCTCGATTTGGTAAACCAATTGGAAGCTTGTTTGCAACGCCAATGGTTCTGTTTTCGGTGAAGCGAAGAAGTCCACCAGGGCCACTGCGTCTGTTCATACCGCTTTGCTTCATACCGCCCATTGGTGCTGCCATGGTTGCCATGGAAGCTCGGTAGCCCTCATTGATGTTCACCGAACCCGCCATCAATTTAGATGCGACCTTTAGGGCTTGCTTCTTATCGCCAACTACCGATGCGTTGAGTCCATATTCGGTCGCATTAGCAAGTTCGATTGCCTCGTCCAGAGAGTCATAACCAACCAGTGCGATAACGGGTCCGAAGACTTCTTTGTGCAAAATCTCAGCGCCATGCGGAATGTCAGTAAGAACAGTTGGAGCGAAGAAGTTTGGACCAATTTCAGGCAGTGGCTTTCCGCCGGTAACCAGTCGAGCTCCCTCGGACTGCGCTCTATCAACAAATCCAGAAACTCGCTCCAGTTGAGCATTGGAGCTAAGAGCACCTAAATCAAAGTCAAACGCATTCGATGCCCCGACCTTCAAGCTCTCCACTTTGGCCTTGAGAACCTGCTCAAACTCTTTGAGGGAGTGGTTTGGCACATAGAGCCGCTCAATCGAAACGCATAGCTGTCCAGCATTGCCGAATGCACTGGCGATTGCCATTTCAGCGGCCTCTGCCAGGTTTGCCCCTGGCATCACGATCATGGGGTTTTTGCCGCCGAGCTCGAGTGAGTAACCAATCAATCGACTAGCAGCGCGTTGGGCAACCAGTCGGCCAGTTGCAGTAGAGCCCGTGAATGCCAGGTAGTCGGCATTGTCTGTAACGGCATTGCCAACTTCAGCCGGATCGCCGTGGACAATCTGCCAAATGTTCTCTGGCACACCGGCTCTTACTGCGAGGTCTCTGGCCATCGTGACAGTCTTGGCAGTTTGGTTGTCCGCCTTTTGAACCACAGCGTTACCAGCCATCAGAGCTGGAATGACATCCATCATTGTTAGAGCGAGCGGGTAGTTCCAAGGAGTGATGATTCCAACTACTCCAACTGGTGCTGGCTCGGTGTATGCGGTGATAAGAAGTGGAACGCCCCCGCGCACCTTTTTACGCTTCAAAAGCTTGGGAGTCATTTTGGCGTAGTAAGAAATTGCAGCTAGTGCTCCTGTGACTTCTTCGAAGGCGTGCATTCTTGACTTGCCAGTTTCCTTCTGCAGCAAGTCCATTAATTGCTCTTGACTAGAGATCAAAACATCCACAAGTTTGTGGGCAATTTTTGAGCGTCCGGCCGCTCCCAGGTCATTCCAGCTCGGCTGCGCTTCGCGCCCCACCTGGAATTTCAGAGCGACATCGGTCGCAGAGTGCGCCTGGATGTCGTGAAGTTTTTGGCCGGTTAGTGGATCTACAACTGAGATGGTTTCCATACATTCCTAAATCGGATTTAGGCCAAGTTTCTTCCCACTCAGTCCCCTGGGTAGTTGATGCAGATGCTTGGCAATTTCAACAATAGACCTGGCAGCTGGGTCCTGAGGTTTCGCTGCCACGATTGGCACTCCGGCATCGGCAGATTCGCGCAAAGCTGGGCTGATTGGGATTTGACCCAGCAGCTTAACTGGACCCTGGCTGAGCTCTTCTAGCCGATCGGCGACCGCCTGTCCTCCGCCCTGTCCGAATAGGAATTCCTTTTTGCCGTCAGTTTCATAAAAACTCATGTTTTCAACTACCCCGACAACGCTCTGACCAGTCATCAGTCCAATGGCTCCTGAGCGCTCGGCGATTGTTGCAGCTGCGGCTTGAGGAGTTGTTATCACGAGCGACTGAGCACCTGGTAAGAGTTGACCAAGGCTGATTGCAACGTCACCGGTTCCAGGCGGCAGATCGACCAGCAGGAAATCCAAATCGCCCCAATAGACATCGGTAAGAAACTGTTCGACGGCCCTGTGCAGCATCGGACCTCGCCAAGCAACTGGCTTATTGTCCTCGACAAAAAAACCGATTGAAATCACCTTTACATCAAATGCAATCGGCGGAAGCATCAGCTCGTCAACTTTGGTAGGGGATTGGCCTAGGCCTAAAAGGCCTGGAATGGAATATCCAAATATGTCTGCATCTAAAAGGCCAACCTTGTTTCCAAGTTGAGCGAGTGCAACAGCGAGATTGACAGTAAGTGTCGACTTTCCAACCCCACCCTTGCCGCTGCCAACAAATATGACTTTGGTTAGCGAGCCATCTTGAGCAAAGGGATTGAATCGAATCGGTTTATCGCCTCGCAATTTCTTCTTCAGCGCATCTCTTTCATCAGCGCTCATGGTTGTCATGGTGACGCTTACCTGCGAGAACTCTTCTGAAAGAGCTTTACGTACATCTCGTTCAATTGCCTGGGCTGCAGGACATCCAACGATTGTTAGCTTGATTTCAACTTCCACTGAGTCATTAGATTCGGAGATTGCTCCGACCATGTCTAATTCGGTAATTGGACGTCTTAGCTCAGGGTCAATTACCTTGCTAAGCGCCTTCTGAACCTTGCTCACTTGCTCTTCTTGGTTCTTTTCGGCTTCGCCTCGTCCAGCACTTCCCGCAGCGCTCTCTGAATCTCATCGCGCATCTCATCTCTGGTTGCCAGTTCCTCGAGGGCTAGCCGCAATGCAGCAACTTCGCGAGCCAGATATTCAGTGTCAGCCAAGTTCTGCTCAGCTCGCTGGCGATCTTGCTCAAACTTAACTCGGTCTCGATCAGCATCACGGTTTTGGGCGAGCAGGATTAGCGGAGCTGCATAGGAAGCCTGCATAGATAGAAGAAGTGTTAGAAGGGTGAAATTCAGGCTGCGCGGATCAAACTGCACTGATTCGGGTGCGAGAGTGTTCCAGGTGATCCAAATAGCGATGAATATGGTCATGCCGATTAGGAATAGACCTGTTCCCATCGCCCTAGCAAATCGCTCGGAGATCCGACCAACTGTCTCGTGGTCAACGTAGGGCATGCGCAGAACTGAGCGTCTTCCTAGAGGACGCTCCATTTGCGAATCAATCTTTGCCATCACTCCTCCTCACTTCGCCAGTCATCGGGTAGCAGGTGGTCGAGCACGTCGTCCACCGTGACTACACCCAAAAGATTTCCGTCCTTGTTCACCACCGGAAGCGCAACCAGGTCATAGGCGGCCAGATCGCGGTGAATCTGACGAATCGGTGCATCGGTTGCCACCGGTTCTAACTCTGTGTCCATCAGGTTGCCCAGTCGCTCGCCCGGAGGATAGCGAAGTAGTTTTTGGAAATGAACCACCCCGAGGTAGGAACCAGTGGGAGTTTCAAACGGTGGCATCGTCACAAAGACTTGGGCCGCCAAAACCGGTTCCACCGCTGCTCTTCTGACCAGTGCCAATGCTTCAGCAACCGTTGTGTCAGGTGCACAAATGATTGGCTCCGGAGTCATCATTCCACCGGCGGTGTAAGGCTCGTACTGCAAAAGCTGACGAATGTCTTCGGCTTCTTCGTCATCCATCATTTCCAGCAGAGCTTCGGTTCGCTCGGTTGGCAAATTGGCCATTAGGTCCGCAGCATCGTCGGGACCCATCAGATCAAGAACTTCAGCAGCACGCTCATCTTCAAGATCATTAATAATTTCTAGCTGCTCTTCTTCTGGCAACTCTTCCAGCAATTCCGCTAGTCGCTCGTCGTCGAGCTCTTCGGCAATTGCAAGCATTCTTTCTTCCGGAAGCTCCATCATGGCGTTTGCCAAATCGGCGGGCTTGAGATCCTCAACTGTGCTCAGTAGCTGCTTGGCATCTTCAGATGTGACATCTTCTTGGTGATCTGCAATGTCATTCCACATCACAAACTCAGTTGGGCCTTTCTTAAATGGATTGCCGCTCTTTGTTTGTTTGCGAATGTAGAGCTCGGTCATAGCCCACTCGCCGCGCCTATTTTGCTCAATCGCGAAGTCTTCAATCTTTCCAGCTCGGTTAGGGCTGGTTAGCTTTACTTTTCTACCAAGCATTTCTGCTATGGCTCTAAATTCTTGGCCGTGCGGGGTAAACCTTCTCAGGTCAATCAGCCCATTGGTTATTACCTGACCAGGCGAGATTGCCGTGACCCGAGTCATTGGCAAAAAGACCCTGCGGCGACCAGAAATCTCGATTACGAAGCCCTTGGCCTTGGGAGGCAATTTTTGGCGATAGGACATGACAACATCGACGACTTTGCCGACGCGGTCGCCTACCGGGTCAAATACTCCGCAACCGACTAGGCGCGCTACGAACACTCTTGTTGCGCTCATAGAGATACCCCGCTCTCACGGTAGAAGTCGTGCCAAAATTTCTTTATGACTGATGCTCGGAACAATGCTAAACGGAACCAGGTGGGACCGACTATCCCCAGGGGATTTGTCCTAGGAGAATTTACCAACTATTCCGATGCAACGGCAATGGTCGAAAAGCTCTTGGCTGGTGAATTCAAACCAGATCAGGTTTCCTTGATTGGTCACTCGCCTGTTCTCGTCGAGCGCATCAAAGCCCGCTTGGGATATGGACGAATTGCTCTGTCTGGTGCAATGACTGGTTTTTGGATTGGCCTAATTTTCGCTCTGCTGGTGGGGGCTGGTATCACCGTCGGACCGGAGGGCGAGATCGCCTATAACCCCCAACAGTTCTTCGCGGTGGTTGTTTTATCAGCCGGCATTGGAATGCTTTTCAATATCACTCGCTTTTCGCTGAGCAAGACCAAGCGCGGCTTTCTTTCAACTCAAATGCCGGTGGCAGCTAAGTGGGAAGTTATTGTGCCGGACTCGGAGGCTGCAAATGCTAAGAAGCTTCTTGGCTCAGCCAGCGACTCCTAGCTGATTTGCAGCAAACCAACTCTCGACTTCTTCAACCTTGCGCGGCAGCGCTCCACTCAGATTTTCACAGCCATTTTCGGTAACCAAAACATTGTCTTCAATGCGAACACCAATGCCACGGTACTTCTCTGGCACTGTTAGATCGTCTGCGTGGAAGTAGAGACCAGGCTCAATGGTGAAGACCATTCCCGGTTTTAGGATTCCGTCCTGGTAGTGCTCTCTGCGAGCTTGAGCGCAATCGTGCACATCTAGTCCCAGGTGATGGGATGTGCCGTGCACCATGTAGCGGCGGTGGTGCTGGTTCTCCTCTTTCAGTGCTTCCTCAGCACTCACTGGAATCAGACCTAGCTCAGAAACCTTCTTTGCAATCACTGCAATTGCAGCGTTGTGGATATCGCGGAACTTGATTCCAGGCTTTGCTACCGAAAAAGCAGCATCGGCCGCCTCCCGCACAGCTTCATAAACCCACTTCTGCTCGGGAGAAAATTTTCCACTGGCAGGAATTGTTCGCGTAATGTCGGCTGTGTAGAGCGAATCTAGTTCGCAACCTGCATCAAGTAAAACCAAATCATTTTTACCTACAGAGCCTGTGTTTTTAGTCCAGTGCAGAATGCAGGCGTGGGCTCCGGATGCTGCAATGGTCTCGTAGCCAATGTCGTAGCCCTCCTCGCGCGCTCTGGCAAAGAAGGTGGTTTCAATTACGCGCTCGCCATGGGTGGATCGAATAGCTCTTGGCATCTGCTTTACAACATCTGCAAAGCCACGAGCAGTAATCTCGATTGCTTTGCGCATCTGGGCAATCTCATACTCGTCTTTGACAAATCGCATCTCGGAAACGAATTCGGCAAACTTCGGATTTTTCAAAGTCAGCGGCTTTGGCCAGTCCTTCAGTTTCTTTTCAAGTTTCTTGATGTCGTGAGTCTCGATGCCTAGCTGCGCTTCAATCTCTTCCAGAGTTGGCCTTGGGCCAGTCCAAAACTCACCAATCATTGGATTGGCAAAAAACTCGCTCGAATCCCTTCCTGCAGTTGGGCGAAGGAAAAGGTGAGACTTGGTCTTCTTCTTGCGAGCATCAATCACCAGCACCGAGTCGGGAACAGTCTGGCTACCCCAGCCGGTGAAGTAGGTAAAGGCCGTGTCTGGTCGATACCTATACTCTGTGTCGTTTGCTCTGACCTTGGGGGAGCCGGCCTCCAGCAGAATCAGCTTTCCTGCAAACTTTTTGGCTAGTTCCTCGCGTCGCCTTTCGGCATAGTCCGCTACCTCCCAGCGCTTAGCAGTAGATGGCTTCTTTTCTTCCCAGTTTGCGGAGATGAAGGCCATGAACTTCTTGCTGTGGGGAGTTCTTGAACGATTGGATTCTGCCTTTTTAGTCATAGGACTATTCTGCTCCTGTGATTGATCTGCATGCGCACTCTAACCGATCTGACGGTAAAGATTCACCGGCTGAACTGGTAAGACGAGCCAAACTGGCCGGCGTTAGCGTTTTGGCAATCACCGACCATGACACAACTGACGGCTGGGATGAAGCTATTAAGGCCGCCCGAGGGCAGGGAATTGGACTGGTTCCAGGAATTGAAATTTCGACAAGAGCAAGAATCGGCCTGCGTTCAATCTCCGTTCACGTTCTTGCCTATCTGCCTAATCCTGATCACCCTGGTCTCACAGCGGAGCTAGCTAAGACTCGTAATTCCAGAATTGTCAGAGCTAAGGAGATGGTCGAACGATTAGCGGCCGATTATCCGATTAGCTGGCAAGACGTTGAGGACCAACTAACGCCAGGAGCAACCGTTGGAAGGCCAGCGCTCGCTGACGCGCTAGTTGCTAAGGGAATAGTTCCCAATCGATCCGCAGCCTTTGAGTCCATCCTGCATAAATCCAGTCCCTACTACGTTTCAGATTATTCAATTGAAACCGAGCTAGCCATCAAGTTGATTCGCGAAGCGGGAGGGGTTTCAGTGATGGCGCATCCACTGATTGATTTTCCAGCCGGCAAATCGGAGCTCGATCTACCACTAAAGCACTTCGAACAGTTGATTGCCGCTGGCCTGGATGGGTTTGAAGTTGATCATCGATCGGTTCCAGATTTTGCCAAAGATTGGCTGCGCGAGTTAGCTTTCAAACACAATCTCATTGTTACCGGTTCATCTGATTTCCACGGCGATGGAGCTAAGGAGAACCAGCTGGGAGAGAATTCAACTGATCCCGCTCAGCTTCAGAGAATCTTGGATCAAGCCTCAGGCTTTGAGGCTTTTCTGTAGTTTCGCTGGCGCTGACGCTGTTTGGGTTTCGCGGTTTCCTGTTGCGCTTTAGCGGGCTGTGATGTTTTTGGTTTCGGCTCAGCAGCCGGCTTTTTGTTTAGTCTTCCTTTGGTGCCGGCTGGGATACCCAAATCTGAAAACAGGTGTTCGCTCGATGAGTAAGTTTCGACCGGCTCTGGGATGCCAAGCTCTAATTCCTTGTTGATGTTTTGCCATCTGGTCATGTCTTCCCAGTCCACAAACGTCACAGCAACACCGAGCTTGCCAGCTCGACCGGTTCTACCGGTTCGGTGAAGGTAGGCCTTCTCGTCCTCTGGAACTGAGTAGTTGATTACGTGGGTGACATCATCGACGTCAATGCCTCTGGCTGCTACTTCGGTGGCCACCAGAATGTCTTTTTTGCCCTCTCGGAATGAAGCCATTGATCTTTCGCGAGCGGTTTGGGCCATGTCGCCGTGCAGGGGGGCTGCCTTGAAGCCTCGATCAATAAGTTCCTCGGAAAGCTTGGCGCTCATGCGTTTGGTCTTCACGAAGATAACTGTCTTTCCGCGACCCTCAGCCTGCAGGATTCTTCCAACCACCTCGTCCTTGTCAAGGGCGTGGGCACGATAGACAAACTGCTTAATGGCTGCCTTGGTTTTTCCCTCATCAGGATCGCTCACCCGAATATGCACAGGGCGATTTAGGTAGCGCTTAGTGAGCATCAAGATTTCACTTGGCATGGTGGCCGAGAACATCAGAGTCTGCTTTTCCTTGGGCAGAATCGAAAAGATCTTTTCAACATCTGGCAAAAATCCCAGATCCAGCATTCGATCAGCCTCGTCCAAAACCAGGTAGTTGATTGCGGTGAAGTCGATCAGTTTTTGGTTGTGCAGATCAATTAGGCGGCCGGGAGTTCCAACCACCACATCGGCACCCTTGGCAAGCTCCGCTAGTTGCCCCTCGTATGCCTTGCCGCCATATATTTCAACCACTCTGGTAGTTCTGTTTTTGCTGGCTAGTCTCAGATCTTCAGTCACCTGTAGTGCAAGTTCTCTAGTTGGGACAACCACCAGCGCTCGCGGCAAGTGCTCCGGGTTGGAGCCAAGTTTTTGCAGCAAAGGAAGACCAAACCCAAGTGTCTTGCCGGTTCCAGTCTTGGCTTGGCCAATCAGATCCGTGCCGGCCAGGGCTAGGGGAATGGATTGCTGCTGAATAGGGAATGGGCTCAAGATTGAGGCGGATTCCAGGGCTTGCACGATGTCTTCGTCTATGCCCAAGTCACGAAAGGTCAATTACTTCTCCAGAATGTAAAAATTGCTCAGAAGGCATAAACACAAGCCATCCTTATAAACTTGCAGCATGCTGGACTGGATTCGAAGAATACGGAAGCTCTCGCAGACTCTGTCTCTGCCTTCCCGTGATTCATCATCACGCAGTCAGTCACAGCTTAATCCAGCAAAGCTGATTCCTGCTACCGAAGTCTTTCTTTCACAGCTAATTCAGCACCACTTGGTGGTCGCAGAGCTTTTAACAGACGATGCCGCCAAGGCAACTGAGCCCTTCGCCAAGAAGCAACGAGCAATTGCTGCCAGGTATGAGGCGAGAGCCAAGGAGCTGCAGGAGATGCTCATCAAACTGGGCTCGAGCTATATGGAGTTGCAGCAACAGATTCGGGACCGCCTCGATGTTTTAGTCTCGAGAACCGAAGGCAAGGGCTGGCCGGAAGACATCATGCGGATCTACATCGTCTTTACACTGCTCGAGGATGCTTATCTGAGACTGTCCAAAGGACTCGGTCCCGCCAGAAGACTTCGGGTGGAGGCCATGCTCTCGGATAACTCATTGGCGGATTTTTGCCGGGAGGCACTGGCGTCAGCGATTGACAACCTTCCTCAGCTAACCAATGACCTAGCTTTGTTTGGCAGAGCAATCGTCGCCGATGCCCTGCTCGAGGTTAGAGACATGTCAACCTTTGATGACCTGCTTAGAAATCCGCCGAAAGATGAGGTTGAACTAACTCGCGAGCAGTTCAAGATTTTGGAGCCGCTGACCTCAGAGCTGGTTTCTTCCCACACTCTGCGGATGGATCAGTTAGGCCTTACCGCCTGAGCGAATTGCTGCCAGTTGCAGCTGCTCATTTTTCTGACGCAGCTTGTCTAGGCAGCGCGTGCCAAACCAACCAACCAGTGGCATTCCAAGCATCACCGCAAACCAAATCCACGCCTGCTGATAGCTAAAGCCCAACCAGGTCAGTACGAGCCAAATCACGCTTCCTGCCACCAGTGAGATTGCTGCTGGCACTGCTTTGCCGTAGTGATCAGATGGGGGAAGAACAAATGGTGCTACCAGGGCAAGCAGAAGTCCATAAAGAGCAATGATCAAGATTTCCATTAGGCGATGAAACCAACCCTTCTGCCATCTTCGCTACCGATTTCAACAAAGGCCACTGCCGAGGCGGGAACGATGAACATGCGTCCCTTAGAGTCGGCTAGCTCAATCGTGCCATCTGCCAAACCCTGCTTCACAGCAGCTTGAATGGCTTTGCTATCAAGCGCGCTTTCTAGGGCAATGTCTCGCCCACTGTCTTTGATTCCAATTCGAACTTCCATGGCACTCCTTTGAGCTACTAGGTTACGGCATAAAAAAATGTCTTCTATTCCAAATAGATTGGTGGGGTGGGTAAGACACTATTTATTACACAGGGCTATTTGCCGCCCTTAGCTGTGAAAACCCCAAACCCCGCTCAATCCAGCCTGGTCATAGGTTCTCCAAGTTCTGGCAAGACCAGCAGCCTGCGAAGACTTGTCCAGGAGCTGGAAAAGGAAGTTACTCCAGATTCAATCTTGGTGCTCACCCCCTCGCGACTTGCAGCCAGTGAACTGAGAGACCAAATAGCACTTGATTCGTCCAAGGCAGCGGCAAAACCAAGAGCACGCTCCATCTCGTCCTTCGCCTTTGATGTTCTAAGTGCAAAATCAGATGTTCGACTGCTCTCAGGAGCTGCGCAGGAGCGACTGCTTACTCAAATGGTGCAGGATGCAGCCGCGCAGGGAGCCGGCGCTCGCTGGGGGATAGATCAACAGACTCTGCAACTGGCCGGCTTTGTCCAGGAGCTAAGAGATTTACTTGCAGTGATTATTGAAAATTCACTCTCGTCGGATCAGCTAGCTCAGTTGCAGCAAAAATATCCGCAGCTGCGTTTGCAGGTTGCGATTGATCTTCTACCTGCTTATCGAGAGCAGTTGGGATTGGCCGGACTACTCGATCCCTCACAGCTTGTGGTAGCCGCAATCGAGGAGTATCAACCGGGCAGTTACTCGCACATCCTGGTGGATGATGCCCAGAATCTGACCCCCGGTCAGCTTCGGCTAGTTGAAAAGCTTTTCGAGTCAGCAAAAGGCTATTTATTTGGAGATCCCGACTGCACCACCCTGGGCTTTCGCTCAGCTGCGGCAGGGAGCTTTATTGAGCTAGCCAGAAAAAAAGGTTTCTCAGAAATCACCTTGGATTCACCCACTGGCAGAACAAACCAGTCGCTTCTTGCAAACCTAGTTTCAAGAATTCCAGTCTCTCTGCATTCAGATCACCGGCTACTACCAAATGCACAAGCCAGTGCCGGATTTGTTTTTGGTTCTTTGGTGCAGGAAAGCGACTGGCTTGCCGCCGAGCTTCGTCGAGAAAACCTCTCTGGCACAACCTGGTCAGAGATGGCCGTTGTCGCAAGAACCAGAACGCAGCTTCAACAGCTCAGCCGAGAACTATCGGCTCGAAAGGTTCCGGTTCGAATTATTGGTGTTCAGCAGAGCTTGGCCGAACAGCCAATGTCTTTAGCGCTGCTTGATTTCTTGGTGGCAGGTTTAGGTGATGCGAGCCTGGAGCAGCTGGAACAGCTTCTTCTTTCGCCGCTGGTCGGACTTGACTCAATAGCACTGCGTGAAATCAGAAGACTTTTGATCCCTGCTCGCCAGGCCGGAAGCTCAGCCCAACAAGCGCTGATGCAGCTGTTACTGGGCGATACCCCAAAGTTCTTGCAGCCAATCAGCACCGCCTTGAAAGAGCTGCAATCAATTTCAAATCCAAGTTGTCACCAAGCTGTTTCCATCGCCTGGAAATCAATTTCAGAGGAAAGGCTGTCGCGACTGAGTAATTCAGACCTAGATGCTGCACTCGAACTATTTGCAGCTGCGATTCGCTTTGATGACCGAGCAGAGGGGTCGCCACTGGAGTTTGCCAAGCAACAGCTGCTTTCAAGAATTCCAGAGGACTCACTGGCGCCGATTGGTCGAACTCCCGCTGTCACACTTTCCACCCCAGCGCAGCTCAGTGGTGAATACAAACTTGTTGCAATTCCAAGACTGCAAGAGGGAATCTGGCCCAACCTCAATCCCAGAAACACTCTGCTTGGTGCCAGTGCACTGCAATCATTTTTGCTGGGCAGAACTGCAAGTCCAATGGTCGCTCCAAGAAGTGAACTGGCAGACGAGTTGAGGATGTTCTATCGCTCGGTTGGCGCAGCCAGTCAGAAGATGCTTCTTAGCTGCATTCAAGATGAGAGCGAACAGCCCTCACAGTTTTTTCAAATTGGCAAAGTTGAACTTGTTCCAACACAGCCGGCTGAGTTTGACCTTCGCAGAATGGTTGGCCGGCTCAGAAGAGCGCTGATGCTGGGGGATCACTCGGTCGCGCCGCAGTTGGCAGCACTGGCGGTTGCCGGGGTTCCTGGTTCTCACCCCAGCAGCTGGCAGGGCCTGCTTCCGATCAGCAGCGAAGAGCCCCTCAGCGTCGCCACTGACTCTGTAGCGGCTTCGAGAATTGAAGCGTTTGAAAAATGCCCCCTGCACTGGTTCATCTCTTCCTTCGCAATGGATTCGGTTGGTTTTCAAGCGGCGCTGGGAACTCTGCTTCACGCAGCCTTAGAAAACTCGTTGGAAAGCTCGCCAGTTAGCTATGTCGAGCAGCATTGGCAAGAAATTGAATTCGATTCCCAGCTCACAGAGCGACAGGTTAGAAAAGAAGCTCTAAAAATGGCGGGCTTGATTGATGAATATCTCGCTGCCAAACCCGAGCTAATTGCGGCTGAACAGGGGTTCTCTTTACAACTTGGCGATCTAAAAATTGTTGGAAAAATTGACCGCATAGAGCAAACCGAAGACGGACCAATCGCAGTTGACTTAAAAACCGGCAAGAAGATCCCAACCAAGAAGGAAGCTGCAGCAAATCGCCAGCTTGCTATCTATCAGTTGGCCATCGAGCAGTCACAAAAGACAACTGCGGTTGGCGGAAAACTGGTAAGCGTTGGGGATGGAAAGCTCAAGCAGCTCAACCAAGAATCGCTAACTGAGCAAGATCGCCAGGAGCTTTTGCAATTGGCGAATCAAATCGTAAAACAGCTGGGAGAGAGCTCGCTCGCTAGCTTCGATGAGCACTGCAGCAAGGATGCCAACTGTCAACTTCTTTTGAATCAGGTGGTGACAAATGGCTAAAGTCTCCGCCCAGCAAATCTATTCTCTGATTTCTAAGCATTCTCTGACTCAGGAGCAGCAGCAGATTGTCGAGAACGCGTCTCTTACCGCCCCTTCTTTGGTAGTTGCTGGAGCTGGTTCTGGTAAGACCGAGTTGATGATGGTTCGAGTCATGTATCTAGTGGCAAATGGCTTTGCTAAACCGGAAGAGATTTTGGGTCTTACCTTCACCCGCAAAGCTGCCAATGAGCTCAGGGTGAGAATCCAGCAGGGTCTAATCCGACTGCGAGAGAGCGAATACTGGAATCAGGAATTGCCAGATGACTTTCTACCTCCAAAAATCACTACCTACAACTCGTTCGGAAATGAAATCTTCCGACTGCACGCTCTTGAAATCGGATTTGAGACCGATAGCAAGCTGCTAACGGAATCTCTCGCTATCGCAGAAGTAAAGGAGCTAATCGAGCAGTCGGATAATCCATTGCTTCTGGAGTATGAGGGAAGCCTGAACTCACTGGCAGAAAAGGTCCTTAGAGCCCAATCTCAACTCACTGACCACCGAGCTGATGGAGGAGCTGTGAGTGGCTACTTCCATGAGTTCTCTTCCCACCTCGCTTCGCTCCCAAAAACCGAAAAGGGAGAAGAAGGGCTCTATAGCTACACCTCTGAGTATTTGGAAAAGGCTTCGCGTGCACAACTGGTATTCGAGCTTGCAAGTGAATTTCAAGAATATAAGCAGCAACGAAACCTGTTTGATTATTCAGATCAGATTGCTCTCTCGCTGCGGGTGGAGAAATTTGATGAGGCGGTTATTCCATACCGCTTTGTGATGCTGGACGAATACCAAGACACCTCTGAGATTCAAACCCAGCTTCTGAGCAAGATGTTTGCCGAAAAAGCCGTAATGGCAGTTGGAGATCCCAATCAGTCAATTTATGCCTGGCGCGGAGCGAGCAGCTCAAATCTGGCTGACTTCTTTGAAGACTTTGGAGCCGGTGAGAGTTTTACGCTCTCCGTCTCTTGGCGATCTGGCGAAGCAATCTTGGCTCCCGCTAATCAAATTGCGAGCCAGATTGATAACCGCTCGATCACTCCTATCACTTTGAAGTCCGGCAAAGATATTTCAGCATCGGCCCTAGCGCAGGTTTTTGAAGATGATGTGGCGGAGTGTGAGGGCGTAGTTGATTGGATTGCTCAGGCCCACACTTCCGAATCAAAACAGGCGATTCTGTTTAGAACGAAAGAAGGGATGCGCCGCTATGCACAGCGGCTGAGCGAGAGGGGAATCCCACACGAAATTACTGGTCTCTCATCACTGCTCGAACAGCCAGAGGTTGCGGACCTAATTTCGATTTTGCGCATTTTGGCAAGGCCTGAGTCTTCGGTTGACTTTCTGAGGCTAATCACTGGACCCCGCTTCAGACTTGGAAGCAGTGACCTGGTGCTGTTGAGCCAGGCGAAGCAGGCCATAGCTCGAATGAGAAAACTGCCGCGCAATCGCTCTTTGACACTTTTGGAATTGGTGGATCAGCTTGAACTGAGTTCTGTTCGAAAGCAAGTAATGGTTAGCGAGACCGCGCTGGAGCGTCTACAGGAGTTCGCGGGCATCTTGCGGTCTTTGCGAGCGGCAAGTTCAATCTCCCTGACCGAGCTAGCCTGGCGAGCAGTCGAGGAATTTGAGCTGGACATCGAACTCTATGCTCACTCTGAACAAGAGAACCCACTTGCCAACCTACACAGTTTTATTTCGCGCATCAGCGAATTCGAATCAGCCGCTGAGCGTTCCAGCCTTTCCCACCTGGTTGCCTGGCTTGACTACGCCCTAACCACCGAGAGTTTTGAACTACCAAAGACCGGCGCCAAAAAGGGCATCGTTCAGCTGATGAGCGTGCACGCCGCCAAGGGATTGGAGTGGGACAGGGTTGCGATGCCGCAGCTGGTTGCAAAGAATTTCCCCTCCGAGGCTAGAGACCTTTCGGGCTGGTTAGCGGGTGGGATTTTGCCACACAGCTATCGCCTGGATAAAGACTCGATTCCAAATCTGGCTTGGCACGGCATAACGAGTCAGCGCGATTTCAAACAAAGAATTGAACGCTACGAGTTGGAGCTAAGACTGCATCATCAAATGCAAGAGCGAAGGCTGATGTATGTCGGAATTACCCGCGCAGCTGAGCAGCTCTTGCTGACGGCATCTCACTATCAAGAAAAGCGCAAAGATGCAGTTGAGATTTCAACTTTCCTGGAAGAGCTGATTCCTGACCATTTGAGTTCTGTAAAGATTGCAGAAAAACCAATTGACAAACCAGTTCGAGCAAGGCAGGTTGTCTATTGGCCCTCCGATCCACTTGGAACAAAAAGAGCGCAATGGGAACAGGCAGCCAAGGTCGCATCTGAAGCGAAACCGGTAGAGCTTTCAAAAGAAATTGCGCTTTTACTAAAAGAGAGACAACTAAGGCGCCAACCTTCGCTGCCAACCTTGCCACTTCGACTATCTGCTTCTTCTGTGGTGCGATTGTTGACTAGTCCTGATGAATTTGCTCAGCAACTTGCAAGGCCAATTCCCGCCACCTATTCCCACCAAGCGCAACTGGGAACTTTGTTCCACGCAAACTTGGAAGAGTCCTTCAAGGCTGGAAGCGAACTGGACTTTTCTGGTTGGTCAGAGGAAGAAAAAAAGCTCGGGGTTTCTTTCGAGCAGTCCCGCTTTGGCAAGTTGAAACCGGCCATGGTCGAGGAGTCGATTGAGTTTGCTCTCGCCGGTTTTGTTATTGTCTGCAAGTTAGATGCCGTTTACAAAGAAAATGACACTTTCCATGTCGTGGATTGGAAGAGTGGAAGACTCCCAACAGACTTGGAACTACCAGGCAAGGCGATACAGCTGGCGCTTTATCGAATCGCGCTTTCCAAGTATCTTTCTGTTCCACTAGAGCGAATCAGCGCAAGCTTCTTCTATGCCGACAGTGCCAAGGAAATTGAGCCGCAGCTACCAACGGAGTTGGAACTTAGAAACCAGTTAGTTGAACTTAGAAAAGCTCATCCGAATCAGCAGGACTGATTTGCGGTTCAATTAGCTGTGAAACTGGAGCGGTTGCCGCCGCTGCGCCAAGACCTACAAAACCTGCCGCCCTTAGTGAGCGAAGGGTGCCAGCTGCTAGCTGATCCGCCAGATCTTGCAGCATTGCTTCTGCTTCGGAAGTCAGTTCCTCATCACGCAGCTGCACACAGTGAGTTAGCCAGCTTGCTAGCTCAATTTCGGAATACAAAATCGCTCTTTGCATGATGTTCTCGTCTGCGGCTGGACGGTTCGCACGATAGTGCAGCAGGGCATCTTCAAATGTCGATGGCAAGGCACCCCCTGCTAGGTAGCGCAGGTCTTCCGCAGGATCAGCAATTGAAAGAGCTGACCAGGATCCGATTCCTGCAACAGATTGATTTTGAACAAAAATACTTTCCTGATTGATTCCGCCGTGAATGACAGTTGAGTGGAAGCGGAATAATCCAACATCCTCCAGCGCTTCTTCCCAGCGGCTGAGTAGAGCCGGCGGCACCTTGCCAGTTGATGCAGCGGCATCAATCTCAGCAACCTTGTTTTGCAGAACTGCGGTTGAGTCATACTCCGGTAATCCCGAGTCTCTGACTACTGCCGGATCGAGTTGGTGAATTGCAGCGAGTGCCTCAGCGATTGATTTAGAAAATGCACCCGGCGCATACTTCGAAAGATCTGGCTGCTCTCCTTCGAGCATCGTGAGCAAGATCACAGGCAAATCACCATCTGAAGTCTTACCCACCTGCTGACTTACTTTGAATGGAAGCAGCGGAGCAGCTTTTCCAATGGCGTCTAATCCCGCCATCAGCTGAGCCTGCTCAGCGATTCCAGCAGTGGTGGCTGGCACTATCAATTCGAAACCATCGCCGTTTTCGTCAAAAAGCTGAAGGATATCCAGGTCCGGGTTAGAGCTATTTCGCCTGAAATGGCGGAAGTTTTTGCCACTGGCAGCGTCGGCTGCAAGCGCAGCTAAAATCAAGGCTGGTCTACCCACAAAGTCAGGTTAGACAATTTAGTAAACCTTCAACCGCAACGCCACGCGTTGCAGACGGATTAGCGGTGAGCGAGAGCGCGAAATCAATCTTGGATTCTCTCGACGAGGACCAGGCCGCCGCCGCATCTGCTCTCAGAGGGCCAGTTTGCATCATCGCGGGTCCCGGTAGTGGCAAAACCAGAACCATCACACACCGAATTGCCTATGGCGTTGCAACCGGAGTATTTAACCCCGATCGAGTGCTCGCACTCACTTATACCAATCGAGCTGCAGCAGAGATTCGCTCTCGACTTCGTCAAATCGGAACTCATTCAGTAGCAGTTCGCACTTTCCACTCTGCTGCCCTCAGTCAGCTGCAGTTTTTCTGGCCACAGCTAACTGGCTCGCCTGCTCCAAAACTTCTGACTAATAAGCGCAGCCTAATTTCTGAGGTGGCGCAGCTGCAGGGAGTGAAGCTAAGCGATCCGCAAGTTTCAGATGTGGTGGGAGAGATTGAATATCTCAAGTACTCGCTCACCGAGCTTCCTGCCTATTTTGAGCAAGGACGACTTCCCAGCTATCTTTCCCAAGAGCAATTTGCTGGCCTGGTTGAGCGTTATCAAGAACAAAAGCTGCAAAGGCGCCTAATGGATTGGGAAGATACCCTTTTGCTGACTACTGGGCTATTGCGAAATGAGCCCAGATTGCTCTCGCATTTTCAGCAGCAGTACCGATTTTTCACAGTTGATGAGTATCAAGACATCTCGCCTTTGCAAGAGGGACTGCTAAGAACTTGGCTCGGCGAGCGTGAAGAGATTTGTGTTGTGGGGGATCCACGCCAAACCATCTACAGTTTCGCTGGTGCCACGAGCAGCTTTCTGCTTGAGTTTGCAAACGAGCATTCGGAAACTGCCGTCTTTGAACTAAATAAGAATTATCGTTCTGGAACCGAAATTGTTCACTCGGCCAATCGACTTCTTCCCACCAGCCCCCTGCAAGCAGTTAGGGAATTTAGCGGGAGAGTTGAGCGCGTTGAGTTTTCTTCTGCGGCAGCCGAGGCTGAAGGAGTAGCCAAGAAGATTGAAGGAAGCGGCCAAGTCAAACTATCTGATGTCGCAATTCTTGCTCGAACCAATCAGCAGCTCTCAGCTTTTGAAGTTGAACTGACAAAGCGTGGCATTAAGTCGCAAGTCAGAGGCCAAGGAAGATTCTTCAAACAGCCCCTGGTTGCTCAGGCCATCAATGCAATCCGTGCGCTCACAGTTTCCAATTCCAGCGAGCCACTATTTATTGAGCTATCTAAGATCCTTACTTCTCTGGGGTGGCAGTCACAGCCGCGAGCAGATGAGAATTGGGAATCACTCAACTGGTTTTTCACTGTTCTCGATGAGCTTGGAGAGCCATCACTAGCGGAATACATTCGTGAACTTGATGAGCGTGAGCGAAGTGGCCATGAGCCAACTCGAGAAGCTGTAACGCTCGCCACCGTTCATGGAACAAAAGGTCTGGAATGGAAAGATGTTTACCTGGTCGGACTCAACCGTGGACTCTTCCCAATCAGCCACTCAACCAGCGAACAAGACCTGGCAGAAGAGCGTCGATTGTTCTACGTGGCAATTACTCGTGCTAGAGATTTTCTTCACCTGAGCCACTTCTCAGAGCAGTCAGAGTTTCTCACAGTGCTCGACAGCCGCAATTAGCCGCCTCAGGCGTGTAGCTAAGCATTGTTCCATCGCGGTTTAGTCGCAAAGCATTTGATTCAACTATTTCAAGATCCAGGTAATTGAGAGCTTGGTTCACAACCACTCCCGATGCAAATAGCAGCATTGCACTATCAGCTAGCGAGCGATCGAGTGCCAGAAGTTGCGGTGCAATTACCGGCCAATGAGGGGTGTGTTCCAGTCGATACTTCTCATAGCAGCCCAGACAACTTGTCTTGCCAGGGACTACTAGTGGTGAAACTTCTACACCTTCTTCATCAAACACAATTGCCAGGTGAGCAACATCCCTTGCTAACCAGGTTTGATAGCTCGCTGGGTTTGTGATATCCGAGGTCAATAAAACCGCTAGTGAAACTGAATCGAAGGTTGATGATATTCGGCTATGCAGCTGCAAATCTTTTCCAACTATCGCTTGGGCGGCTCGCACCCTTGGTATTCCAAGTTGGGCCTGAAGGTATCCAAGTTCACTTATGTCTGCCTGAGAAACTCTGGTTTGGTCGGTGCTAATTTGCCGGCCAATTCCTGCCAGGGCGAGAGCTTTTGAGATGGTTAGGCCTGTGGCATCGAGTTTTTCTATGAACACCGATTTTGATTTGCGAAGATTCTTTATCTGCAACGGATCTGATCCTTGCAGCAAAACCCGAGCAATTTCAGCGAATCTTGTTTCAACGTCCTGTTGAGAAAGACCGGTGGGGGAATTCCATAGAACTGACTGAATGCGTTTTTCTAGGGAGTCAACTTCATGTGTATCTGCTTTGGCCAACTCGGGCAGAGTCTTGCGCTGAGCGGCAGTGAGACCTAATTCAAAGTAGTCAAGCAGTCTCTGCTTAGGCTCGGTCAGATCAGTGACCGCTAAAGCTTTTCGATACCCATACTGTCTGGCGTTATCTGCTATCCAAAGTCTTGCCAATGCGGGATTGAGCTGAGTTGCCATTGACAAACATTGGCAGATTAGTTTTATTTAGGCAGCAGGATTTCCACAGGCTAGTCGCCGAGGAGTTTTCGCAGCTCGCCATCAAAATCGTCACCGGCTTTTGAAAGCCGAGAAACCAAAGACGCAGGATCCTGGATTTCTTGAATGGTTGGAAGTTGATCTGGGTGGGACCAAAGAGAGTCTCTGACTGAGGTGCCAAGCTCTAAAACCCTTTCCCACATTGCTTTAGCTTCCCTTCTGAGTTTTGGCTTCAGCTCTAGGCCGAGCAAAATGAGGAAGGTTTTCTCGGCCGGGCCGTCAGTTGCCCTTTTGCGATTTACCAGCTCAATCAAACTTGCAATGTTTGGAAGCCGCTTGGCAGCTTGCTCACTCACCGCATCTACAAATCCGTCGATGAGCGCGAGCAGCGTTTCTATGCGAGCAAGAGCAACTTCTTGTTCTGGAGTGCGGGAGTTGAAGCTGGCGCTGGCTTCCATGACTTTATTGATGGAATCTGGATCATTTGGATCAAGCTGCTCAACCATTTCTTGCAGGCCGGTTAGCTCCACTCTGAGACCCGCCGCAAACTCGATGACCTGAGTTGTGATTTGATCCAAAAGCCAACGGTTTGATTGATAGAGCGAGCTGATTGCTAATTCCCTGATTGCCAAATAAATCAGAATCTCTGACTTAGGGGTTTCAAGTCCATCGAGAAATTCCTCTAGGTTCTGAACAATAAAGCCAGGTCGATCAATGATTGGGATTCCAATTTCACCTGCGGACAGAGTCTTCGAAGAAAGTTGCCCAACAGCAACTCCAAGTTGTGTTGCAAATATGGTTGCGCCAGCATTTTGAATGAAATTAGTTGCTGGTCCAATCACCGACTGAAGCTCTTCTGGCAGCATGATGCCTAGATTCTCGCCCAGCGCTTTGGACATTTTTGTTGCGAGAGGATTTCCCAGTTTTTGAAATAGCGGAAGAGCATCCTGCACCCACAGCTCGCGGGTGAAGAGTTTTGGTTGGGAAGGGTTCGTGAAACTTGTCTCTTCCGCTAGCCAAAGCTGGGCTATTTCAAATGCTTTCTTAATTTCGGTTTCGAGCGAAGCACTGGTTGCCTTCGAATGCTGCTTTGCAATGCTTAGTGCCTGCTGTTTCGCCAGTTCCCAGTTGACCTCATCACCTGGTTCCATGAGTGAGCGGGCTTGGCTGAAAAGGCTTTGCATGAGCTGGGGATTGGCGGCAAATCCGGCCAGTTTTGACATCGCATCCGGGTCCAACTGACCACCGGCCAACATTTTTCGAATCAGCTCTTCAAGCTCATCCCGGTTTTCCTCGCTCAAGCTCTGCCTTTCCCTTGCTTCGAGGTTACCCCTGCAATCGATATATTCACTGAGAAAAACCTTCGGATTGCTGTTCGCCAAGGGCGTGAGTTAGTGACATTAAAGATGTCACTTGAATACCTAGCATTAGTGCAATGACATTCTTTTCTTCGAGACCTCGCGGCAAAGGCAACGCGCGATATGTGGTTTTGGGCTTGAGCCTGATCACCTTTAGCTCACTCGCCCTGTTGCCGACCGGCTATGTGATTGAGCGTCCGGGCCAGGTCTTCAATGTGATGGGAGAGGTGTCTGGGCAGCCAGTAATCAGCTCCAGCGATTTGCCAACCTTTGAATCGGAGTCGAGATTTGATGTCACGACCGTTTCGTTGGTTGGAAATCGCAGCTCGACACCCAGCTGGCTTCAAGTTTTGTTAGCTTGGGCAGACAGCGAGCAAAAAGTGTTGCCAATTGATGAGGTCTATCCAGAAGATCGCACCGCAGAAGAGATTCGCGCTGAGTCAACCGCACTGATGGAGATTTCTCAGCAGGATGCAATAGCGTCAGCACTGACGCAATTGGGATACGAGGTGCCTAGAAACCTTTACGTCGCGTCAGTGCTAGAGGGGACGCCCTCCTCAAAGATTTTGATTGCCGGTGACATTGTTGTTTCGGCAGGCGGCAAGGAAGTTTCGGCTTTTGAGCAGCTGCGAGAGCAGATTCAGGCTACGGGTGGATCTGAAATTGAGATTGTGGTTTTGCGAGATGGTGAAGAGAGAGCTTTCCAGATTGTGCCAGAGCTGCGAGACGAGCTATGGGTAATCGGAGCGATGATCAGTTACACCTATACATTCCCAGTTGACATTGAACTGCAGCTTGGCGATGTCGGCGGCCCAAGTGGGGGACTGATGTTCACGCTCGGAATTCTGGACTCACTGACCGAGGGCAGCTTGGCAGGTAATCACCATGTATCAGGAACTGGAACGATCAGCTCATCCGGAGAAGTCGGACCAATTGGGGGAGTCGAGCTGAAGATGGTTTCAGCCAGCAAGTCAGGCGCAGACTTATTTTTGCTACCCTCAGCAAATTGTCAGGAGGCAATTGGGCAGGTTCCGGAGGGCTTGGCTGTTGTAGAAGTGAGAGACTTGGCGGAGGCCTTGGCCGCGATTGAGCAATTAAAGTCGGGAACTACCTTCCCCGCCCTGAGTTGCAAATAGGAGATAGCACGTGACCCAGTCAGCACCAGTTAACCAAAGACGAGTATCGCCGGTATCAGTGGCGGTTGGAATTCTCGCGGCAATACTTTTTGCTTTGCTCAGCGCAGCGGGTATTTACACCGACTGGCTATGGTTTGACCAACTTGGCTACGAGACAGTGTTTATTACTCAAATTGTTGGGCAAGTGATTGCCTTCGCCGTCGGTTTTGTAATCATGGCGACAGTCGTCGCAGTGGGGTTGATGCTGGCATGGCGAACTAGACCTATTTACCTTCGCATGCCGGAAGAGTCGCCTTTCCAGGCCTACCAACAGTTGCTGGAGGGTCTGCGGAAAGTTGTGATGTTTGGTGTTCCTGCCCTGGTGGGAATTGGTGGTGGTTTGGTCGCGGCCAGAGAATGGGAAACGGCTGCCTTATTTATCAATGGTGAAGACTTCGGAACAACCGACGCACACTTTGGGCTCGATGTCGGTTTCTATGTTTTTGATTTGCCCTTCTTTACCTTCTCTATCGGTTACTTATCCGGGGCGGTTTTTCTAGCAGCGCTAATTAATCTCGGTGTCCACGTTGTTTATGGCGGAATTCGCTTCAACGGCCGCGAGATCAGCATTTCAAAGCCTGCACGTATTCAACTTTCGCTCTTAGTGGCGCTCTATCTGACTTTGCAGGGCCTTAGCCTTTGGCTGGATCAATACAGCACGGTCGTGACTACCGGTACTTTGTTTACGGGCGTCAACTACACCGATGCCAACGCTGTTATTCCAGGCCTGCAAATACTGGCGCTGATTTCAGTCGCGGTTGCAGTGGCGTTTTTGATCACGGCGTTTATTGCCCGCTGGCGAATTGCAATTATTTCTACTGCCTTGATGGTCGCAAGCTCACTAGTTTTGGGTGGACTGTATCCGTGGATTGTTCAAACCTTCATTGTTGTTCCAAACGAGCGAACCCTGGAATCGCCCTATCTACAAGAAAACATTGAAGCGACCAGAGCCGCCTTCGGACTGGATGAAGTAAACGTCGTTGAGTACGACGCAAAGGTGGTTGCTGAAGCTGGTGCGCTGCGCTCTGACGCAAAGACCACCGCATCTATTCGTATCATCGACCCAGCCCTAGTCAGCGACGCTTTCCGCCAACTTGAGCAGTACCGCCAGTACTACAGCTTCCCTAATCGCCTGCACGTCGGTCGATACAACATCGACGGTCAAGTCCAGGACAC
>JBMSYD010000006.1:0-24428 GCA_049426345.1 Aquiluna sp.
GCCTAATCGAGAGAGCTTACAAAACCGCCGAAAAGTATCACGAGGGTCAAAAGCGCAAATCGGGTGAAGACTACATAACGCACCCACTGGCCGTTGCAAGAATCCTTGCCGATCTCGGTTCTGGCCCAGCAACGATTGCCGCTGCACTTTTGCACGACACAGTTGAAGACACTGACTATTCGATAGAGCAGCTGAGAGCAGATTTTGGTGCTGAGGTTGGCCTCTTGGTTGATGGGGTAACAAAGCTAGACAAGATGAAGTTCGGTGACACCGCGCAGGCGGAAACAATGCGCAAGATGGTTGTCGCTATGAGCCAAGATGTTCGAGTGCTTGTAATCAAGCTTGCCGACCGACTTCATAACGCAAGAACCTGGGGATTCGTTGAGCCCGAATCCGCAAGGCGGAAAGCTCAGGAGACTCTAGAGATTTATGCTCCTCTGGCGCACCGACTCGGAATAGCAACAATCAAGAATGAGCTTGAAGACATCAGTTTCTCAGTTTTGTATCCAAAGGTTTACGAAGAGATTGTCTCTTTAGTAAAGCAGCGCAATCCATTGCGAAGCGAATACACCGAGACCGTGATTGATGAGATTGACTCGGAATTACGCGATGCAAAGGTCAAGGCAAGAATCGAAGGAAGGCCAAAGCAGTACTACTCGATCTATCAAAAGATGATCCTGAAGGGCCGCGAATTCGAAGACATTTATGACCTCGTGGGAATTCGAGTAATTGTTCCAACCGTCCGTGATTGCTACGCCGCACTTGGCGCCATTCACGCCAGATGGTCGCCGCTGCCGGGCAGGTTCAAGGACTACATTGCAATGCCGAAGTTTAATCTCTACCAGTCCCTGCACACCACCGTGCTTGGACCAGAGGGCAGAGCAGTGGAGATTCAGATCAGAACGCAGGACATGCACCAGCGAGCAGAGTACGGTGTTGCCGCACACTGGAAATACAAGCAAGGTTCCAGTAAAGAACCAGAGCGGGAGGTTGACCTTGCTTGGCTCAAACAGCTCAGCGACTGGCAGGAAGAGACAGCTGATCCAGGGGAGTTTCTGGACAACTTACGATTTGAAATTGGTGCCAAAGAGCTCTACGTGTTTACTCCCAAGGGGAGAGTGATTGGTCTATCCGCTGGTTCAACTCCAATCGACTTTGCCTACGCAGTTCACACTGAAGTTGGTCATAAGACAATTGGCGCCAAGGTTAACGGCCGGCTTGTTCCACTGGAAACGAAGCTACAAGCTGGCGATGTGGTAGAAGTTTTAACCTCAAAGTCAAATACGGCGAGCCCAAGCAAGGACTGGCTGAATTTCGTAGCAAGCCCTAGGGCTCGAGCAAAAATAAAGCACTGGTTTACTCAAGAGCGCAAAGAGCACTCTTCTGAAGAGGGCAAAGAGTCTCTCATTCGTGCTTTGCGCAGGCAGGGCTTGCCAGTTCAGTCATTGATTAATTCCGATCTGCTTACACAGGTGGCAGAAGACAACAAGCTGGCTGACACCACAGCACTGTTTTCAATGATTGGTCAAGGCCAGATCTCCGCAGCCAGCGTGATTGAGCGTCTCAAGCTTCTTCAGGGCATTGCTGAGCCAGAAACAGAAGAGATTCCGATACAGGTTCCCAAATCACTGCGAGGACCTAGAAATCCAAGTCAGGGCGTTCTTGTGCGTGGTTCAGCAGACGTTATGACAAAGATGGCAAGGTGCTGCACACCAGTTCCGGGTGATGAGATTGTCGGATTTATCACTCGAGGCGATGGTGTCTCGGTCCACCGAGCAGATTGTAAGAATGTAAAGAGTCTTCGCGAAGAGAGAATCGTTGATGTTGCCTGGTCTGAGAATTCCCGTGGAGTATTCATGGTGCAAATTCAAGTCGAGGCACTTGATCGAAGTGGTCTGCTCTCTGATGTAACCAGAGTGCTTACCGAGAACCACGTGAACATCTTGAGCGCAACGGTTTCAACTGGAAGAGACCGGGTTGCCCTAAGCAGATTTGTCTTTGAGATGGCTGACCCATCGCATCTAGATCATCTTTTGAATCAGGTCAGACGAATCGATAACGTCTATGACGCCTACAGAGTAAAGGGTTCTTAGTCGACTGCGTTCTTTGCAGCGTCCAGCAGTACCTTACGAGAGTCAATCTGGTCCTGAATTTCCTTGCGCTTAGGCTCTGGAGCGGAAGCAAGTTCGGCCTCAAGGGTTGAAATGACTTTTTCTAGCTGCTCTACAAATGCATTACTACGTGCCTTTGCGGCAGGGTCTGAGCGCTGCCAAGCTTCCTTTTCAGCCTCTGCAAGCTTGGTTTCAATTTGACGAAGGCGTCCCTCGATGCTCTTTACCTGATCCTTTGGAACGTGGCCAATCTTTGACCACTTGGCTTGAATCGAAGACATCTTTGAACGAGCTGCCTTGAGATCTGTAAGTGAAATTGCCTCGGCCTCGATTAGGAGCGCCTGCTTAGCCGTCAGATTCTCTGCGTGAGAGGTGGCTAGTTTTTCGTCCAGTTCTTTCTTCTTTTCGAAGATTTTGTCGCCAGCTGCGCGGAAAGTTTCCCAAAGCGCTTCTTCAATTTTTCCGGCCTTGCCCGCCTTTTTCCATTCGGCTTGCAATTTTCTGTATTCAGCTGCGGCAGCGGCACCCTTGTCAGCCAGACTCTCAGCCTTCTTCGTCAGCTCGGCCTTAATTTTCTTTGCTTCCTTGAACTTTGCATCTTGAAGAGCAAAGTACTTGCGCTTGCCCGATTCAAATTGCGCACGAGCCTGGGAGAAGCGTTTCCAGATTGGGTCTGTGATTGACTTGGCGATCTTTGGGCTGTCCTTCTGGATCTGTTGCCACTTAGCAAAAAGCTCCGCCATTTCCTCGCCGCTCTTTTTCCAGTTGATGGAACCTAGGTTTGCGATTAGTTCTTCAGCACGCTTTGCAATCTTCTCTTTTTCCTCAAGGGCAGCCGCTACAGCCTTTTCGCGTGCTTCATTAGCCTTGGCAGCAGCCTCCTCAATCGCAGGTACGACTCTCTCTAGGCGTTGACGCAGATTCTCATAGTTTCCAACACCTTTAGGTTCTGAAACTTCTTTTTTGAGGGTTGCGTGAGCGGCTTTAAGGCTTTTTGCGTCATTGATTCCGCTGGCAATTCTCTGCTCCAAAATCCTTACTTGAGCTTCGAGATCTTCGAACTTGCGCACGAAAAAGGCGATCGCCTCGTCTGCAGAAACATCTGGGTACTGTCCAACCAGCTTTTCAGTGCCCTGATCCTTCAGGTAGACGGCGTTCTTCTCGTCTACTCGGCCAAATTCGTTAGCGCTCAAGTTCTCTCCTGATTTCGCGACTTTTTACTCTACCGAAACATTGGCCAGCAGGACTTCGCCAGCCGGTCTTCCGTCCGTTGAACCATCAGCTGTCCCAGCCGCAGCAATGGCCTTGATAGCCTCAAGGCCCCCAGTTACTCGCCCGAAGACTGTGTAGCCGCCGGCTGAGTCCGAAGGAATGGTGGAGTCTTGATAAACGATGAAAAACTGGCTTCCCATTGAGCTGCCGTCGCCACCGCGTCTAGCCATCGCTAGCACACCTTCCTGGTACAGATCGTCAGCAGGTGCATTCTCAATTGGTCCAAAGTTATAACCAGGTCCGCCGGTTCCATCTCCGGCTGGATCACCACACTGCAATACATAGATTCCCTCAGTGACCAGGCGGTGACAGCTGATTCCTTCGAAGTAGCCCTCTCTTGCAAGTGAGACGAAGTTCGCAACTGCTTGCGGGGCATTCGCGCCATCGAGTTCGAGTGAAACCGACTCGCCACCTATTTCAAGCGAGCTCTGCCAAGTTCTTCCTTCAGCCAAATCTGGCGACGGCAGTGAGTATTGAGAGTCCGAGGTTGGAGTCTCAGTCGGTTCGGCTGCGACCTGCGAGCCGGGGCCAAGGTTGAAGTATATGAGCTGACCACCAAGAGCGATCGCCAGCGCTGCTACTGCAGCAATAATTGCAATCTTGTTGTCTTTCGAAGCGATTGCCTTACGACCCTGAATCAGGTCCTGCTTGGCTTGGTAACTTGATAGCTTGTCGTCTTTTTTCATAGGGATGCCTTCCGAGCTGCCATTCTAGAGTGCGTAGAATCCAGATGTGGTGTCTCCGCTCGCCGAACGTCTAAGACCCAGCTCAATTGAGCAGGTTTTAGGTCAATCCGCCTTGTTGCGGCCAGGTTCTCCTCTGAATCGGCTCATCGAGGGAGATTTCAGTCGCGGTCTGAACTCGATCATTTTGTGGGGACCGCCAGGAAGCGGCAAGACCACTCTCGCGCGACTTGTCGCAACCTCTAACCGAGCAAAGTTCATTGAACTCAGTGCTATTAGTGCTGGAGTTCAGCAAGTGAGAGAAGTAATCGATCAGGCAAAGAGTGACCTGAGCTCCTTTGAAAAGCAATCGGTTTTGTTTCTAGACGAGATTCATCGGTTTAGTAAGTCTCAGCAAGATGCCCTCTTAGGGGCAGTGGAATCGGGTGTGCTCACACTAATCGCTGCAACTACCGAGAATCCATCTTTCAGTGTCATCAAACCCTTGATTTCTCGCTCGCTGGTACTAAAGCTCGAAGCTCTTTCAGAGCAGAGCATCTTGCAGCTACTACAGCGCGCGCTAGACACTGACAACTTACTTGCCACTAAGAAATTTGAACCGGAATCCCTGAGCTACATCGCTCGAATTAGCTCTGGCGATGCCAGAAGAGCCTTATCACTCTTGGAAGCGGCAGCAAATTCAACCGAGCAAACTATAGATCTCGCTACAATCCAGTCGATCAGCCAGGCAACTCTTGCCTATGACGATGGTGGTGATCAGCACTACGACACGATCAGTGCCTTCATAAAAAGCGTTCGAGGATCCGATGCTGATTCGGCCATTCACTATTTGGCTCGCATGATTGTTGGAGGAGAGGATCCAAGATTCATTGCCCGAAGACTGATGATTCTGGCGGCAGAAGACATCGGACTGGCCGACCCTAACGCACTTGTGATAGCGGAGGCAGTTTCTTCGGTGGTAGAGAAGATAGGCATGCCAGAGGGTCGAATACCCCTTGCGGAACTGACCATCTATCTCAGCCTTGCTCCAAAATCCAATTCGGCCTATTCGGCGATCAACAAAGCTATCGAGCAGGTAGAGGGGGGTTTCGCTCCTGCGGTGCCAGCTCCTCTTCGCTCCACAGGTGCCGTTGGATATGTCTACCCGCATGACAATCCGGCAGGGATCACCCGTCAGCACTACTCGGAGGCAAAAGACCTCTATGAACCGCTGGACCGAGGCTTTGAGAAGACCCTCGCTGAGCGCTATCGAGCCATTAGCAAGCTGCTAAAGGGGGAGTGACAACCAAAGGGCCCTCCTGCTAGGATTTTGAGGTTGTTTGGACTCAGCGGCTGCAGTTCCAACACAATTCCCAAGAAACTTATTGAGAGGTATTTGCTTGTCTAAGACAACTAGAACCCGTAGCAAGACGCGTCTATCACGTGCGCTCGGGATTGCTCTAACCCCAAAGGCTGGAAAGTACATGCAGAAGCGTGCTTACGCCCCGGGTCAACACGGCCGCACCAAGCGCAAGTCCGATTCCGACTTCGCAGTACGTCTTCGCGAGAAGCAGAGACTGCGTGCACAGTATGGAATTCGTGAGGCGCAACTTAGAAAGACTTTCCAAGAGGCAAAGCGCACCGATGGTCTAACTGGTGAGAACCTAGTTGAGCTACTAGAGATGCGCCTAGACGCTCTCGTACTTCGTTCTGGATTTGCTCGCACCATGGCGCAAGCACGACAGATGGTAGTTCACCGCCACATCCTGATTGATGGCCAGCGAGTTGATCGCCCATCTTTCCGCGTGAAGCCGGGACAAATGATTCACGTTCACGAGAAGAGCGAAAAGACCGAGCCATTCCAGGTTGCAGCAGCCGGTGGTCACGCCGATGTCATCGCATCAACCCCTGAGTACCTATCCGTTCAGCTAGACAAATTGCAGGCAACTCTAGTTCGTCGCCCGAAGCGCGCCGAAGTACCGGTTATCTGTGAAGTTCAGCTGGTGGTTGAGTACTACGCAGCGAGGTAGTTAAGTTGGCAGCTGGAGATCTGGCAATTTTGGTTACCAGCGGAGCACTGCTTCTGCTGGTGCTAATGCTGGCTCTTCCGCTGCTCAAACTATCCAAGTTGATCGACGAGACCTCTCGTACTGTTCAGATTTTCAACAAGGAACTTGAGCCAATGCTCTCAGAAGCAAAGGTAACGCTGACTGAGGCTAACAAACAGCTAAAGCGAATCGATCACATCACTTCGGATGTGGAGCAGGTGACCGAGAACATCAATTCCTTGGTTGCAGTCTTCACTTCATCCGTTGGCGGACCGCTTAGTAAACTGATGGGTGTTGTGCAGAGTTTCACTTCAATTCTCGGAAAGCGCAGGTAGACAATGTCAAGGTTCGGTTGGTTTGTTGTGGGACTTGGACTTGGTGCATTTGCTGCGGTTCAGGCGAAAGACAACCCTCAGGTGAAGGCTGCGGCAGACGAGTTGATTGGTGCGGCTAAGGAGTTCGGAAACGCTGTTGCCGAGGGCTATAAAGAGCGCGAAGCAGAGCTTTCCAAGCCAAAAGCAAAACCTTCCAGCAAGAAGCAGTAAATGAAGACCGCTGAAATCAAGCGGCGATGGCTTGAGTTCTTCGAAAAGAAGAACCACACCGTTGTACCTAGTGCTTCTCTGATCAGCCAAGATCCGAATCTGATGTTCACCGTGGCTGGCATGGTCCCTTTCATTCCATACATGACTGGCGTACTGCCCGCACCCTTTGATCGCGCCACCTCGGTGCAGAAGTGTGTAAGAACTCTTGATATTGAAGAGGTAGGCAAGACCACACGCCACGGCACCTTTTTCCAGATGAATGGAAACTTTTCTTTTGGTGACTACTTTAAAAAAGAAGCAATTGCCTTTGCCTGGGAACTACTGACCTCTCCGGTTGAAAAAGGTGGACTTGGCTTTGACCCAGAGCGACTCTGGGCGACGGTTTATGAAGACGACGATGAATCCATCGGCTATTGGCTTGAACAAACATCGATTCCGAAAGAGCGAATTCAAAAGCGTGGAATGAAGGACAACTACTGGTCAACTGGACAGCGTGGACCAGCCGGGCCTTGCTCTGAGATTTACTTTGACCGAGGGCCTGCTTATGGAAAAGAAGGCGGCCCCGAGGCGGACGAAGATCGCTACATCGAAATCTGGAACCTCGTTTTCATGCAGTACGAGCGAGGCGATGGGGGAGCGAAAGAAGGCTTCCCAATTCTTGGAGAGCTTCCAAAGAAGAACATCGACACCGGCATGGGATTAGAGCGCGTTGCCTTCTTGCTGCAGGGCGTCGAGAACATCTATGAGATTGATCAGGTTCGTCCGCTAATTGACATTGCTAGCAAACTAAGCGGAAAGAAGTATGGCGCAGACAGCAGCGATGACGTCAGAATGCGAGTAATTGCTGATCACATTCGTTCTGCACTCATGCTGATGAGCGATGGAGTGACTCCGTCAAATGAGGGCCGGGGCTATGTTCTTCGACGCTTGTTGCGCCGATCTGTCAGAGCCCTACGCCTTCTTGGAATCGAGCAGCCAAGCTTTGAGAAATTATTTACGGCCAGCAAGAACGCAATGGTTGATGCTTATCCGGAGCTCGAGGAGAGTTTCGCACGCGTTCTTCGAGCCGCTTTGGCCGAGGAGAGCGGATTCCGCAAGACATTGGATTCAGGAAGCCAGGTCCTTGAAGAGGAGCTCAGCAAGACTGATAAAGAACTCTCTGGTGAGGTTGCATTCTTACTCCACGACACCTACGGCTTCCCAATTGATCTGACTGTTGAGATTGCAGAAGAAAACGGCAAGAGCGTTGACCGAAACAAGTTCGACGAGCTGATGAAGCAGCAGCGTGATCGCGCTAAACAGGACGCGAAGAGCAAGCGTGCGAGCACAAACTTGGATGTTTATCGCGAATTCCGTGCTCTGGGAGAGACTGAATTTGTGGGCTATGAAGCGCTAGAGACGGAAGCCAAGGTGCTTGGTCTTATTCACGAAGGTGAAGCGGTCTCTGAATTGCACATGGGCCAGATCGGCGAAGTAGTACTTGATCGAACGACTCTTTATGCGGAGTCGGGTGGTCAGATTGCGGACGCAGGTCAGATAGTTTCGGGAAACGTTGTCCTTGAAGTGTTAGATGTTCAAAAGCCAGTAAAGGGACTGTTTTCTCACAGGGTGAGAGTGGTTAGTGGAGAGCTGAACAAAGATCAGCTGGTTGAGACAAAGGTCTATCAACATTGGAGGGTTGGAGCGTGTCAGGCTCATAGTGCAACCCACGTTGTCCACGCCGCTCTACGACAGGTACTCGGGCCAAATGCTTTGCAGTCTGGTTCATACAACAAGCCAGGCTACATGCGGCTTGATTTTGCTTGGGGCGAGGCACTTTCGGAAGCCACCAAGAGCGAGATCGAAGAAGTTTCTAATCTTGCGATTAGATCTGACCTTGCAGTTAGTGCACAGTTCATGACGTTGCCAGAAGCCAAAGATTGGGGAGCGATTGCCCTGTTCGGCGAAACCTATGACGAGTCGGTGCGCGTTGTTCAAGTTGGTGGTCCGTGGTCTCGTGAGCTTTGTGGAGGTACGCATGTGTCCCGCACCAGCCAGATTGGCCTTGTAACAATTAGTGCCGAATCCTCGGTTGGATCTGGTGTCCGGCGTATCGAGGCTGAAGTTGGAATCGACGCTCTTCGAAGCCTGATTCAAGAGAGAAACATTCTTCGAAAACTAGGCGCTGAGCTAAAGGCGCCGGTATCGGAAATCGAATCTCGATTCACTGAGGCCCTTGAGAATCTCAGGAACACACAGAAGCAGCTTGATGACCTTCGACTCAAAAAGGCATTGGCTGATTTGCGGCAGCTACTTGGCTCATCGACAAAGATCGGTGACATCACATTCTTCGGTCAAGTTCTTTCTGACATTGACTCCGCCGAATTGCTGCGCCAACTAGCGCTGAATGCAAGAGATCAACTGGGAGCGATGTCTGTGGTAACTCTTGCTGCAGTTATTGATAGCAAGCCCGTTGTGATGGTTGCCGTCGGAGCACAGGCGCAGAGCAAGTGCAACGCAGGCAATCTTGCTAAAGCAGCAGCTTCTGTTCTTGGCGGTGGCGGTGGAGGTAAAGCTGATTTTGCTCAGGCTGGGGGAGTTGATTCCGCAAAACTGCCCCAAGCAATTGCATCTGTAAAGGACCTCATCTCTTGATTTGCCTCGGCGTAGATCCTGGGCTCAGCCGAGTTGGTGTGGCTCTCGGTCAGGACTCTCTCGCCATTGCTCTTGAGACATTTCCCAGTGCCCAAGCTATAGCTGCAGTCAAAGAGCTTGCCTCTCAGAAGAAAGCAGAGCGAATTTACGTGGGACTTCCACTATCACTCAGTGGCCAGCAAACTGCTTCAACCAAATCAGCGATTGATTTTGCGCTAGCGCTGTCAGCCACTACGACTATTCCTATTTACATGTTGGATGAGCGCCTAACGACCTCAGCTTCTAGCAAAGCTGCTGCAATTGCTGGCAAGAGCTCACGACAGATCAAGGAATTCATTGATTCCGAGGCCGCCAGGCTTATCGTGGAGAGTGCTATTGCATCAAATCACACACTTGGTTTAGAGCTGGGAGACTACGTTGCCCGAAGCTCCTAATGATTTGAGCCAGCAAGACCGGTCAAGAAAAAAAAGAAGAGCCAGAGCTCTCGTTGCACTACTTCTAGTTTTCGGCCTGATCGCAGTTTCAGTCCCTGTCAGTCAGGTTGTCCAATCCTTGATAGACCGCTACACCGTGGAGGACTATGTCGGACAAGGTGAGGGCACTGTTGTTATCGTGATTGAAGATGGTGATCTAGGTGAAGATGTTGCTCGAAAACTAGTAGCGGCTGACGTTGTAAAGAGTTTTGATGCCATCTATCGACCGATGCTCAGCTCAGATTTGGTGATCTATCCAGGGCACTACGAATTTCCACTACAAATCCCAGGTGCTGAGGCGCTTCGAATTCTCATTGAAGCTAAGCCGATTACTCAAGCGGTAACCATTCCGGAGGGATATCAGATTGCCCAAATAGTTCCCACTCTTAGCGAAGCGCTTTCAATACCGGAACCGGAACTGTTCGCTGCCGTTGACGCCGCAAATGAGCGATTCCCTGGGCCAACTTTAGAGGGGTATCTGTTCCCGGCCACCTATCAATTCGCACCAGACGTCACTGCAGAGTTTGTAATCGAGCAGATGCTTGATCGAACTTTGCAGGAGCTAGCGAAATGGGATGTTGGCCTGGATGATTCTTTGGACCTCATGACACTCGCTTCCATCATTCAAGAGGAAGCACGCCTAAAAGAGGATTTCTTCAAAGTATCAACTGTCTTCAACAATCGACTTGCACGTGGCATGCTTCTACAAACTGACCCAACCGTGAAGTACTACTACGAGGGTTCAATAGATTCATTTCAACAGGGTGTAGCTGACACGGCTAATCCATACAACACCTACGTTTATCCAGGTCTACCTCCCGGACCCATTAGCTCGCCTGGATCACTTGCAATTGAAGCAGCGCTCAATCCGGCCCCGGGTGATTACCTATTCTTCGTGACAATCAACCTCAATAGCGGAGAGACTGTATTTAGCGAGACCCTGCGTGAACATGAAAAGGCTGTCGAGCTCTATAGAAAATGGCTCAGAGAGAATCCAGGTTGGGATGACTAGAAAATTAGCCGTACTTGGAAGTCCGATCGCCCATTCGAAGTCGCCTCAAATTCAACTGGCTGCTTTATCCCAATTAGGTGAGAGTGCATCGTTTGAGCGAATTGAGGTCAAAGATCTAGTGGAGTGGTTGCCTAAGCACGGCGATCAGTTCGATGCCCTCTCTCTCACCATGCCCCTCAAGGAGCAGGCCAAGGCCCTAGCGGATTCTGTAGATGACTTAGTGATTCAGACCAAGAGTGCAAACTATCTATTGCGAGACAATGACTCATTTCGCGCTTATAACACAGACGTTTTTGGCCTGTCTGCGTCAGCAGCTAGTCACACTTTCGAATCGGTTGTAATTTTAGGAACAGGGGCTAGTGCCCGAAGTGCATTAGCTGCATTTTCAGATTTCAAACCATCTATATGGGGCCGCGACACCACAAAAGCGCGCGCACTGGAAGAAGGTTATGGATGCCAGTTGGTTGCGCTGGAACATGCCCTAGATGCTGATCTTGTTATTTCCACACTTCCAGGTGATGCACTGTTGGAGCTCGCAGGCGAGAAGCATCCTGGCCTGTTATTTGACATCATCTACAGCCGTCCCAGCCCTGGGGGCTTTGCCGGTTACATCCCTGGTATTCACATGTTGATCTGGCAGGCGATTGGCCAATTGCGACTACTGCTTACCGGGGGAGACAATCCGCTACCAGATGAGAAATCGCTTTTTCAACTGATGCTGAACGCTGCCGAACTGGCAGAATAGTCAAATGCTGCGCTGGCTAACCGCCGGGGAATCCCATGGCCCCGAACTCATTGGTGTAATCGAGGGCTTGCCCGCTCATGTTCCAATTACCGTGGAGGATCTCCAAACCGCTCTTGCGCGTAGAAGGCTAGGTTATGGCCGCGGAGCACGCATGAAGTTTGAAGAGGATCAAGTGACTATCTCCTCTGGCGTTCGTTTTGGTTTATCTCAGGGCGGTCCAATTGCAATTCGGATAGCCAATACCGAATGGCCAAAATGGGAAGTAGTGATGAGCGCAGCGCCTGTCGCTGAAGAGGAACTCACCGGAGCGAGAGCCGCGAAGCTAACAAGACCCAGACCAGGACACGCCGATTTCACTGGAATGCAAAAGTATGGATTTGACGAGGCCAGGCCAGTTCTTGAGCGCGCCAGTGCAAGGGAAACTGCCACGCGTGTAGCGCTTGGTCGCGTCGCACAGAACTTTCTTTCCGAACTCGGTATACAGCTGATAACCCACACTGTTTCTATTGGCACTTCGGAAAATAAATCAACGAAATTGCCAAAACCTTCGGATCTTGAGCGCCTTGATTCAGATCCCGTTCGCTGCTTCGATGTTGACGCGTCAAAGAGGATGGTCTCAGAGATTGATGAATGTCATTCCTCTGGTGACACTTTGGGAGGCGTTGTCGAAACTTTGGTTTACGGAGTGCCGCCAGGACTTGGTTCATACGTTCACTGGGACAGAAGACTTGATTCGAAGATTGCTGGAGCTGTAATGGGTGTGCAGGCAATCAAGTCTGTTGAAATTGGAGATGGACTGGAGACAACCAGGCGCCGCGGCAGCATGGCCCATGACGAGATTGTTCGCTCGGAGAACTTGGTGCAGCGCACAACAGATCGTGCGGGAGGCATTGAAGGTGGCATGAGTAACGGTGAAGTTATTCGTGTAAGAGCTGGTATGAAGCCGATTTCGACAGTGCCAAAAGCACTGCAGACTATTGACACCGCCAGCGGAGACGCTGCGACAGCACATCATCAAAGAAGCGATGTCTGCGCTGTACCTGCCGCTGGCATCGTCATTGAGGCAATGGTTGCTCTAGTGATTGCCGATGCGGTCGTGGAGAAGTTTGGTGGGGACTCGGTCCAGGAAACGAAGCGAAATCTTGATTCCTATTTGGCTTCCATCCCTGAAACGTTGCAATCTCGCATAGCTAAGCCTGAGTAATGACCTGCATTGTTTTGATTGGACCAATGGGCGCAGGAAAGACAACGCTTGGAAAAAAATTGGCCAAAGCGCTTGAACTCCCATTCCAAGACACCGATCGAATGGTGGAGATTAATCACGGCTCAATTTCTAGCATTTTCGATAGGGAAGGCGAAGAGAGATTTAGAGACTACGAACAGGAAGCTCTTGTTGATGCTCTTAGGGCTGGCGGTGTTGTTGCAACTGGCGGGGGTATGGTCTTGAGGGAGCACAATCGTCAGGTGCTGATGGGGCATAAAGTTATTTTTCTGGACACTGATGCGGACTCGGTCATGAAGCGAGTCAATCTCCTGAAACGCCCCCTGTTGCGGGACAACCCTGAGCGCTGGACAGAGATATATCAACAGCGACTTGCGCTTTATGAATCAATTGCTGGCGAGAGGCTTTTCACTGGAAATAGGCCTATTAAGAAATTGGTTTCGGAGCTGAAAACAAAGGTTGAGACTTATGGCAAATAGCATCATTGGCAGAGGGCTGCTGCTGGACATTGCCCCTCACTTGGAGGGATCAAGGAAGGCGCTTTTGATAGCTCCCGCCGCACTCTCTGCAACAGCAGAGAGGCTCAAGGAAGTACTGCAAGACAGCGGAATTGAGGTGTTGGTTGCTGAGGTTCCAACTGGTGAAGATGCCAAGCGAATTGAGGTCGCTAGTTTCTGCTGGAAGTTGATGGGGCAAGCTGATTTCAATCGGGATGATTGCGTTATAGGTCTCGGTGGGGGTTCGACAACTGATTTGGCTGGATTCGTTGCGGCTAATTGGCTGCGAGGTGTGAATTGCTTTCTTATTCCAACCACTCTGCTTGGAATGGTTGATGCAGCTATTGGTGGCAAGACTGGCATCAACACCGCTGAGGGAAAGAATTTGGTTGGCGCCTTCCACCTTCCAAAGAAGGTTTTTGTAGATCTGGACACGCTTGAGACTTTGCCGAGAAATGAGCTTCTGGCAGGAATGGCTGAGGTTGTTAAATACGGTTTCATTCAGGACACTGGAATTCTCGAAACAGTGCTAAATGATGAGAGAGCAACCGACCATAGTTCGGATGTTTTCGCGGGTCTAATTGAAAAGTCGATTCGCATAAAAGAGGAAATAACCTCCGAGGATTTCAGAGAATCTGGACGAAGAGAGTTTCTAAACTACGGGCACACCCTCGGCCACGCCATAGAGCACGCCGAGCGATACAAGTGGCGACACGGAGCGGCCATCTCGATTGGCATGGTATTTGCGGCTGAACTATCAGCGCTAAGTGGGAAATTGTCCACTCAGGAGGTCGATGTGCATAGAGAGGTATTTGCCAAGCTAGGCCTTCCTATGACCTACCGAGCCGATCGCTGGGAAATGCTATTGGCCACCATGCAGAGAGATAAAAAGACTAGATCTGGGGTCCTACGATTTGTAGTTCTAGAGAAACTGGGCAAGCCTGTCATTCTCCACGCCCCGACCCAGGAGACTCTGTTCGCCACTTACCAGACAGTTGTGGAATAGTTCTCAGTATGAAAGTTCATGTACTGAATGGCCCAAACCTCAACCTGTTGGGAAAGCGAGAGCCAGATGTCTATGGTCTGGCCTCCATTGAAGACCTCGAGTCGGCCGTTCGTGCAGAGGCTAAGAGTCTTGGATGCGAAATCAGCTTTAGACAAACCAATAGCGAAGCTGAGCTGATCGACTGGATTCAGCAGGCGATTGAGGAAAAGGCTGCCGTCGTGTTAAATCCGGCTGCTTTCACCCACTATTCCTATGCCCTTAGAGATGCCTGTGCGGCACTCACCGGTATGGGCCTGGACCTGATTGAAGTTCACATCTCTAATCCGCACGCCCGCGAACAATTCAGACAGAACAGCGTTATTTCAGCAGTCGCAACAGGTGTGATTGCTGGCTTTGGGCATCAGTCCTACATCTTGGCGCTGAAAGCACTGGCAAGCCGATAAACTGCTGGCTGCCCAGCAAGGAGAAAAATGGCAACCTCAAACGACCTGCGCAATGGAATGGTTTTGCTCATCGATGGACAGCTCTGGAGCGTAGTTGAATTCCAACACGTCAAGCCAGGTAAAGGCCCAGCCTTTGTTCGAACCAAGTTGAGAAGTGTCACAACTGGCAAGGTTGTCGACAGAACTTTCAACGCTGGCGTAAAGGTAGAAACCGCCAATGTCGATCGAAGAGACATGCAGTACCTCTACAACGACGGGTCTGGCTTCGTATTTATGGACCTAACCTCTTACGATCAGATCACTTTGGATGATGCTGTGGTAGCTGAGGCAAAGAACTTCTTGCTTGAGAATCAGAACGCTGTTGTAGCTCTGCACGAGGGAAACCCTCTTTATGTGGAGTTGCCAGCTTCGGTGGTCCTGGAGATTACCTACACTGAACCAGGTCTTCAGGGAGATCGATCAACTGGTGGAACAAAGCCTGCAACATTAGAAACTGGCTACCAGATTCAAGTTCCACTGTTCATTGAGAACAACACCAAGGTAAAGGTTGATACGCGCACAGGCGACTATCTAGGACGGGTTACCGACTAGTGAGCGCACGCTCGAAAGCTCGCAAGAGGGCATTGGATGCTCTATTCGCTGCAGACCTAACTGGCGAAAGCGCCCTCGACGCGCTGAAGCGAACCGAACTCGAGTCCCGAGAGCGCGAGAGCCAAACAGCGATTTTTGATTATGCGGAGACTTTAGTTTCAGGCTATTTAGCCAACAAAGATCGAATTGATTCAAGACTGCAGGGTTTGGCAGAAGGTTGGACTCTGGAGAGAATGCCAAACGTTGACCGGGCAATCTTGCGACTGTCAGCCTGGGAACTTCTTTACAACGAGGAGATACCTTCGGAGGTTGCGATCTCAGAGGCAGTAAGTCTGGCTTCTGAGCTATCGACTGAAGAGTCGCCAAAATTCATCAATGGGATACTTGCCCGTCTGTCCAAGGACCGCCTGGGGCTTTAAATCTGCTAGCATCTAGCCGTAAATCCTTTAAGTTCGTCCTGTGAGGCGAAGAAGGAGAAGCCCATGGCTCCTCGCGTCGTTTTGAGCTCCGACGACATAGCTCGATCCCTCAAGCGGATCGCTCATGAAATTATTGAATCTCTCCCTGATGCACAGAATGTTTTATTGCTCGGAATCCCAACCAGGGGAGTGTCCTTAGCTAAGCGGCTGACAGAGCTGCTGACGGGTCTAAGTCCTGGTTTTCAGGTCAGACTTGGCGTATTAGACGTAACCATGTATCGCGACGATCAAGTCAATCCTGATCGCCCGATCACCGAAACTCAGTTGCCCGCTTCGGGCCTCGATAATGAGACCGTAATTTTGGTAGATGATGTGCTGTATTCCGGAAGAACTATTAGGGCAGCCCTAGACGCACTCGTTGACTACGGCCGGCCAAAGCAGGTGAAACTGGCAGTAGTGGTTGATCGCGGACACAGAGAACTACCAATCAGGCCAGATTTTGTGGGAAAGAATCTGCCGACGTCGTCGCAGGAGAGGGTCAGTGTAAGACTCGTTGAGCATGACGGCGTAGACGAGGTGGTGATTGAATCATGAAGCACCTTGTGAGCATCAGAGATCTGTCGAGAGACACCGCTAAACAACTACTGCAGGTGGCGCAGGAGATGTCTCAGGTTAACGAGAGATCGATAAAGAAGCTTCCGACTCTTCGAGGCCGAACCGTTGTGAATTTGTTCTATGAAAACTCGACTCGAACCAGGATCAGCTTTGAAATAGCTGCAAAGCGACTTAGTGCCGATGTAATTAATGTTTCCGCTGATTCGTCATCTGTTTCAAAGGGCGAGTCTCTAAAGGACACGGCGCAAACACTTGAAGCCCTTGGGGCTGATTGCATTGTGCTTCGCCATCCTGTTTCAGGCACACCCCAGCAACTCGCAGGGCTGGGCTGGATCAACAGTTCCGTGATAAACGCAGGCGATGGGACGCACGAGCATCCCACCCAAGCACTACTTGATGCACTGACGATGCAGCAACGACTTGGCGAGGATTTATCAGGTAGAAAAGTGCTCATCGTTGGCGACATTAAGCATTCACGTGTTGCCCGCAGTAACGCACTGCTACTTAATCTTTTGGGTGCATCCGTGGATTTTGCAGGGCCAAAGGCTTTGGTTCCTGAAGAACTTGCCACACTTGGCGCGAGCATTTCACATGATTTTGACTCTTCGTTGAATCAAAAACCTGATGTTGTCATGATGCTTAGAGTTCAGCGAGAGAGAATGCTCGAGAACTTTGAAAGCAATGAGGCAGAATATATACGGCACTGGTCACTTTCTCGAGACCGACTCAGAACGCTCTCTGCCAACAGCCTGGTTATGCACCCAGGTCCAATCAATCGAGGATTGGAGATTTCATCTGAGGCTGCTGAGGATTCCCGAAGTACGATTCTGCAGCAGGTCACAAATGGCCTTGCAGTCAGAATGGCCGTCCTCTACCACCTGCTATCGGAGGAGAAATGATTCTCAATTCCGCGCAGCTAGCCGATGGTTCAATAGTCGATTTGGCAATAGATAACGGCGTTATCTCCGAGATCGGTTCAAATCTTGGGAAGGGGCACGACTGCGCAGGGCTCATTGCACTTCCAGGTTTTGTCGATCTTCACACTCATCTCAGAGAACCCGGATTCGAGGCTAGTGAAACCATTGAAACAGGATCCAGGTCAGCCGCTGCAGGGGGATATGTGGCTGTGTTTGCGATGGCCAACACGAATCCTGTTCAGGACAGTGTCGAGATAGTTGAGTGGGTTGCTGCTAGAGGCGAAGAGGTCGGCTTGGTCCATGTGCAACCGATTGGAGCAATTACGAAGTCGATTGCCGGCAAGCAGCTATCACCTCTTACAGAGTTAGCCAATTCCAATGCCAAGGTGAGAGTTTTCAGTGACGATGGAAACTGTCTTATGGACAGCACGCTTATGCGAGAGGCGCTGCTTGAAGCAAAGAGTTTTGGCGGAGTGATTGCTCAGCATGCACAAAATCATGACCTAACTCCTGGTTCTCAAATGAATGACGGTGCTCTTAGTCAAGAGCTAGGACTGAAGGGTTGGCCGTCGCTTGCTGAAGAGGAGATCATTAAGCGAGATGTGGAACTTGCTCTTGAAACTCAGTCAAGATTGCACGTTTGCCATCTGACAACCGCTGGAGCGGTCGAAGTAGTTCGGTGGGGCAAGCAGAAGGGCGCAAGAATCACAGCAGAAGCAACACCACACCACCTGCTACTGACTGAAGAACTTGTCAGGTCCTACAACCCGGTTTACAAGGTGAATCCACCGCTTAGAACAAAAGAGGACACCTTGGCGCTTCGTGCCGCGCTCATCGATGGCACCATTGACATTCTTGCAACCGATCACGCACCTCATTCGAAAGAGAAGAAGGAATGTGACTGGCCAAGTGCGGCATTTGGCATGGTTGGTCTCGAGGCAGCAGCGAGTGTGCTATATCAAGTTCTGATTGTCGAAGCAGGTGGATCTTGGTCAGACTTTGCTCGAATAACCTCCAGCAAACCCGCCGAAATTGGTGGACTTAAAGGATTTGGCGAGATTGCAGTAGGAATGCCTGCCAACTTATGTCTTTTTGACCCATCCAGCAGGAGGTTGGCTGAACCCCAAACGCAATCACTCTCCATTAACAATCCCTGGCAATCGCGAGAGCTATTGGGCGAGGTTGAACGGACCATCTATCGCGGTAAAGTCACCTATACAAGGAGTGAAGCATGAGTCGAGAACTTATTGGCACAGTTCTGATTCTGTTCGTAGTGATTATCGCTCTCAACATTTATCGCAAAGTTCGATTAAGAAGAGCCGCTCAAGAGGCGGAGCTACCGCAACCGGCATCAGCAGTAGCTGGTGAGCCCATTTTCTCCGGTTTCTACGTTGCCACTGTTTTCGCTGATAAGCCACTGGAGCGCGTTTGGGCTTTTGGTCTTGGTAGCCGCGGAAGAGCAACAGTCTCTGCCTCAGAGAGTGGTCTGTCGGTGCAAAGAATTGGCGAACAAGGCTTTCAGATACCCCGAAGTGACATAGTGGCAGTTGGTCGCGCTAGGGCAACAATCGACCGAGCTGTTGAGAAAAATGGCCTGATCCAGATCGCTTGGCGGCTAGGCGGCACCGAGCTGTTATCGAGTTTTCGCGTTACTGAAGATCAAGACAAATGCTTTAGACAACTAAAGGAAGCGGCAGGAGTAGACAGTGAGTAGTGCCTATTTAGTACTTGAGGACGGTTCTGTTTTTGAGGGTGAGAGTTTTGGCGCTGAGGGGGAGACCCTCGGTGAGCTCGTATTTGCTACAGGAATGACCGGTTACCAAGAGACCATTACTGATCCTTCCTATGCCGGACAGATAGTTCTCCAGACAGCACCGCACATCGGAATTGTGGGAATGAATGAAAGGGATGAAGAATCATCCAAGATTTGGGTGGCTGGGTATGTAGTAAAGGAGCCCAGTCGTGTTGCTAGTAATTGGCGGGCTGAAGCCTCGTTGGAGGATCAGCTAAGAAGCTCGGGAGTTGTCGGTATCGCAGACTTGGATACTCGAGCCGTAACTCTTCGAATTCGCGATGCTGGTGCAATGCGGGCAGGAATTTTCTCGGGCAGCTCCAAGACGAAGCAGGAGATGCTGAAGGAAGTTCAAGCGGCTCCAAAAATGACGGGGCAGTTCCTCTCAAGCGCTGTTACCACTGACAAGACCTACCGCATTCCAGCTAAAGGTCATTGCGTAGGTTCAGTTGCGATTTTGGATCTGGGTGTTAAGAAATCAACTCTCGAGCATTTGTCTGATCGGGGTCTTGAGGTGATTGTTTTCCCAGCGGACGCAACATTTGAAGAGATCATGTCTGAGAAACCTACTGCCGTGTTCTACTCCAATGGTCCAGGGGATCCCCAAGCAAGTGAGAAGCAGATTGGACTGCTTAGAGAGTTTCTGAAACTCAGGCTTCCATTCTTCGGCATTTGTTTTGGAAATCAACTACTAGGTCGAGCGCTGGGCTTTGAGACCTACAAATTGGCATTTGGGCACCGGGGCATCAATCAACCAGTTTTGAATACAGACTCTGGACGAGTCGAGGTAACGGCACATAACCACGGCTTCGCGGTGAAGCTGGAAGAGGATGAGGCTGCTTCGCCCGAGGGATTTGGAAGAGTAAGAGTTTCGCATCGTGGACTCAATGACAACGTGGTTGAAGGGCTTGAGTGTTTAGACATTCCTGCTTTTTCCGTTCAGTATCACCCTGAGGCAGCGGCTGGACCTCACGACTCTCACTATCTATTCGACAAATTCCTCAGCGCAATCAAGGAGAGCCGTGCCTAAAAGAGAAGACATTAAGTCAGTTCTAGTAATTGGCTCTGGGCCAATTGTTATAGGTCAAGCCTGCGAATTCGATTACTCCGGCACTCAGGCGTGCCGGGTATTGCAAGAGGAGGGAATCAGGGTAATCCTGATCAACTCAAACCCAGCAACGATTATGACTGACCCTGATTTCGCTGATGCGACATATGTTGAGCCGATTACCCCCGAAGTGATCGAATCGATTATTGAAAAAGAGAAGCCAGACGCAATTCTTCCGACACTCGGCGGCCAAACGGCACTTAATGCAGCAATGGCTTTGCATGAGAGAGGCTCACTCAAGAAGTATGGAGTTGAGCTGATAGGTGCAAATGTTGAAGCAATTAGAGCAGGAGAGAACCGTCAGGAATTCAAAGAATTGGTTTTGCGCGCTGGTGCAGATGTGGCCAAGAGCGCTATCGCACACACCATTCCTGAGTGCCTAGAGATTGCAAACAAGCTGGGTTATCCAATGGTTGTTCGACCATCTTTCACAATGGGCGGACTAGGATCTGGATTTGCCTACAACGAAGAAGATCTTGTCCGAATAGCCGGTGCGGGTTTGCAGGCTTCACCAACCAGTGAGGTCCTTTTGGAAGAGAGCATTCTCGGTTGGAAGGAATATGAGCTTGAACTCATGCGGGACAAGAACGACAACTGCGTTGTGGTTTGTTCCATCGAGAACTTCGATCCGGTAGGAGTCCACACCGGAGACAGCATCACCGTTGCACCTGCACTAACACTCACAGACCGCGAATACCAGAATTTGCGCGACATCGGTATTCAAATCATTCGCGATGTGGGCGTCGATACTGGCGGCTGCAACATTCAATTCGCTGTCGATCCGGTCGACGGCCGGGTGATTGTGATTGAGATGAACCCTCGAGTAAGTCGCTCATCCGCCCTTGCATCGAAAGCAACTGGATTTCCAATCGCAAAAATTGCTGCCAAGCTGGCAATCGGATACACCCTTGACGAGATTCCGAATGACATTACGCGAGTTACCCCAGCCAGCTTCGAGCCGACACTGGATTACATTGTGGTGAAAGTGCCCAGGTTTGCCTTCGAGAAATTCCCCGCAGCAGATCCAACTCTTACGACCACAATGAAAAGTGTTGGCGAGGCGATGGCAATTGGTCGCAACTTTACGCAGGCTCTGCAGAAAGCCCTGCGTTCTTTGGAAAAGCGCGGCAGCTCTTTTCACTGGAGCGACCAGGCACAGACCAAAGAGGAGCTTCTCAGCGCGATAAAGATCCCAACAGACAAGCGGATTGTTCAACTCCAGCAAGCCCTTCGGTTAGGTGCAACTCCCGCTGAGGTTTTCGAAGCAACCAAGATTGACCCTTGGTTTATCGATCAGATAGTTCTAATCAATGAGTTAGCAGATTGGTTTTCGAAGCTTTCTGAGTTTGGTGAGCGTGAAATCCGGAAAATGAAGAAGCACGGATTCAGTGATTTCCAATTGGGCCAACTCAGAGGCTTGGAAGAAAAAGCTGTCCGCAAGATGCGGATTGAGCTTGGCATCCGGCCTGTATATAAAACAGTCGACACTTGTGCCGGTGAGTTTCCAGCTCTCACCCCATACCACTACAGCTCATATGACCAGGAAACAGAAGTGGCGCCAAGCAATCGGAAGAAGATTGTCATTCTAGGAAGTGGGCCTAACAGAATCGGGCAGGGAGTCGAGTTTGACTACTCATGTGTTCACGCCGCGTTTGCTTTGAGAGACGCAGGTTATGAGACAGTCATGATCAACTGCAATCCTGAAACAGTCTCCACTGACTATGACACCTCTGACCGATTGTATTTTGAGCCACTTACTGCCGAGGATGTGTTGGAGGTTATTCATGCCGAATCACAATCGGGGGAGTTGCTTGGAGTCCTCGTTCAACTCGGCGGCCAGACAGCCCTAGGACTTGCGGGAAGCATTCAAGAGGCGGGGATTCCAATTCTTGGAACATCGCCAGAGTCGATCGACCTAGCCGAAGAGCGCGGCCTTTTCCAAACGATTCTTGATAATGCTGGCCTACGGGCACCGGCCAATGGCATAGCCACAAACCAGTCCGAAGCATTGGCGGTTGCTAACCGAATTGGATATCCAGTCTTGGTAAGACCAAGTTTTGTTCTTGGTGGGCGCGGGATGGAGATTGTTTACGATGAGACCTCACTCAAAGACTATTTCGTCCGAACAGCCGAGCACGCACTCGTTGATGACAAGCACCCATTGCTGGTAGATAGATTCCTAGACGATGCAATCGAAATCGATGTTGACGCAATTTTTGATGGAACGTCACTTTATGTCGGTGGAGTTATGGAACACATCGAAGAAGCCGGTATTCACTCCGGTGACTCCAGTTGCACTCTTCCGCCCATTACCCTCAGCCAGACTCAAGTTGCACGTGTAGTAGAAGCAACTCGCAAAATTGCCGAGGGCCTCTCTGTAAGGGGTCTACTGAATGTGCAGTTTGCACTAGCGGCCGACGTACTTTACGTCTTAGAGGCCAATCCAAGAGCATCAAGAACCGTTCCTTTTGTTTCGAAAGCGCTTGGTATCACTCTCGCCAAAGCGGCCGCTTTAGTGATGGCAGGTAAGAGCATCGTCGAGCTTGTGCAGGAAGGGCACTTGCCTAAGCAGGACGGGTCACTTTTGCCACCGTCAACTCCAGTTTCAGTGAAGGAAGCTGTGCTGCCTTTCAAGCGTTTTGCCACGAAACAGGGACGATTTGTAGACAGCCTGCTCGGGCCTGAAATGAGATCCACCGGTGAGGTGATGGGAATTGACATCACATTCCCTGCTGCATTTGCAAAGTCACAGGCGGCTGCTGGTTCTTCACTGCCTAAGTCGGGAACAGTCTTTATCTCAGTTGCAGATAGAGATAAGCCACAAATTGTGCTGCCAGTAAGAAGACTGTCTCAACTGGGATATCGCATTTTGGCAACCGAGGGGACCTCTCGGCTATTGAAACTGCACGGCATTGCTTCCGAGTCTGTTGCGAAGTATTCACAGGCCAAGGGTCAGCGATCCATCGTTGAGATGATCACCGACGGGGAAGTAGATGTAGTTGTGAATACACCCTCTGGCGCGGACGCTAGAAGCGATGGTTATGAGATACGCGCAGCAACTACAGCTGCCGATAAGCCGATCTTCACCACGGTTGCACAACTCAGTGCTGCGATTGGTTCTTTCGAGATAATTCGAGAGTCCGGGTTTTCTGTAAAGTCCTTGCAGGAACATGCAAAATTCAGACAGGAAATCAGTGGATAACTTCAAGGAGAAGTTGGCATCTGTTCGCCAAGCCTATGGGCCGCTCTGCATCGGTATCGACCCTTCTGAAAGCACACTTTCAGATTGGGGAATTCCAGACACTGCGGAAGGCGCCAGAGATTTTGGTTACGCGATTATCTCAGCTTGCGAAGGAAGAGTTGGAATCATCAAGCCGCAGGTAGCCTTTTTTGAAAGATTTGGATCCGCTGGACTTGTTGCACTAGAGGAAGTTCTGACGGCAGCTAGGGAAGCAGAACTGCTAATCATCTCCGACGCTAAGCGAGGTGACATCGGTTCTACGATGCTTGGCTATGCCCAGGCCTGGTTTGGTGATGATTCGCCACTGAGATCCGATGCACTAACCCTGTCGCCTTATTTAGGTCCAAGTTCACTCCAAGAAACAATAGAAGCTGCCAGAGATGTTCAGGCTGGAGTATTCATCCTTGCCGCCACCTCAAATCCAGAGGCCGGTGAAATACAGACGCTAAAGCGCGGCACCGCAACCGTTGCAAGCAAAGTAGTTCAGTTTGCAAAGGAAAGCTCCAGGGGAGATGTTGGGGTAGTGGTTGGTGCGACAATTTCGCTAGAAGAGTTTGGACTGTCGCAACTGCTTGTTGAAGATGCTGGAGTTCCGATTCTCGCCCCTGGTTTTGGATCGCAGGGAGCGGAACTTGGGGATCTTAAGGATATATTTGGAGTTAGTTCTGCCAGCGTTATCTGCAGCGTCTCAAGAGCTGCCACGCAAGGCGGCGCGCGTGAAATAATTAAGTCAATCGAGGAACTTAGGTCGCAACTATGACTTTGCTAGTGCTGGTAGGGCCAGCTGGAGTGGGCAAGGGAACTTTAGTCCAGGAGATTTTGAGCAAGAACTCCGATTTCATGCTCTCTGTGTCAGCGACTACTCGAGCGCCACGCCCTGGAGAGCAAGATGGCATTCATTACCACTTCATTGACCAAGGAGATTTTGAGGAGATGATCGAGACTGGTTAACTTCTTGAATGGGCCCAAGTCCATGGCACTCATTTCTATGGGACACCCGTTGCGGAGCTTGAAAAAGCCGAACTGCTTGGCAGACACCTGGTTTTAGAAATTGACCTCCAGGGAGCCAGGCAAA
>JBMSYD010000007.1:0-23986 GCA_049426345.1 Aquiluna sp.
GAAATCAGCCAGTTAATCTCATCGGTACTGAGCTGACCCTTTTCCCTTTTCTTGATAATAAGTTCGACGGCAGAAAAACTCACTGCAGATCCTTTGGTCCAAACGCATCCGGCAGCACCTCGTCAATAGTTTTGATTCCGCTGATGGTTTGTAGAAGCATCCCGTCCGCTGCATGCTCAAACAGCAGCTGGCGGCATCTTCCGCAAGGCATCAACGCCTCGCCTTTTCCATCCACGCAGGCAAATGCAACTAGCTTTCCGCCACCGGTTCTAAACAGTTCGCTAACCAGCGAGCATTCGGCGCAAAGCCCCAGCCCATACGATGCGTTCTCTACGTTGCAACCGGAGATGATTCGTCCATCCTCGGTTAGCGCAGCAGCACCAACTGGAAACTTCGAGTATGGGGCGTAGGCCTTCTGCATTGCAGCAGTTGCTACCGCAGTGAGCTGCTTCCAATCAATTTCCACAACTACCCCTTGGTGTAGGGAACTGCCAAGGCTTTCGGTGGCCTTGACTGTCCAACGAAACCAACCACCGCAATGATCGTCACGATGTAAGGAACCATTGTGATGAAGTCGGTTGGAATGCCCGGGCTAACCTGGTTCGCCCAGACGCGAAGGATGATTGAAAAACCAAACAGCAGTGCAGCTAGTGCCGCAGAGATTGGGTGCCAGCGACCCAAGATAACTACTGCCAGGGCAATAAATCCAAAACCACCGGACATCTCTCGACCAAAGGCTCCCGCGTTTCCAATCGTTAGCGCAGCACCACCTAGCCCAGCAGACATTCCACCAAGAGTCACCCACCAAAAACGGGTTCTGCCAACGTTGATTCCAACGGTGTCCGCCGCAAGCGGGTGCTCACCGACTGCTCGCGCTCGAAGACCCAGCTTGGTCTTGAACAGGACAAAGTAAAGAGTTGGAACAATGATCAGAGCCAAAAATACGGTGATTCTGTTTTCAAATAGCACAGGTCCAATGATCGGAATGTCGCTGAGGAATGGAATGCGAATGATGTCCAGCGTGCCCGGGAAGTTAACGTTCTCACCGTCCTCGGTCAACCACTGCTGGTATAGGAAGTTAGTAATTCCAATCATCAAGACGTTGAGAACCACACCTACGATGATCTGCTGCGCCAAGTACTTGATGGCAAACACTGCCAGCACCATTGAAACTAGAGCGGCTCCAAACATCGCTGAGAAAAGTCCGAAGAAGAAATTGTCCGTAATTGACGACACAACCGCAGCCATAAATGCTCCGGTCAGAAGCTGAGCCTCAATTGCGATGTTGGTAACACCAACTCGCTCACACATAATTCCGCCCATAGCCCCAAGCATGATTGGAACCGCTAGGACTAGTGCGGTACCAGCAATGAACGCAATTGGAACGGAGTTTCCAGCAGCCAACCAACCAAGAAGGGAGGTGACTCCAATCAAACCGTAAATTGCAGACAGCCAAAGCGGAGTCTTTTTGTTCTTGAGCGAAAATGACAGTGAAACTGCCGCGATTGCGAGCATCAGAACGCCAGAGAAAATTCCAAGTAGCGAAGAGTCGACTGGGATTGCGGGTAGCTGAATAGCATCGGTGCGGCGTGAGATCTCAAAGGCAACCTCACCTTCGCGTCCTAGTAGACCGAAAAACAGCAGTACCAACAGTCCAACTGAACCCATAACGATTGGCGACTTGAAGCCAATCCGCTCTTCCTTAGCTAGTTGAGTAATTGTCATTTCGCACCTCCTCTACGTAGCAATCGATCTCGAATGGCGCCCAGAGCATTGGAGGTTTGCGGTGGTGGCAATCGGAAAATAGCTCTAATTAGCGGCGGAGCTGCAATGAACAAAACAATTGCGCCCTGCACGATTCCCAATACTTCCGGTGAAACTCCCAGCACCTGCATCGAAGGCGAACCTGCTTTGAATGCACCAAATAACAATCCGGCAAGCAGAATTCCCGGGGCATTCGAGCCGCCAAGTAGCGCAACAGTAATTGCATCAAAACCAATGTTTGCGTGGGCCGAAGGAGTAACGCCAATCGGAACACCGAGCGCTTGATTAGCTGCTGCAAGTCCAACAAAGGCTGCTGATAAGCCCATGGCCAAGACATAAGTTCTCTCAACGCTAATTCCAGCGGTGCGAGCGGCGTCTGGGTTGTAACCCACCATTCTGAGTCTGAATCCGATTGTGGAGCGCTCCATCAACCACCAGAAGACAACCACTGCAATCAGCGCAATCAAAATTCCATAGTGCAGCGCGTACTCATCCCCTAGCAGCCTTGGAAGAAGTGCTGTCTCGACGGCAGGATCAGCTTTTGGATTACCAGTGGCTCTCTCCTCACCTAGCAGCAGTGGATCGCGGAGTAGGAAGGTAAAGAAATAAAGCATTATGTAGTTGAACATGATGGTCAAAATAACCTCATGCGCACCTGTTCGAGCTTTCAAGAAACCTACTAGCGCACCGAGCAGTGTGGAACCAATCACCGCAGCGATGATTGCGACCACTACGTGGATTAGGAAAGGTAGCTCCAGTCTCGTTGCAACAAAGGTTGCAAAAATCATTCCGGTAATCAGCTGACCAGTACCACCGATGTTGAACATTCCGACTCGGAAAGTAATACCAAGTCCAAGTCCGGCAAGGATCAACGGAGCTCCAAGACGCAGTGTCTCAGTGAGCGGACGAATTGCTCTTTCAAAAGTTTCAGCATCAGCGTTGTAAATAGCACCGCGGAAAAGTGCTCCATAACCCTCGCTCACCACAGCCACCGCTGCACCGAATGCATCACCCGGTCTAGACAAAATGTAACCGAGCGATTCGATGAATTCCCTGTTGGAGGCAATCATGAAAGCGGCTCCGACTAAGAAGCCAAGAATTATCGAGAGGACAGTTCGGGTGAAGCTACCGGAGAGAATCTCCTTGGTGGCTTGGGACCAACGATTTTCTTCGCTCATGCGCTTACTCCCGCCATCATCTTTCCTAATTGCTCACGAGTGGTTGATGGATCAACAATTCCAACAATCTTTCCTCGATACATAACCGCAATCCGATCAGCCAGCGACAAAACTTCGTCAAGTTCCGTTGAAATCAAAACAACGGCTTTGCCGGCATCGCGCTCAGCAATGATGCGCTCGTGGATGAACTCGATCGAACCAACGTCCACACCTCTGGTGGGCTGAGAGGCAATCAGCAGATCAACATTGCGAGAAAGCTCTCTGGCAACAACCACCTTCTGCTGGTTTCCGCCCGAAAGCTTGCCTGCTGGTGTATCGGCCGAAGGCGTGCGGACATCGAACTCGTTCACAAGCTGGTTTGCTATGTCTCTTCTAGCGGCGAAGTTGATGTTTGGGCCAGTTGTGAAGCGAGAGCGGTAGGAAGCGTTGATCATCAGGTTCTCCGCAATTGAGAATTCCGATACCAATCCATCGGTCTTGCGATCTTCTGGAATGTAAGCCATTCCCATCTCAAGACGTCTGCGAACACTGGCGTCCGTCACATCCTCGCCCTTGATGTAGATCTTTCCAAAGCCACTCAAGGTGGAGCGAAGGCCAACTAGCGCCTCGGCTAACTCGGTCTGGCCATTTCCTTGCACGCCAGCAAAAGCTAGAACTTCGCCAGCGCGAACCTCAAAGGAAATACCGTCAACCGCGCGCTGGGCTCGGTCATCCAAAACCGCGATGTCTTCTACCTTCAAGACAACATCGCCAGGTGCATGTGGCTTTTTATCAACCGTTAGTTCAACTTCACGGCCAACCATCATCGACGCCAGCTCCGAGGTCGAGGCATCTGGCTTTGCGTCTCCGACCACCTTGCCCAAGCGAATGACTGTGATGATGTCGGCAACCTCTTTCACCTCACGAAGTTTGTGGGTGATGAAAACAATTGATGTTCCGCTCTTGGCAAGTTGCTTCATGATGACCATTAGCTCGTCAGTTTCCTGCGGGGTAAGCACGGCAGTTGGCTCATCCAAAACCAAAACCTTGGCATCGCGCGAGAGCGCCTTAATAATTTCAACGCGCTGCTGAACACCAACCGGAAGATCTTCAACCAGCGCATCGGGATCTACGTTGAAACCAAATTTTTCTGAAATCTCAATTACGCGCTTGCGGGCAGCGTCTGTGTCAAGTTTGCCCAGCGCTCCGGTTGGCTCGTGGCCAAGGGCAACATTTTCTGCAACTGTGAATACCGGAATCAACATGAAGTGCTGGTGAACCATTCCGATGCCAGCTGCCATTGCGTCACCAGGACCCGCAAATGATTGCTTGACGCCATCGAGCAATACCTCACCGGCATCGGCTTGGTAAAGACCGTAAAGAACATTCATCAGTGTGGATTTACCGGCACCGTTTTCACCCAGCAGCGCATGAATCTGTCCTGGCTCTACAACCAGATTGATTGAATCATTTGCCACCAGTGTTCCAAAGCGCTTGGTGATTCCGCGCAGTTCAAGTTTCAACTGGCACTCCTTCGTGCGATAACTCTATCTTCGCAAAAAGAAGGGCCGCGGAGAAATCCGCGGCCCTCCCCTTTACTGCTATCTGGCTAGATTAGGCCTTTGGGTTAATCTCGCCTGCGATGATGCCTGCCTCAATCTCAGCTAGGCGGGTTAGAACTGCAGCGTCAATCTGTGACTCGAAGTCATACAGAGGGCTTAGTCCAGTTCCACCGTTAGCCAAGGTTCCGACGTATGCCTCACCGTTGAAAGCTCCACCAGCTGATAGGTCAGCAATGATGTCGTAAACAGCGTTGGTCATTCTCTTCTCAGCAGAGGTCAGAACCATGTCTGCGTACTCTGGGCTGGTTAGAGCGATGTCCTTGTCAACACCGATCATTACACCGGCAACGCCAGCTTCCTTGATCGCCTCAGAAACAGCACCGAACTGGTCTCCACCAACTGGGAAGATCACGTCAGCGCCTTCGTTAACAAGAGCAGCTGCGATGGACTTTGAAGTTCCAGAGTTTGGAACGAAGTCACCGATGAACTGACCAGTCTGTGCAACTGCATCCCAACCAACAACCTTCACTGGGGTGCCTGACTCAGCTGCCCAAGCCTGAGCTCCAAAGTAGAAGCCGTCCATGAAGTCGGTAACAGCTGGGATCTGAAGACCACCGTAGGTACCAACAACCTTGGTTGTTGAGTAAGCAGCAGCTAGGTAACCAGCTAGGTAGCTTGACTCAGCCATGTTGTAAACAACTGGCTTTAGGTTTGCGTTGCCTTCTGACCAGCCGTCAATGGTTACGAACTGAACATCTGGGTTAGCAGCAGCTGCTGCGTTTACGTCAGCAACAAGGTTGAATCCAACTGCGAAAGTGATGTCACAGCCCTGGTCAACCATGGCCTGTAGGTTTGGTGCAAAGTCTTCAGCAGAGTTTGACTCAGCGTCAGCGATCTGGACACCGAGCTGGCTCTGTGCCTGTAGAAGTCCGTCGTATACAGACTCGTTGAACGACTTGTCGTTCCAGCTTCCTTCGTCAGATACTGCGCAGGCTAGGTAGTCGATTGTTGGTGCAGCGGTTTCCTCTTCTGCTGGTGCGCTTGCGCAACCTGACAGAACTAGGGCTGATACACCCAACAGAGCGAATGCTGCTGATGCATTCTTTAGCTTCAAGGTTTCCTCCTGAATAGATGAAATGGCACTTTTGATGCCGGATTGCCTCAACTCTACCCGCTGAACAAGGCGCGACTCGCGCGGACTCTCAGCTTTACCAATCCGAGATAATCACAAAAGTTCGGAGTGGCCAGACTGCCGAAGAGACTCAACCAAGCTCTTAACCTTTTGAGCATGTTGCTTAGAGGTAACTAACAGGGCATCCGCCGTGTCCACAACTATCACGTCTTCTAGGCCAATCAAGGCCACCAGCCGCCCTGTATCGCTAACGATGATTCCGCTGGACGAATCTGTTAGCACGCGAGCCGATCCCAAAACAGAAAGTTGCCCACGTTGACCTTGAGCTTGAAGTTCAGAGATTGCTGCAAAGTCTCCAACGTCGTGCCATTCAAACTTGGCCGGCACCACAGCAACCCGACCAGCTTTAGCTGCGGGTTCCGCAACCGAATAATCAATTGCAATCTTTGTGAGAGTAGGCCAGATTCGATCCATCACACTCTTGCGCTGCGGTGTATCCCAACTCTGTGCAATCTCAATTACACCTTTATACAAAGCAGGCTGCGTCTGAGAAAGAATTTCCAAAATAATTTCAGCCTTGGCAATAAACATTCCGGCGTTCCAGAAGTACTCTTCGCTCTCAACGTATTTACGAGCGGTTTGAATATCAGGCTTTTCGACAAACTCCAAGACCTCGCAGGCAGAGCTGCCAAGCCGCTCCCCTCTTCTTATGTAGCCGAAGGCAACCGATGGCTCGGTGGGCTTGATGCCGATAGTCACGATCTTGCCAGTAGCCGCTACCGCAATTGCCTCCGCGAGCGCCTCTTCAAATTTCTTCTGATCTAAAACCACGTGGTCAGCGGCAAAGGAGCCGATGATTACCCCTGGTTGACGCTGGTTCAAGATTGCGGCGGCAAGTGCGATGGCAGCCGAGGAGTCCCTTGGCGATGGCTCCAAAACTAGGTTGTCTTTGGATAAATCGGGAAGCTGTTCTAGTACGGCATCAGAGTGGATGTCGCCGGTTACCACCATGATCTTTTCCCCTGCCACCGGCAATAGGCGATCCCAGGTGTCCTGCAGCAGAGTTTGTCCGCTACCAGTCAGGTCATGTAAAAACTTGGGTGCGGCAGCGCGGGATAGTGGCCAGAGCCGGGAGCCTATGCCGCCGGCTGGAATCACCGCATAAAAATTCTCAGGATTTGAAGACATTGATAATTAACCCTAGGGGCTACCTTCTATAAACAAAAGGCTACCTTCTGCTCGGTTACACTAGTGAGGTCTTTCCCACCCAATGGAGGCCGAATTGGCAGCAACCCCCGCCGGAACCCTATATAGAGGGAAGGTTGGCATGTGGTCCTGGGTCCTTCACCGAATCACCGGTGTTGGGATCTTTTTCTTCCTGCTGGTACACATTCTTGATACAGCTCTAGTGCGAGTAAGCCCAGAGGCCTACAACGTAGTCATCGAGTCTTACAAAACTCCAATTATTGGTGTCGCAGAACTTGGTCTGGTCGGAGCAATTTTGTTCCACGGACTAAACGGTCTGAGAGTAATTGCGGTTGACTTCTGGTCAAAGGGAACAAAGTTCCAAGCACTGATGTTCTGGGCTGTGATGGTAATCACAGTTGTTCTTGTTGCCGCCTTCACGCCACTTCATCTATCGAGAGTATTTGGAGAGTAACCATGGCCGTTGTTATCGAAACTCCAAATTCACCTAGAACCAAAAAACAAGCCAACTGGGAAAAGTATGGCTGGTTGTTTATGCGCGTCTCTGGACCGCTGCTAGTTGTTTTAGTTTTCACGCACCTCATTTCTAATCTGGTTGTTGGCGAGGGAATCAAAGCAATTGACTTTGCATTTGTTGCTGGCAAGTGGGCAGATCCGTTCTGGCAGGTTTGGGATCTTGCGATGCTGTGGCTTGCAATGATTCACGGCACCAACGGCATGCGCACCATCGTCAATGACTATGCCGAGCGCGAGAAAGTTAGAAAGGCACTGGTCACGATTTTGTGGGCTGTCTGTGGCCTTCTGATTTTGCTTGGAACGCTTGTAATTTTCACTTTTGATCCATGTCCTGCAGGAGCTGCTGTAGAACTTCTTCCATCGTTCTGCCCGGTCAACTAAGAAAGAGAAAATTGACTACTTCTGAAAATGTCATTTACCACTCGCACGATGTCGTGATTGTGGGAGCCGGTGGTGCTGGTATGCGCGCGGCAATCGAAGCGGGACCAAAGGCAAATGTCGCCGTCATCTCAAAGCTTTTCCCAACCCGCAGCCACACCGGTGCTGCTCAGGGTGGCATGGCAGCAGCACTAGCCAACGTTGAAGAAGACAGCTGGGAATGGCACACCTTTGACACGGTAAAGGGTGGCGACTACCTGGTTGACCAGGACGCGGCAGAAATTCTTGCCAAAGAGTCAGTGGATGCAGTTATTGATCTTGAGAACATGGGTCTTCCGTTCAACCGAACCCCAGACGGAAAGATCGACCAGAGAAGATTTGGTGGTCACACTCGCGACCACGGAAAAGCACCAGTGAGAAGAAGCTGCTACGCAGCTGACCGCACCGGTCACATGATTCTGCAGACTCTTTACCAAACCTGCGTGAAGCTTGGAATTGAATTCTTCAACGAGTACTACGTTCTCGATCTAGTGATGAACAATGGCAAGCCAGCCGGCGTTGTTGCGTACGAGCTAGCAACCGGCGACATCCACGTGTTTGCTGGAAAGTCAATTGTCTTTGCAACCGGTGGTTTCGGAAAGATTTACAAAACCACATCGAACGCACACACTCTCACCGGCGATGGAGTTGCAATTGCTTATCGCCGCGGCATTCCATTAGAGGACATGGAGTTCTACCAGTTCCACCCAACCGGCCTAGCTGGCCTTGGCATCTTGCTCAGTGAGGCAGCTCGCGGTGAGGGTGGAATTCTAAGAAACGCATCGGGCGAGCGTTTCATGGAGCGCTACGCACCAACCATCAAAGACCTAGCTCCGCGCGACATGGTTGCCAGAGCAATGGCCAACGAAGTTAGAGAGGGACGCGGAGCGGGACCAAACAAGGACTACGTTCTACTCGATCTAACTCACCTTGAGCCTGCGGTTATCGATGCCAAGCTTCCTGACATCACCGAGTTTGCAAGAACCTACCTTGGCGTTGAGCCTTACACAGAACCGGTGCCTGTTTTCCCAACCGCTCACTACGCCATGGGCGGCATTCCAACCAACATCAAGGCTGAGGTTCTCTCCGACAACGACACAGTTGTGCCAGGGCTCTACGCTGCTGGCGAGTGCGCCTGTGTTTCGGTTCACGGAGCTAATCGACTTGGCACCAATTCGCTACTGGACATCAACGTGTTTGGTAAGCGAGCTGGTCGCTACGCGGTTGAATATGCCACCAAAGCCAAGCAGGTTCCATTGCCAGAGGATGCTGCTAAAGATGTAATTGAGATGCTGAACAAGGTTCGCGCTGCAAATGGTAAGGAAAAGGTAGCTCAGCTAAGGAAAGAACTGCAGGAGACCATGGATAAAAACGCCCAGGTTTTCCGCACCGAAGAAACCTTGAATGAAGCACTAGAGAAAATCGCAGAACTTAGAAAGCGCTACGAAAACATTTCCATTCAAGACCAGGGCAAGCGCTTCAACACCGATCTATTGGAAGCAGTTGAGCTCGGCTTCTTGCTTGATTTGGCCGAGGTGACAGTGGTTGCCTGCCGCGAGCGCCGCGAGAGTCGCGGAGCTCACCTGCGCGAGGACTACCCAGAGCGCAATGACAAGAAGTTCATGGTTCACTCGATGGCCTACTTGCAAGACAAGACTGATCGCAAAACTGGCACCCCAATCAAGATTGATTGGAAGCCAGTTGTTATCACCAACTACCAGCCGATGGAGCGTAAGTACTAATGGCAAACAAGGCAATCGCCGAGGTAGCAAGCCTCAAGGTCACTTTGATGATTCGTCGCTTCGATCCAGAAGTTGACAGTGAGCCAAAGTGGGTTGATTACGACATCGAGATGTATGGAACTGACCGCGTTTTGGATGCCCTGCACAAAGTGAAGTGGGAAATCGATGGCTCGCTAACTTTCCGCCGGTCCTGCGCTCACGGAGTTTGTGGTTCAGATGCGATGCGCATCAACGGTAGAAACCGTCTTGCCTGCAAGACCCTAATCAAAGACCTAGATCTTTCGCAGCCGATCTATATTGAGCCAATCAAAGGTTTACCGGTTGAAAAAGACTTGATTGTGGACATGAATCCGTTCTACCAGGCATACCGCGATATCAATCCATTCTTGATTGCAAGCGATAAGCCAAAGCGTGAGCGTCTACAGTCCCCAGAAGACCGAGCTCGCTATGACGACACGACAAAGTGCATCTTGTGTGCAGCCTGCACCACCTCCTGCCCAGTGTTCTGGACAGATGGCCAATACTTTGGTCCTGCCGCTATCGTGAACGCTCACCGCTTCATCTTTGACTCTCGTGACGAGGGTGCTGAGGTGAGACTGGATATCTTGAACGATAAAGAAGGTGTCTGGCGCTGCCGTACCACCTTCAACTGCACCGAGGCCTGCCCTCGTGGCATTGAGGTGACCAAGGCAATCGCCGAGGTGAAGCAGGCAATTCTGAAGGGAAGAGCGTAGCTCTTTCTTCGGTTTAGCTCTCTATGACTATTCCTCGCCGCACCGTTTTAGCAGGCTCATTAGCTGCAACCTCTTCTATTGCTCTTGCAGCCTGCGCAGCAGAATCACCGGTCGCTCAAACATCACCTCCCTCAGCAACGATTGACCAAGCTCCTACTGAGATAAGCGGAGAGATTCTGCTTGGAACAGTCGATGAGATTCCGGTCGGCACCGGCAAAAAGGTAATGGTGGATGAGTCTCTCACCATCTTGGTTACTCATCCAAAGCAGGATCAGTTCCGAGCATTCTCTGCCACCTGCACACACAGCGGCTGCATCGTGAGCGGAGTGCAAGATGGCCAGATTGCCTGCGGTTGCCATGGCGCAAGATTCAATACTGATTCCGGTGAGCCGGAGCAAGGACCGGCCAGATCGCCCCTGGGAAAAATCACGGTTGAAGTCCGTGGCAACGAGCTATACGCATTGCTATAGCTAGGTTTATTACGTGCTCAAGATTGCAACTGTAAATGTCAATGGCATTCGTGCTGCTGCCCGCAATGGAATGGCCGATTGGCTGAAGAAAGCAAAGCCAGACATTCTTTGTTTGCAGGAGGTCAGAGCACCGACCGGAGAGCTCGCCAAGCTAGCGGTAAAAGGTGGTCCGCTTGGCGATGGCTGGTTCATCGCGGAACACGAAGCATCTGCCAAAGGCAGAGCTGGGGTCGCTGTGCTCAGTAGATTCCCAATCAAGAAATTCAGAACAGATATCGGTCCAGATGAATTTGATTCAGCAGGTAGATGGGTAGAAGTAGATATCGAAACCAAGTCAGGGCTACTAACCGTAGTTTCCTGCTACGTCCACTCCGGCGAAGCCGATACCCCTAAACAGGTTGAGAAATATAAGTTTCTAGCGGCCATGAAGCAGCGGATGGGTCAGCTAATAAAGAAGAATGAGCTTGCGCTGGTAGTTGGGGATCTAAACGTTGGCCACACCGAGCTCGATATCAAAAACTGGAAGGGCAACCTCAAAAGCGCAGGATTCTTGCCAGAAGAGCGTGCTTACTTCGATGACTTTGCTAAGCAGGGCTGGATAGACATGGGCAGAAGGGCTCACCCCGGAAAGCCTGGTCCCTACACCTGGTGGTCATTTCGGGGTAAAGCTTTCGATAACGATGCGGGCTGGCGAATTGATTATCAGCTTGCTACACCAAAGTTGGCGCAGCTCGGGCAGAATTATCGGGTCGATAGAGCAAAGAGCTACGACGCCAGGTGGACAGATCACTCCCCCGTCCTGGTTGATTACAGTCTGGAGGTGAAGTGATGGCCAAGCCAAATCTGCTCAGTGGCATGCAGCCATCTGCCGCCAGCTTGCACCTGGGTAACTATCTAGGCGCTCTGAAGCAGTGGGTAGCAATGCAAGATGACTACCAGGCTTACTACGTCATCGTTGATCTTCACGCCATCACAGTTCCGCAAGATCCGAAAGAACTTGCTGAGAACACCCGCCGCACTGCAGCACAGTATCTAGCAGCCGGAATCGATCCAAATAAGTCGGCCCTGTTTGTTCAATCTCACGTCCCTGCTCACGCGCAACTTGCCTGGGTGCTCAACTGCATCACCGGTTTTGGCGAAGCATCCCGCATGACCCAGTTCAAAGACAAAAGCCAAAAGGGTGGTGCAGACAGCAGCTCGGTTGGTCTTTTCACCTACCCCATCTTGCAAGCTGCAGACATTTTGCTTTATCAGCCAAAGAGTGTTCCGGTTGGTGAGGATCAGCGCCAGCACCTTGAGCTAACCAGAGACTTAGCTATGCGCTTTAACTCGCGCTTCGGCGAAACCTTTGTGATTCCAGAAGCTCACATCTTGAAAGAAACCGCCAAGATTTTTGACCTCCAGCAGCCAACTGCCAAGATGTCAAAATCAGCTGAGGACCCTAAGGGCCTGATCAACATCTTGGACGATGATGCAACCATCACGAAAAAAATCAAGAGCGCTGTCACCGACACCGATGGTGAAATTAGATTTGACCGCGATAAAAAACCAGGCGTTTCAAATCTGCTTGGCATCTACTCCGCAATCACTCAAGAAAGCACCAAGGACCTGGAAGCTAAATTCAGTGGCAAGGGCTACGGTGATCTCAAGGGCGAACTCGCCGAGGTAGTCGTAGCAGCTCTTGCCCCAATTCGAACTCGGGCTCAGGAACTGCTTTCTGACAAGGGAGAGCTTGATCGACTCTTGGCCAAGGGGGCAGCTACTGCCAATGAGCTTGCCGAAAAGACCCTGCAAAAGGTTCACGAAAGAGTGGGCTTTATCCCGCCAAAACACTAGGGCGGAATTTATTAGCCCTTCGGGGTATTGTTACAAGTGCACAGTTCTTCGGGGTCAGTGAAAATCTGAACCGGCGGTCATAGTCCGCGACCCGACTGGAAACGCAGCCCCCAGCTGCGCAGCTTCAGGCGGTTGATTCGGTGAAATTCCGAAACCGACGGTTAAAGTCCGGATGGGAGAAGAACCTTAGGGTCGCACGCGCGACCCCTATTTCTGCTTGCCCCGGTCTGTGCAACGAAAGGGCAAGATGCAACTCGGACACCTCGAAAGCGCCATGCAGCGCTCGCTCGAGCTCGCCCTGCTTGGACCCGCCTGGGGAGTCAACCCGCAAGTTGGTGCTGTGATTTTGGATCCGACTGGTCGAATTGTTGCCGAGGGTTATCACAAGGGTTCTGGAACTGCGCATGCGGAAGTGATGGCAATAGAAGATCTAAAGCGATCAATCCCCTACCCATTTGCTCCTGGCTACACCGCTGTAGTCACACTCGAGCCCTGCAATCACTTTGGGAAAACAGGTCCGTGTGCGCAGGCTCTAATTGATGCGGGAATCTCTAGAGTCGTTTTCCCAATCAAAGATCCTGGAAATGAATCAAGTGGCGGTGCGCAGCGTCTTCGTGAGAATGGCGTTGAGGTTATCGAGGGTGTTCTGCGCGAAAAAGCAAAGGAGCAGGCAAGAATTTGGTTGACGGCAAAACAGCTTGGAAGACCATTCATCACTCTGAAGTGGGCAAGCTCGCTCGATGGAAGAATCGCAGCTGCCGATGGAAGTAGTAAATGGATTTCTGGTGAAGAGTCCAGGCAAGACACTCACAAACTAAGAAGAGACGTCGATGCCATTCTGGTCGGCACAGGAACAGTGATTGCTGACGATCCCGAGTTAACCGCAAGAGATGCAGCAGGCAACTACTTCGAGCACCAGCCACTTCGCGTAATTATGGGCGAGCGAGAAATTGATAAAAGCAAGCGAGTATTCAACGACAAAGCTCAGACCATTCAAATTCGAGCTCGCAACCCGCAGGTGGTTTTAGAAGAGCTAACTAGGCGAGAAGTGAAACACCTGTTGGTTGAAGGTGGATCCAAGATTGCCGCTGAGTTCATTCGAAACAACCTGGTGGATGAGTTTGTCGTTTACCTCGCCCCCATGCTTTTAGGTGGTCCAAGACTCGCGATCAGTGAGCTTGGAATTTCCAGTATGAGCGAGGCACTAAATCTAAGAATTACCGAGCAAAAGATGCTCGGTTCAGATGTATTCATAAGGGCAAGGAGATAAATGTTCACCGGAATCATTGAAGAGCTGGGCAAGGTCGCAGCAATTGAAAAGCAGCCAGATGCTATTCGGTTGACCATCAGCTGTCACGAGGTTTTGTCTGACCTAAAGCGCGGAGATTCCATCTCCTGTTCAGGCACCTGCCTAACCGCAATTGAGATTGATGACAAGGGCTTCACCGCTGACGTGATGCTTGAAACCATCCGTCGCTCAAGCCTGGATGGCGTGAAAGTTGGCGACCCGATCAACCTTGAGCGCGCCATGAATGCTGCCACCAGATTCGGCGGTCACATTGTGCAGGGGCACGTCGATGGAGTTGGCGAAGTTGTGTCCCGTGAGAAAAGCGAAAACTGGGACTGGGTGAAGATTCGTCTTCCAAAGGAACTCATGAAGTATGTGGTGCACAAAGGATCCATCACACTCGATGGCATTTCACTAACGGTCAATGACATAGACCATGACGTGATTGCAGTTTCGCTAATCCCAGAGACTTTGCGAGTGACCACGCTTGGTTATAAAAACCCAGGCGACAAGGTAAACGTCGAGGCAGATGTTCTGGCCAAACACGTTGAGAAGCTGATGGAGAGTAAGTGAGTATTCAATACAGCAGCATTGAAGAGGTTCTTCAGGCGCTGCGAGAAGGAAAGCCGGTCATCATCACCGATGACGAGGACAGAGAGAACGAGGGCGATGCAATCATCGCTGCCCAGTTCGCGACCGAGGAGTGGGTCGCCTGGATGGTTCGCTACACCTCAGGTTTTCTTTGTGCACCAATGACCCAAGACAGAGCAAACCAGCTTGACTTGCCTCTGATGTGGGTAAACAACCAAGATCCTCACCACACCGCCTACACAGTCAGTGTCGATGCAGCCAACCGAACCTCTACCGGCATCTCAGCGGCCGAAAGAGCAAACACCGCTCGGGTTTTGGCTGACCCTGCCGCAACCCCTGCCTCTCTGATCCGTCCAGGCCATATCCTGCCCCTTCGGGCCAAATTAGGTGGAGTCCTAGAGCGCCCTGGACACACCGAAGCAGCCGTAGATCTGCTAGAACTAGCGGATTTAGAGCCTGTTGGGCTCATGGCAGAGCTGGTCAATGACGACGGAACAATGATGAAATCGGGGGAATTATTTGCCCTAGCTCAGAGGTTTAACCTACCTATGAGTACCATTTCCCACCTTCGGGACCACCTGGAGAAGCGCTCCCCTGAGCGGAAATACAGCCAAAATCGAATTCGATTTGAGGCAGAGGCTAACTTGCCAACCACCCACGGTGATTTCAAAGTTCGTGGCTACTACGACGTCCAAACCACCGCCGATCACGTGGCAATTATCGCTGGCAACCCAGGACCAAAGAACGCCCTGGTCAGAATGCACTCTGAGTGCATCACCGGCGAAGCGTTTGGATCACTCAAGTGCGAGTGCGGCCCTCAGCTAGAAGCTGCTATGGACGCAATTGCTGCTGATCCAAATGGTGGAGTTGTAATTTACTTGCGCGGCCAGGAAGGTCGTGGAATTGGACTTCTCAACAAACTTAAGGCTTACTCCCTGCAGGAAAAAGGTCTCGACACAGTCGATGCCAACCTGGCGCTTGGCCTACCTAGCGAAGCTCGTGAATACGGTGCTGCAGTTGCAATCTTGCAGGACCTCGGAATTGAGAGCGTAAGACTTCTTACCAATAATCCAGCTAAGCGTCGCTACTTAGAAGACGCCGGAATCCCTGTAACCGAGACGGTTCCGCTAATTGTTGGTTTGGCAGAGCAGAACAAGGGCTACCTCGAGGCAAAGCGCGCTCGCATGGGCCACATGATTCCCGCTAATCTGAAGTAATGAGTGGAAACGGAGCCCCGCAGCTCGAGGTGAGCGGCGAGGGACTAAAAGTATTTGTCATTGCCTCTTCTTGGCACACCGCAATCATGGATGGACTGATTGCCGGCGCAAGAAAAGAACTGGTTCGATCCGGTGCAACAGATGTCACCGTTTGGCGAGTGCCTGGAGCTTTTGAGCTTCCACTGGCTGCCGAAAAAGCAATCGATAAGGGTGCACAGGTCGTCATTGCACTCGGTGTTGTCATCAAGGGCGAGACTCCTCACTTTGACTATGTCTGCGACGCTGCAACGCAAGGACTAACCCAGGTTCAGATAAGCAGAAAAACTCCAATCGGCTTTGGCCTTCTCACCGTCAACACAGAGCAGGAAGCTCTCAACCGAGCAGGCCTTCCATCATCTCGAGAAGACAAGGGTGCAGAGGCAGTGCAAGCTGCTTTGACCATGGCACGCCTGAGCTAATAAAGCTCTTTCCTTTAGGCTAGAAACCTGGAGGAAAAATGGAACTCATCGAACTAACTCGCAATTCACTGCTTGTATTGCACTTCATCGGACTTGCCTCGCTCTTGGGAGGCTTTCTAACCCAAATGCGCGCAATGGGTGCAGGGGTTGCCAGGATCGTCCCGGCCATGGTGCACGGCGCATGGACTGCTTTCGCCACAGGACTGCTTCTAGTTGGCCTTGCTGAGTACCGAGTTGCTATGGGTGCTGACTTTGAGGTCAATCACATGAAGATTGGTGTGAAGACGGTTGTCGTTTTGATCATCCTGATTCTTGTGATGGCTAACCGTAAAAAAGCTTCAGTAAAGGCACCTCTATTTGGCGCAGTTGGTGGCTTGACGCTCACCAACGTAATACTGGCTGTCTTTTGGTAATTACTAGCGCATAAACAACGCGCGTAGACGGACTGTGGTGAACCACATTCCGCCAATAATCATCACCACGAAGTAGGCGACGTGACCCAGCAAGCCCCAGTGGATGATGCCAAGGGTTAAGGATCTAACCAGCTCTACTCCTTGCCAAAGCGGCAGCGCCTGAACAATCACCTGAATCCACTGCGGAAATACGCTCACTGGGAAAAATGTTCCAGAGAACAAAAACATCGGCAGCAGGAAGAAGTTGAGCCAGTTCATTTGCTGGAAAGAGTGGAAATAGGAAGTAATTGCCATACCAAAGGATGCAAATCCAAAGGCTATGAGCGTGGCAGCAGGAATTGCTAAAAAGCCCCAGGCATCAGTAATTAGTCCAAGTGGAACCACGATTGCCATGAAACCGAGTGAATAAACAAGTCCTCGCAGAAGTGCCCAGGTGATTTCTCCCAGTGCAACGTCGAGTGGCCCCATGGAACTGGAGAGCATGACCTGGTAGATCTTGCCGAAGTGCATTTTGAAAAAGACGTTCCAGGTTGAGTCGTAGATGGCACCGTTCATTGCTGAGCTTGCCAGCAGGGCAGGAGCGATAAATGCCGCATAGGTAACCGGATTTCCGTTGCCATCAGTGAGATTGCCAATCAGCTGGCCAATTCCAAAACCAAAGGCGAGAAGATAGAAAACTGGCTCGAAGAAACCAGAAACAATAATCAGCCAATTCGAGCTTTTTGCTGCATAAACACCGCGCTCCAACAGCATCCTGGCTCTACCTGAGTAAACCGAGGCTCCTGGGTTGTTGCGGCGCTTTTCCGCGATTGCGACAGCTTGTGAAACAAGAGCTTGGGTAATCATTTAGCCAACCTCTGCTTGAACTTCGGGTAGGTAAATAGCAGACCTACGACCACCAAAAACAGCAGGTATGAAACGTGGATTGCAAACATCCCGGCAGACATTTCCGCGCCATAGCTAAGTGTTCTGCCAAGTTCGGCGGAGTGCCAAAACGGAGAAATCCAACCAATCGGCTGCAGATAAATAGGCATTAGCTGCAGTGGGTAGAAAGTGCCAGAGAATAAAAACATTGGAGCGATTACAAAGCGACCAATGATTGCAAAATAGCCCTCATCGCGCTCTAGTCTCGCTGTAACCGCCAACATGACAGTGGACCAAGCCCAGGCAGCAAATAAGGATGTGAAAAGTAGCGGCAAAACAGAACCCAGTGGGATTGCTCCAAATACAACTAAGACCGCTAAGTAAAGGCTCACAGTAAATGTTCCGCGGGCAAGGGCTGCCAGCATGACTCCATTAGCTATTTGATAGCTGGAAACCGATGTTGCATTGATCGCGTAAAACAACTTGTCCCAGATAAAGCCGTCCATGGTTGGAAAAGTAACCTCATCCATGACACCTTGAATTGCCGCGGCTGCCAAAAGCGCTGGAGCAACAAACTGCAAGTAGCTGACTCCAAGAATCCCCTGGCCATCAGAGTTAGCGTCAACCAAAGCTCCAATGCCAAGACCAACCGAGACTAGATAAAGAATCGGATTACCAAGTCCATAGGCAATGACTGAACCCATCCACTTAGACATTGAGTAAATGCGATACTCGGCAACTCGCAGAGATCCCCAGCGCACGGCTTTCTTCGGATCTACTGCTTGACCTGGACGAAACTGCAAATCAGACATCACTCAACCAAGGTTCTTCCAGTGAGCCTGAGGAAGACATCCTCCAAAGAGCTTCTACGGACGAGCGAGGTGACGGGGTGGAGTCCTGAGTCCAGGATTTTGGCAAGCAGGTCTTCTCCGTGTTCGGTGTAAAGAAGAATTCGATCCGGAAGAACTTCGATGCGCTCTGCCATTCCAGAAAGCTTTTCGGCAGTCTGCTCGTTCTTGTCGGTTCCAAACCTAACTTCCACAACTTCTTTGGATGAATACTTCTTGATCAGCTCGGCTGGTGAACCCTCGGCCATGATCTTGCCTTTATCCATCACAATCAGTCGATCGCAAAGCTGCTCTGCTTCATCCATGTAGTGAGTGGTGATAACCAAAGTTACGCCCTGCTCTTTCAGTCTGAAAAGCCTGTCCCACAAAACGTGGCGAGCTTGCGGATCTAGTCCGGTAGTTGGCTCATCTAGCAAAAGAATTTCTGGCTCGTTCACAAGTCCTCGAGCAATAGCTAGCCTGCGCTGCATACCACCAGAGAGATCGTCTGCTTTAGAGTTGCGTTTCTCAGTTAGCTGAGCAAACTCCAACAGTTCATCCACTTTCGCCTTCAGGAATTTTCTCGAAAGACCGAAATAGCGACCGTAGGTAAAAATGTTTTCCCAAACTTTGAGCTCTCGATCGAGAAGGTCCTTTTGTGGAACAACTCCAAGGTGAGCTCGAATCTCTGGTCCGTGCGTGTTTGGTTCTTTGCCTAAAATCTTCAGCTCGCCGCCGGTTCGCTGAGAAACCGAGGAAATCATCTTCATGGTGGTTGACTTGCCAGCACCGTTTGGCCCGAGAAGTCCGAAGGACTCTCCTCGCTTTACCTCAAAATCAATCCCATCAACTGCGACAAAGTCTTTGTATTTCTTGGTGAGGTCTTTAGCCGAAATGACCGCATCAGAAGTTTGTTGTTGCGACAATTATTTCTCCATCTCGCCCAGCAGGGCAGCAGATAAGACTACTACTCACCCGCCCGTTTACAGTTCTTGATATGGTTTTCTAGTGAAGAAGCGTCCAGGAAATACCAGGGTCACTGGGAAAGAGCAGTTCTATACGCCTCCAGAACTTGCCATTGAGTTGGTTGCGCAAGCTTCAAAGATCATCCCAAACTTCTCGAGTCGGAAGTTTTTAGAGCCCGCTGGTGGCACCGGCAGTTTTATTGAAGCTCTTCAGCAAACTGGAGCAAAGACAATCACTTCGGTCGACCTTTATCCAAAGCACCCGCTGGTCAAGAAAGCAGATTTTCTCGAATACGAGTCGGTGGAGAAAGACCTAGTAACCGTTTCCAATCCCCCGTTTGGACGAAACAATGCCCTCGCAATACCGTTTTTCAATCACGCTGCAAAATTCAGCGAATTCATTTGTTTTCTAGTCCCTCGCTCCTGGCGGAAGTGGAGCGTTGAAAACAGGCTGAATCCCAATTTTCACAAAATCCTCGATGAGGATGTTTTTGTTTCTTATCAAGACGATGCCGGTCAATCTGTCACAGAGACAAATGACCTGAGAACCTGCTTTCAGATCTGGCAGCGTCGAGAGATAGTTCGACCAGCGATCGTGGTCCCAGACAATGGACTAATCCAAAAATCTTCTCCGGAAGAGGCCCAGTTGGCTATTCGAGTCTTTGGTTATGGTTGCGGCAAGGTTTTGAATGATTTCCCACCACAGAAAAACACGACTTTGATGTTTTTGAAGACCAAAGACTCCTCAGTGCAGAAGCTACTACCGGAGCTTGACTATCAGCGATTTAGCAAGAACACCGCCTACACTGAAGCGTTGGCTCTTCCGGAGATAAATTTTCTGCTAAATGAAGCGGTTTACGGGAGTGGTTTCCACCAGGAAAAGGTTGCATAAGAAGTGAGCGAATACTATTCAGATCCAACTCAGAACCCTAAGTCAAGAGAATACAAGGGTCCTAGAGCGCAACTGAAGGATCTGTTTCCTTACCTTCGTCCCTACAAAAAAGTTCTGACCTTAGCCATCATTCTTTCGATGCTGGGCTCAATCCTGGCTCTGGGCCAACCTCTTCTCATTGGCCAGTTAATTTCAGCGGTCGAAGAGAACAGAGAAATTCAAACTCTGGCCTTGGTAATCATCGTGCTGATTATTAGCTCGGCTCTTCTGAACGCATTTCAGTTTTACCTTCTATATAAAACAGGTGAGGGTGTGGTCCTCAGCACCAGAAAAGCACTGGTGGCAAGGATGCTGCGACTGCCGATTTGGCAGTATGACCGCCGCAGGACTGGTGATCTGGTTTCTCGAGTTGGTTCTGATTCGACGCTCCTGAAAGCCGTCCTTACCCAGGGACTGGTGGATGCGCTTGGTGGTCTACTCCAATTTTTTGGGGCGATTATCGTCATGGCCTTCATCGACCCCCTTCTGCTCGGGTCGACATTGCTAGTTGTCTTCGTTGCAGTTGGTGCAATTGCATTCACCGGCCGCAAAATCCGAAGTGCAACCACGAAAGCTCAACAAAAAGTTGGCCAGATGTCTGCCAGCGTTGAAAGAGCACTCAGTGCTATTCGAACCATCCGCGCAAGTCGCGCCGAGGAGCGTGAGAGCCAAGAGATCTATAAGGATGCAGAAGCTGCCTATGACCAAGGTCTTTCAATAGCTCGACTCTCGGCAGCGGTCGCACCAATTGCCCAGGTGGCTTTCAACACTGCATTCATCGTTGTGCTGGGTCTTGGTGGCTTGCGAGTGGCAACGGGTGCAACCACGATTGCCTCACTGGTGACCTTTGTGATCTTGCTTTTCTTCATGATTGGACCACTGATTTCTGCTTTTGGCGCCTACACCTCGGTGATGGGTGCCCTTGGCGCACTGGCCAGAATTCAGGAAATCATGGTCTTGGAGGAAGAAGAGACCGGCGTTCAATCGGAACACCGAGTTGCTGTCAACACCGCTGCCATTGAGTTCAACCAGGTTGATTTCCACTACCCCGCCGAAGATGGCGAGAGTAAGCAAATTCTGAACTCGGTTAGTTTTCGGATTGAGCGTGGCCAAAGGGTTGCCCTGGTTGGACCATCGGGTGCCGGTAAGTCGACAATCTTTTCATTGATTGAAAGATTCTACGAGCCAACCGGTGGCGAGATTTTGCTAGATGGGCAGAATGTGACCGAGTTTTCGAGACAGACTCTGCGCGAGCAACTGGGTTATGTTGAGCAAGACGCACCTGTTCTAGCGGGAAGCATCCGCGACAATCTTTTGCTTGGAAAATCAGAAGCAACTGAGCAAGAACTGGTCGATGTGCTGAATCAGGTTAATTTGACTGAGGTTCTAAACCGAGATGAAAAGGGATTAGACGCGGAAGTCGGCGAGAGTGGAATCATGCTCTCCGGTGGTGAGCGTCAGCGACTTGCCATTGCAAGAGCACTGCTAGCAAAACCTCCAATTTTGCTTCTCGACGAATCAACCAGCGCGTTGGATGGGCCAAATGAGCAGAGAATGCGCCAAGCAATTGATGCAGTTGCACAAAACCGCACGCTGGTAGTTATCGCCCACCGCCTTTCAACTGTTGTGGACTCCGATCAGATAATCGTTTTGGAACACGGCCGAGTGGTTGGCATTGGCTCCCACTCTGAGCTTGTGAAATCAACCCCGCTCTATGCCGAACTAGCAAAACACCAGTTGCTGGTTTGAGTAGAGTGGAGGGGTGAGCAAAGCTGCCATCTGGAGTGCCGAGTCTGTCCTTGAGCTAGACCGCAACGATCCGCTAGCTAGTTTTCGCAATCAATTTGTCATCACCGACCCAGAAATCTGCTACCTCGATGGCAATTCTTTAGGCCGCCTTCCAAAAGCAACCATAGAAAAAATAAACAGCTTCCTAACCAATGAGTGGGGTGCTGAGCTCGTTGATGGTTGGTCGCACTGGATTGACCAGGCTCAGACAGCTGGGGATTTACTTGCAAAAAGTGCGCTCGGAGCAAATCCAGGGCAAACGCTGGTGTGCGACACAACTTCGGTGAATTTCTACCAGCTCTGCGTTGCAGCCATTAGAGCCAATCCCGGTCGTAACAAAATCATTATCGACTCTGCAAATTTCCCTACTGACCGCTACATCATTCAGGGCATTGCCAAGCAGTTTGGCCTTGAACTAATCACACTAAATAGCGATGGTATGGGTGGTCCGGGTGCAATCGATATTCCAAGCGAGCACGAAGAGATAACGGTCGAAGCTCTAAGGCCAATCCTGACCAGAGATGTTGCCATGCTGACCTTGCAAGCGGTTAACTATCGCTCAGGAGTCAAGCAAGACATCAGAGGCATCAACGAGCTGGCCAAGCAACATGGAATTTATGTGGTTTGGGACTGCTCTCATGCCATTGGCTCAGTCGCTCTGGACTTTGAACTAAACGGCGTTGAGCTGGCTGTTGGCTGCACGTATAAATACGGAAACTCAGGTCCCGGCTCTCCTGCGTGGTTGTTTGTTAAGAAGTCACTGCAGGAGAAACTGCAGGTTCCCATTCAAGGTTGGTTTGCGCAAGAGAAGCAGTTCGAGATGGGCGCATTCTTTGAGCCATCAGATCAAATTCGCGGCTTTCAAATAGCCAGCCCCTCTATCATCGGCATCCGCGCTGTTGAGGTGGCATTTGAAATGATTGGCCAGGCAGGTATCACAGCCATCAACGACAAAGCTTCCAAGGGAACCCAGTTGATGATTGACCTGTATGACCAGTGGCTGAGTGATTTAGGTTTTACTCTCGCAACTCCCCGGGATGCCGCTCGGCGCGGAGGTCACATCATCATTCAGCATCCGGATGCTAAGCAAATTGCCAATGCTCTTCGAAAGCTCAAGAAGGTAATCCCTGACTATCGAGAGCCTGGTGCAATTCGACTTGGAATTTCTCCTCTGCCAACCAGCTACTCAGAGGTTTACGAGGGCTTCCGTCGACTCAAGGAACTCGTTGAGACAGGCGAATACAAGAGCGTTACCGAAAGCTCCAGTCGCGTCACCTAGGAAATCATGGACCATCAAAAACACATAACCTACATCTCTTACCTAAAGGTTGATGAGCTGCTTGAGCTTCAGCAGCCTCTGAGCGATGGGCCCGAGCATGACGAACTGCTTTTCATAACCATCCACCAGGTCTACGAGCTTTGGTTCAAGCAGATCCTGCATGAAGCAGCTGCCTTGCAAAAATCTCTGGAGGCAGGTGAAACTCACCGCTCCCTCGCTCTGCTGGGTCGAATCAGAACCATTATGAAAACCTGCGTTGCGCAGCTAGACATCCTGGAGACCATGACTCCCCTGCAATTTAATTCATTCCGTCAACGCTTAAGTTCAGCCTCTGGTTTCCAGTCGGCTCAATTCAGAGAATTGGAAGCAGTTCTGGGGATAAGAGACCAATCGGGTGCAGATGCCGAAAAGTCCTCTGGTATGGGAATGGCAGAGCACCTCATCCCGGGCTCTTCTGCAAGGGCGCGAGTGGAGCAGGCGATGCTTAGACGCTCACTTTGGGATTCGGCTCTTCACTTCTTCAACAGAAAAAAGGCAATGCCAAAGGATGCTCTTGAAAGAGATGTGACAAAGCCTTGGGAAGAGCACCCAGGAGTTCAGCAGGCATTAATCGAACTGCACAGATCCGACCCTGAAGCCTCGATGGTTGGTGAAGCACTAGTTGATTTGGATGAAGGTTTCCAGGAGTGGCGCTATCGCCACGTAAAGATGGTTGAGCGAACAATCGGGAAAAAACCCGGAACGGGCGGCTCCAGTGGCGTTGGCTATTTGGCAAGCACCTTGTTCAGGCCTGTATTCCCTGATTTGTGGGCAATTAGAAGCCAGTTCT
>JBMSYD010000008.1:0-22735 GCA_049426345.1 Aquiluna sp.
GGCAAGGCCTTGAAGCAGTCGAGTGAAATACGAATACAACCCCTTACCTTGAGTAGACCAGGGAATGATGACCCCATCGGCAATTGAACTTTCTGGGTCGCCTATCACGAGCTCTGCATCGACCGCCATTTTGGTTACTAGGCCGGTGCAATCAGGACATGCTCCGAATGGTGCATTAAAGGAGAAAGTTCTTGGCTCAATTTCTGAGAGGTAAATCTCGTGTTCATTGGGACAGCTCAGCTGTTCACTGAAAGTTCGCTGCTTCTTCTGGTCTACAAAGTCGACCACAACTTTTCCGTCTGCCAGTCGCAATGCTGTCTCCACAGAGTCGGTAATTCTGCTTGCCGCATCTGGTTTGATTGCTAGGCGATCGACGACAACCGCGATGTCATGTTTAAAACTTTTCTTTAGCGGCTTCGCCTCAGAGAGGACTATGGTTTCGCCATCGACGACAACTCTTGCGTACCCCTGCGATTGAAGTGAACTGAAGAGGTCTTCGAAAGTTCCCTTCTTCTGCTGAACTACTGGTGCTAGAAGTTGAAACTTTGTGCCCTGTTCCATTGCGAGTAGTTGATCGACAATAGCCTGAGGGGTTTGGCGTGATATTGCCTCACCACACTCGGGACAATGCGGCACTCCAATACGGCTCCAGAGCAATCTGAGGTAATCATGAATTTCGGTGATAGTTCCAACTGTTGAGCGAGGATTACGATTTGTTGATTTTTGGTCAATCGAAACTGCCGGTGACAGCCCCTCAATAAAGTCAACATCAGGTCTATCTACCTGCCCAAGAAATTGTCTGGCGTAGGCGGAGAGCGATTCAACGTAGCGCCTCTGACCTTCGGCGAAGATAGTGTCGAAAGCTAATGAGGATTTTCCAGAACCTGAGAGTCCCGTGAATACGACCAGAGCATCACGAGGTATTTCAAGAGTTAGGTTCTTTAGATTGTGGACCCGCGCACCCCGAATAACCAGCTTGTTACTGGAAGGGATCTGGATGCTCACTGGAGAATTCTACGCGTGCCCAGCGGCATCAAACTGGCGTAGCTCGCGCTTCAATTCGGCTATTTCATCACGAATGCGGGCGGCCAGCTCAAAGTTCAACTCTGCGGCACAGGCTCTCATTTGAGCGTCGAGCTCCATGATCGTTTGGATGAGTTGATCCTTGCCTGCCTTCCCGATGTCCTTACGACCTCTAATTGGTGATACTGAGGTCTTTCCCTTCGGAGCCTTCCTCATCTGCTCCATCAGGGCTTCTGTATCAACTTCCTCTCTCACCAGAGCATCGGTAATGTCCGCAATCTTCTTTCGCAACGGCTGCGGATCAATGCCATTCTCCTTGTTGTAGGCAACTTGAATTTCTCGACGTCTATTAGTCTCATCAATTGCCCGCTTCATCGAGTCGGTAATCCGATCGGCATACATGTGCACTTCTCCCCCGACGTTTCTCGCAGCTCGTCCAATGGTTTGAATAAGGGCTGTCGTGGAGCGCAGGAAGCCTTCCTTGTCGGCATCGAGGATTGAAACGAGTGAGACTTCTGGCAAATCAAGTCCCTCACGAAGAAGATTGATGCCAACTAACACGTCATAGAGCCCCTGCCGCAGTTCACGCAGTAACTCGACACGTCTGAGAGTGTCGACATCGGAGTGCATGTATCGAACTCTTATTCCCATCTCAGTCAGATAGTCAGTAACTTCCTCTGCGAGACGCTTGGTGAGGGTTGTAACAAGAACACGTTCATTCCGGTCGGTTCGAAGTCTGATTTGCTCCATCAGGTCATCGATTTGTCCCTTTGATGGCTTCACAACAATCTTTGGGTCAACTAGTCCCGTTGGACGAATTATCTGCTCGACAACCCCGTCCGACAAATCAAGTTCATACTGAGCAGGGGTAGCTGAGAGGTAGACAGTTTGACCTGTTCTGGCAAGAAATTCATCAAATCTAAGTGGGCGATTATCAAGTGCGGAAGGCAACCTAAACCCATACTCGACCAGAGTTCTCTTTCTAGATTGGTCTCCGTTATGCATTGCCCTTATTTGAGGAATTGTGACATGTGACTCGTCGATAACGGTCAGAAAGTCCTCCGGGAAATAGTCCAACAAACAGGCAGGTGGTTCACCTTCGGCTCTACCGTCGATGTGACGCGAATAGTTTTCGATTCCTGAGCAAAAACCGAGCTCTTTTATCATTTCAAGATCAAATGTGGTGCGCATTTTGATGCGCTGTGCTTCGAGAAGCTTTCCTTGTTTTTCGAGCTCTCTATATCTTCCTTCTAGCTCTTCCTCAATAGCTTCGATTGCTCGACCCATCTGCTCGGCAGGTGCCACATAGTACGAAGCCGGATAAATGGCAACGGATTGCCTGTCCATAAGAATCTCCCCCGTAAGAGGGTTTATCCGATAAATCTTTTCTATTTCATCACCAAAAAACTCGATTCGAGTAGCTTCTTGGTCGTAAATTGCGATGACTTCTACCGTGTCGCCTTTGACCCGGAAATTGCCTCTGGTGAAATCAATGTCATTTCTCTGGTACTGGATGTTCACAAGCCCGCGGATTAGCTCATCGCGGTCAATCTTCTGCCCGACTCGAAGAGGAAGTGATTGTGCAAGGTATTCTTTTGGGGCTCCAAGACCATAGATGCATGACACCGTCGCAACGACAATCACGTCTCTTCTGCTGAGCAAGGACATAGTTGCGGAGTATCTAAGTCGCTCGACTTCCTCATTGATTGTGGAGTCTTTCTCGATGAAGGTGTCGGTCTGAGGGACATAAGCCTCAGGTTGGTAGTAGTCGTAGTAGCTAACGAAATACTCAACAGCGTTTTCGGGAAATAGCTCCCGTAATTCGCTAGCGAGCTGCGCTGCGAGGGTCTTGTTGTGAGCAATCACAAGGGTTGGTCGTTGCAGCCTCTCCACTAGCCAGGCTGTTGTTGCAGACTTTCCGGTTCCAGTTGCACCTAGAAGAACAACATCCCGCTCCCCCGCACGAATTCTCTTCTCGAGCTCGTCAATGGCCTTTGGTTGATCACCAGAGGGTTGAAACTCGCTAATTACCTTGAATGCCTTGGAATCATCCACTTGTGATTTCCTCAAACAGGCGTTGAGCGCGAACCTTCAGCTCCTCCATAGAACAGTTTGAATCCAGGACGTAATCCGCCACTGCCTCTCGCTCCTGATCAGTGGCTTGAGCAGAAATGCGGTTTCTGGCGTCCTGTTCACTCATTCCCCTTGCAATCAAGCGCTCAACCCTTACAGATTCGGGGCAACTGATAGTCACCACAGCATCAAATTCAAGGGGCGACTTAGTCTCAACCAGTAAAGGGATGGTGTAGACCACGATTCCCTCTGTTTGCTCTGTCTTTACTTTGGCCAGTTGCTGGATCAAAGGGTGCAACACTTGCTCCACTTTGGTTCTTACCTCAGGGTTTGTGAAAGTAACTGAAGCAAGTTTCGATCGATCTAACTGCCCATCTGAGGTCAAGATCTCTTCACCAAGCATCTGAACTAAAGTTTCTAACCCCACCGCGCCTGGCTTGACGACCTCGCGAGCGAGAATGTCAGCGTCAATCTCAGTTGCGCCGAGTTTTGTCCACTCGGCGGCAACAGTTGATTTACCAGAGCCTATTCCTCCGGTTAGTGCAATTAGCATCTATCCAGAATAGGACTGTTTGAGGCTGTTACTTGTCTTCAGCTAGCTGGTCTCTTAGAGAAGCAAGTGACTCGTCTTGTGACAAGGAACCTTCAGGTGCGCTTTCAGGAGCAGCTGGGACCGCGTCTGGCAGATTTGCAAGCTTTTCACGCATTGCCTTCACCTGAGTCTTGTGAAGATCCCAACGCTGGTGAGCCTCTGCGTAGTCTGCTTCCCACTTAGTTCTAGCCTCTTCGTATCCTGGCTTCCACTCGTTGGTAGCAGGGTCGAATCCTTCTGGGTAACGGTAGTTGCCGCTCTCGTCGTAGTCAGCAGCCATGCCATATAGAACAGGGTTGAAGTCAGTGCCCGCTGGGTCAACTTCATCCACTGCCTGCTTTAGTGACAATGAAATTCTGCGACGCTCAAGGTCGATGTCAATCAGTTTGACAAATACGTCCTGATTTACGGTTACAACCTGGTCTGCGTGCTCAACGTGCTTGGAAGATAGTTCAGAGATGTGCACTAGTCCCTCGATACCATCTGCTACACGAACAAATGCTCCGAACGGAACGATCTTGGTGACTTTGCCAGGAATGTACTGACCAATTGCGTGAGTTCTTGCGAATACCTGCCATGGGTCTTCCTGAGTTGCCTTCAGAGATAGAGAGACGCGCTCACGGTCTGAATCAACCTCGAGAACCTCAACGGTTACTTCCTGGCCAACCTCGACTACCTCGCTTGCGTGCTCAACGTGCTTCCAGCTGAGCTCAGATACGTGGACAAGGCCATCAACTCCGCCTAGGTCGATAAACGCACCGAAGTTCACGATGGAAGAAACAACACCAGTTCTGATCTGACCCTTTGCAAGGTCGTTCAGCATGGTGGTTCTGCTCTCACTCTGGCTCTGCTCAAGCAGTGCACGTCTAGAAAGCACCACGTTGTTGCGGTTCTTGTCTAGCTCCAAAATCTTTGCCTCAACCTCGGTGCCAAGGTATGGACCTAGGTCTCTTACTCTGCGCAGTTCAATTAGTGATGCTGGTAGGAAGCCTCGTAGTCCGATGTCGACAATTACTCCACCCTTGACGACCTCAATGACGGTTCCCTTGACGATTCCGTCTGCTTCCTTGATCTTCTCAACATCGCCCCAAGCGCGCTCGTATTGTGCGCGCTTCTTGCTCAGGATCAGTCGGCCTTCTTTGTCTTCCTTCTGAAGAACGAGCGCCTCAATTGATTCGCCCACCTTGACGATGTCGTTTGGGTTGGCGTCTTGTCTAATGGAAAGTTCGCGAAGAGGAATTACACCTTCGGTCTTGTACCCGACATCCAGTAGCACTTCGTCGCGATCGATTTTCACGACCGTGCCGGCGATTAGATCGCCATCATTGAAAAATTTGAGAGTTGCTTCGACCGCTGCCAGAAAATCCTCTTGAGAGCCGATGTCGTTGACTGCTACTTGCTTTGTGCCTGCGGTCGATTTGGTTGCCATATGTGTGGTTACTCCACTTTTTATACTCAGGTCGTGCTCATCCAAAGGTTTAGATTTGGCTAGCCCGACGAACGGACAGGGAAAGCGCCCTAAAGCGCCTGGGCAAGCCTAGCGGGATTATTAGTGACCCGCCAGCTCCCAATTAGGGCCCACCCCCACGTGAACGTCCACCGGGACGGAGAGTTTGGCAACTGATTTCATGCTCTCAACGGCAAGAATCTTGACTTGCTCCAACTCATCTGGGGCCACCTCAAATACCAGCTCATCGTGCACCTGCAGGAGCAGTCGCGATTTCAAGCCTTCTGAGGTCAATCGACGGTCGGCTTCGATCATGGCGAGCTTCATTATGTCGGCAGCGGTGCCCTGAATTGGAGCATTGAGGGCCGCACGACGCGCATTCTCTCTAACCTGAAAAACCTTTGAATTGAGATCAGCGAATGGACGACGGCGACCGTAGACAGTCTCCGTGTAGCCGTCGGTTCTCGCCTGTTGGACCACGTGATCCAAATAGCGCTTAACTCCACCAAATCGAGCGAAATAGTCAGCCATCAACTGTTTGGCCTCAGCTTTAGAAATCTTCAGCTGTCGAGCTAGACCAAATTCACTCAAGCCGTAGACGAGCCCATAGCTCATAGCTTTGACTTTTGAACGCATCGCAGAATCGACCTCGCTGGGCTTCACGCCATAGATTCGGCTACCTACGTAGTTGTGGAGATCCTCGCCAGCTCTGAAGGCCTCAATTAGTCCAGCATCCTCGCTGAGGTGGGCCATGATTCTCATTTCAATTTGCGAGTAGTCAGCGGTCAAAAGCTCCTTGTAACCCGACCCTGCAACGAATGCGCTGCGCAGTTTCTGTCCACGCTCCGTTTTGATAGGAATGTTCTGCAGGTTTGGATTCTCGCTACTCAACCGACCGGTGCTGGTGCCAGTTTGGAGATAGCTCGTATGAATCCGACCATCGGATTCAATGGCATTGAGCAGAGTCTCCGCCATTTGTCTAATCTTTGTCACATCTCGATGGGCAAGAAGTTTCTCGAGGAATGGGTGGCCAGTTTGTTCAAGTAGGTCAGCTAATGCCTCTGCATTTGTTGAATAACCCGTCTTGACTGTTTTGGTGCCCTCAAATCCCAATTCTTCAAACAGAACCACTTGCAGCTGCTTAGGGCTAGCAAGATTCACCTCATGGCCGATTATCTTGTAGGCCTCATTAGCAATCGCCTCTACATCGCTGCTGAGAGATTCAAATTGCTCCTGCAAATTGTTTCGATCAATTGCGATACCGACAGACTCCATCTTCGCCAAAACGTATGATGAAGGGAGTTCAATTTGCTTGTAGACCGTCTCTCTCGCTGCCTGAGAGAGTTTGGGCAGGAGCTGCTCACTAAGGACCGCAGCTCCCCACGCATCAAGCGATGGTGACGATTCAGTAAACAACTCGTTGTCATCGGGCCTTGCAAGGTCTATACCGATTTGCTCCCGAAGAAGATCTGTAAGTTCATAAGATCTCAAAGTCGGATCAATGAGGTAGCTAACCAGGAGCGAATCGCTTGCGAATACTCTGGATGAAAGGCCCAATTCAATTAGTTTCCGGGAGAACTCTTTAGCATCAAAGACACCAAACTCCTTGTCTCTGATCAGATCCAAGGCTTTCTCTGGCTGCCTTCCATCCCAGTCCATTCTGAGGTTTACTTTCGCCAGCCCAAGCCCAATTAGTTTTCTATCTGCAACTTGTATAAAAATGAAGGCATTTTCCCCAAGTTGCTTTGATATCTCGTCTATTGAAGCGATTTGCACATCTGGTTGCTCGTAGGTTGCAAAAATCTCAGTGCTATCTTCGATCTCTTCTTCAACTTCAGCTTTTATAACTGGAATCTGCTTGCCGTTTGTTCCTCGCAGCTTTATGACCCTCGTTAGAAGGGTTCGGAAATTGAGTTTTGCGAATACGGCTTTAACTTCATCTTCATTAACCGGACCTACAGCTAGGTCTTGCAATCCAAACTCAAATTCAAGGTCCCGGACTAGATTGTTGAGTCTTCTGTTGCGGATTGCCAAGTCCTTCTGGGCCCGGAGGTTCTCCCCCACCTTGCCTGTGATTTGATCCGCTGAATCTAGGATCGACTGCAAGTCTCCATAACTCTGTAGCCACTTAGCGGCTGTCTTTGGACCTACACCCGCAACGCCTGGAAGGTTGTCCGATGTTTCGCCAACCAGAGCAGCCAGGTCTTGGTACTGCTTAGCCGTAACGCCGTACTTGTCTAAAACCGCTTGGTCGTCCATCCTGGCAAGGTTTAGAACACCTTTCACCGGATAGAGAATGGTTGTCTGGTCACTGATTAGTTGAAAAGTGTCGCGGTCTCCAGAGACAATCAGGACGTTGAACCCAGCTTGCTCCCCTTGTCTCGCCAGTGAAGCAATGAGATCGTCCGCTTCATAGCCGTCACGCGAAACGGATGTAATTCTCATGGCGGCAAGGGCTTCAACCAGGAGCTCGGTTTGCCCGATGATCTCCTCTGGTGTCTCGCCACGGGTACCTTTGTACTCTGGATATTCCTTGGTTCGGAAACTTTCCCGGGAGACATCGAATGTTACTCACACGTGTGTCGGCTTCTCGTTCTCCAGCAGAGTCAACAGCATGGAGATAAATCCGTGAACGGCATTAGTGTGTTGGCCCGCTTGATTCTTGAAGCTATCGGGGTTCAAAGCATAGAAAGCTCTAAAAGCCAACGAGTGCCCATCGATAAGTAGCAAGGTAGGCTTTTGGCTTGCGGACATATGGCTAGCCTACTTTGGTTGGAGATTCTATGGATAACATCGTCAGCTCGGCACAAGCACTCGAAGTGATGAAACAGCGCGGACTGGGTGCGCTTGCAGACCGCATGGGAATAAAGCTTTTGGAACTCAGCGCCGAGCGAGCCGTTGCCACCATGCCGGTTGAGGGAAACACTCAGCCAATCGGCCTGCTCCATGGAGGAGCCCACGTCGTCCTGGCCGAATCGCTTGGGAGTTTTGCTGCCAATGTTTTTGCGCACCCTTGGGGTTACGCGGTCGGAATTGAAATCAACGCGTCCCACCACGCCTCGGTCAAACAGGGAATCGTTACGGGTACTTGCACTGCCGTCAAACTAGGTAAGACGCTCTGCACCCATGAAATCAAGGTGACGGACGAAAATGGACAGCTCTTGTCAACCGTGCGGATTACGAATTTTCTTCGTCCGAAGCCGACTTCTGACCAAGCTGGTCAATAACCGCTTTCGCGACCTGGGCCATAGATAGTCTTCTGTCCATGGAGGCTTTTTGTATCCAGCGAAATGCGTCCGGTTCAGAAAGTTTCATTTTGGACATCAGTAAGCCCTTGGCGCGATCCATAAGTTTTCGTGTCTCGAGCCTGTCTGACAGATCTGCTATCTCTTGTTCGAGTGCAGCAATCTCTTCACTTCTTGCAATGGCAATCTGAATCGCAGGAATAAGGTCGGAAGGCTTAAAGGGTTTGGTGATGTAAGCCATAGCTCCTGCTTCAGTGGCCTGATTCACGAGCTCGGATTGGGAGAAAGCAGTCAAAAGAACAACCGGAATCTTTAGTTCTGTTAATTTCTCCGCCGCCGAAATTCCATCAAGCTTTGGCATCTTGATGTCCATTACAACGACATCTGGTTTTAGTGATTGAGCAAGCTCCAGGGCTTCTTCCCCATCGCTAGCCTCGCCAACAACCTCAAACTCAGCCTCTTTGAGCGTGGCTACAACATCCATCCGAATCAGAGATTCATCCTCGGCTACTAGAACGCGTAAAGGTTGCATGCTGCTACTTTAGCCAAATCCCTATCCACTACAATTGCCAGGACCGGCCGGAATGGCGGAACGGCAGACGCGGCGCACTCAAAATGCGTTGTCCGAAAGGGCGTGTGGGTTCAAATCCCACTTCCGGCACAGTTAGTTAGCGTATCCAGGCGCGGCGTTGTGGACAGCATCGCCAACCCTGTGAACTCTTAGCGAGTTGGTTGAACCGGGGATGCCAGGCGGGGATCCCGCGACGACGATAACCTCATCGCCAAGCTTGCACTTTCCACTCTCCAGCACCATCTCGTCTACCTGCTTAATCATTTGATCGGTGTGTAGAACATGCTCAGCGAGAAATGTAGTGGCGCCCCAAACCAGAGCCAGTTTTCTTCTGACATTTTCATTTGGGGTAAACGCAAGAACCGGAATCCTTGATCGCAAGCGGCTTACACGTCGGAGAGTATCTCCGCTTTCAGTGAAGACGCAAACGTATTTGCTACCTAGGAGATCTGCAATGTCAAGGGCAGCCTTGACCACGGCCCCGGAGTGCGTGTGTGGCTTGGTACCAAGGCTTGGAATTCTTTCGAGGCCATTCTCCTCGGTTGATTCGATGATTCGAGCCATGGTTGCAACAGTCTCCACCGGATACTTTCCAACCGATGTCTCTCCTGAAAGCATTAGAGCATCCGCGCCATCCAAAACAGCGTTTGCGACGTCCGAAGCTTCAGCTCTGGTTGGTCTGCTGTTTTCAATCATGCTCTCCAGCATTTGGGTAGCAACAATTACCGGCTTAGCCCATCGGCGTGCTAACTCAACGGCTCGTTTCTGAACTAGGGGAACTTGCTCAAGCGGAAGCTCAACACCAAGGTCACCGCGGGCAACCATAATGCCATCGAAAGCGTCGACAATCTCCTCTAGCGCTTCAACGGCCTGTGGCTTTTCGATCTTCGCAATTACAGGAACAAAACGGTTCTCTTCGCGCATAATCTCATGTGCACGAGCAACATCTTTAGCTGATCGGACAAAGCTGAGAGCAATCATGTCAGCTCCGATTTTCAGTGCCCATCGCAGATCCTGCTCATCCTTCTCGCTCATCGCGGGCACGTTCACAGCAACTCCTGGAAGGTTAATGCCTTTGTTGTTGGATATTGGACCGCCAATTTCTACTTCGCAAACCACTCGATCCTTTTCAACGCTTTTTGCTCGCAGCGCGATTCGCCCGTCATCAATCAGAAGTGGGTCGCCAGGCTTTACATCCTGTGGAAGCCCCTTGTAAGTGGTTCCACAAAGCGAGGCATCCCCTTCGACTTCCTGAGTTGTAATTGTGAACTCTTGGCCAACCGACAGCTCTTCTTTGCCATTCTTGAATTTTGTAAGCCTAATTTTCGGCCCCTGCAGATCAACCAGAATTCCAACGGGCTTTCTAAGCTCATCGGCTGCCTTACGAATGTTGTTATAGGAAGCATCGTGCACGGAGTAGTCACCGTGGGAGAGATTCAGCCTGGCAACGTCCACACCGGCAGCAATAACAGCCTTAGTTACTGAATAGTCGCTAACGGCTGGGCCGAAAGTGGCCACGATTTTGGCTCTTCTCATCTATTTCCTTCTTAGCTGTAAACCGAAATTGGTTGATCAGTTGGCTTTACTGGGAAAGGCAGCTCGGTCTCGCCTTCGAGATACTCATCAACCGCAGAGGCGGCTGCGCGTCCCTCTGCTATTGCCCAGACTACTAGGCTCGCGCCTCGGCCAGCATCACCTGCGACGAAGATTCCGTTTCCTGCGTGATACTTGCTGTCTCTAACCAAGTTTCCCCGCTCGGCGGACAGACCAGCTTGCCGAACAACCTCGTCAAATTCCGTTCCTTGATAGCCGAGGGCAAGAAGCACTAGGTCAGCTGGAATCACTCTTTCAGTTCCAGGCTTCGGCAATCTCTTTCCATTGACAAACTCCGTGTCCGCCACTTTGACGCCAGTGACTCGTCCTGCCTCTCCCACAAATTCAACTGTGGAGTGGAGATACTTTCTTTCACCAAATTCCTCGTGCGCAGACTGAACCTCGAATACGTTTGGAACAGTTGGCCAGGGCATTTCTGGTGTCCTGTCTTCAGGTGGCATTACGCCAATTGCCAAAGTGGTAACACTGAGCGCTCCCTGCCTAGTCGCAGTTCCGAGACAGTCAGCTCCGGTGTCCCCACCGCCCAAAATCACTACATGCTTGCCAGATGCAACCAGCTGATCGTCAACCTGATCGCCCGCAACAACCTTGTTTGCCTGGGTTAGATATGGCATCGCAAATTCAATTCCTGAAAGCCCTCGGCCTGGAACAGAGATGTCTCTCGGTACAAGTGCCCCAGTAGCAATAACTACTGCGTCATATCTCTTTCGAAGTTCATCCCAGGTGATGTCAACACCAATGTTTACGCCCGTGCGGAACCGAGTTCCCTCGGCCTCCATTTGGTGAATTCTGCGATCAATGTGATGCTTTTCCATTTTGAAGTCTGGAATTCCATACCTGAGCAATCCACCAATTCGATCATCGCGTTCAAAAACCGCTACCGTGTGGCCAGCTCTAGTTAGCTGCTGCGCCGCTGCCAGTCCGGCGGGACCACTACCGACAACCGCCACGGTTTTTCCAGTAAGACGATCGGGCACTTGGGGCAAAACCAAACCTTTGTCAAAGGCGTCATCGATGATGCTGACTTCAATTTCCTTGATAGTCACTGCCGGTTGATTAATTCCCAGCACGCACGCGTCCTCGCATGGAGCCGGACAGATTCGACCAGTAAATTCCGGAAAGTTGTTCGTTGCGTGCAGGCGATCGATTGCCTCCTTGCCGCGGCCTCGATGCGTCAGATCGTTCCACTCAGGTATCAGATTTCCAAGTGGGCAGCCTTGGTGACAGAAGGGAATACCGCAATCCATACATCTTGACGCCTGGCGCTTAACGACCTCTGAATTACGCTCAGCGTAAACTTCCTTCCAGTCCTTGATTCGAACGGGGACAGGTCTACGTGGTGCAGTTTCCCGATCAGTAATTTTGATAAAGCCCCTTGGATCAGCCATTGATGACCTCCAGAATCTTGGTCCAAACCTCTTGGCCGTCGCTTTCAAAACCTTGTTCCATGGCATGAGCTTGTATCTGCATCACTCTTGCGTAGTCTCTCGGCAAAACCTTCGTGAAATTCTTTGCCTCGGCATCAAAGTTATCCAGGATTGCTTTTGCTACAGAAGATGAGGTCTCAGCCAGATGCCTTTCTAACAGATTGATCAGCTCTTCAGCATCCTCATCCTGGACTGGATGAAGTGAAATCTCGCCGGTTTGGAGGGCCTCTCTGTTCACTCTGGATTCAGAGAGTTTGTAAACATAGGCAATACCGCCACTCATACCAGCAGCCAGATTGATGCCGGTTCGACCAAGAATTACGGCCCGACCACCAGTCATGTATTCAAGAGCATGGTCCCCGACCCCCTCGACAACGGCAGTCGCGCCGGAGTTTCGAACCAGGAATCGCTCGCCAACAATACCGTTGAGGTAGATCTCGCCAGATGTCGCGCCGTAGGCGATCACATTTCCCGCAATGACGTTTTCGCTGGCAACAAAACCACTGCCTGCAGGTGGCCTAACAACAATCAATCCACCAGAAAGACCCTTGGCTACATAGTCATTGCAGTCGCCCTCAACGACAATCTTGATGCCCCGTGGAATGAACGCGCCTAGCGATTGCCCGGCACTTCCACGCAAGACCAGTTCAAGCGTTCCGGGCTTTAGGCCAGCTGCCCCCCACTTCTTAGTCAGTTCGTTGCCAAGCATCGCTCCAATTGCTTGGTTTGTGTTGTTGATTTCCTTTTCGATTCGAACTGGTTTTCCGTCGATCAAAGCTGGAGCAGCTTCGGCAATGAAAGGAAAATCGAAATGAGACTCTAAGTTGTGCTGCTGCACTGTCGTTGACTTCAACGAGGAGTGCACACCAAGGTCTTTGGCAGCGAATATGGGCGAAAGATCCATGCCATCTGCCTTCCAGTGACGGATGGCTTGGTTTGCGTTGAGTAGTTCAACGTGCCCGATAGCCTCAGCAAGAGTTCTAAAGCCGAGCATCGCAAGATACTCCCGCACTTCTTGAGCGAGGAATTCAAAGAAATTCACGACGTGGTCTGCCTGCCCCATGAATCTTGCTCTGAGGTCAGGGTTCTGGGTGGCAACTCCCACCGGACAAGTATCCAAGTGGCAAACTCTCATCAAGATGCAACCCTCCACAACAAGTGGAGCGGTTGCAAAACCGTACTCTTCAGCTCCGAGCAGCGCAGCAATAATGACATCGCGACCAGTCTTCATTTGGCCGTCAACCTGAACAACAATGCGGTCGCGAAGACCATTGAGCAGCAACGTCTGCTGAGCTTCTGCAAGCCCCAGTTCCCATGGCGTTCCTGCGTGCTTGAGAGAATTTAGCGGGCTTGCTCCGGTACCTCCGTCATGACCGGAGATTAGAACAACATCCGCTTTTGCCTTGGCAACACCTGCGGCGACCGTTCCAACACCAAATTGGCTTACGAGTTTGACGTTAATTCGTGCCGTGCGGTTCGCTCTCTTTAGATCAAAGATCAGTTGCTTCAAATCTTCAATCGAATAGATGTCATGGTGTGGTGGCGGTGAAATCAGGCCTACACCCGGTGTTGAGTGTCTCAGATCGGCAATCCAGGGGTAAACCTTGTTTGGCGGAAGCTGTCCACCCTCACCCGGTTTTGCTCCCTGCGCCATTTTTATCTGGATGTCATCAGCATGGGTAAGGTACATCGATGTCACGCCGAATCGACCGGATGCCACTTGCTTTACAGCTGACCTGCGCTCTGGGTCAAGGAGTCTTTCTAGCGACTCTCCCCCTTCGCCAGTGTTGCTCTTCGCTCCAAGACGATTCATAGCGATGGCTAATGTCTCGTGAGCCTCTGGAGATATCGCACCCATTGACATAGCACCGGTAGAGAACCTCTTCACAATCTCTGAGACAGGCTCAACTTCCTCGATAGGAATCGGATTTCTACCCTGCAAGTTGAACTCGAACAGGCCGCGCAGCGTCATCAATCTTTCAGATTGATCATCAACTGCTTTGGTGTACTGCTTGAAAATGTCATAGCGCTTTGACTTGGTCGAGTGCTGAAGCTTGAAGACTGTCTCCGGGTTGAAAAGATGAGGCGGTCCTTCTCGGCGCCACTTCATCTCTCCTCCAACTTCCAATGGCAAGTGGGCCCTGGTGGCACCTTCCAGTGGATAGGCAGCTCGGTGTCTTTGCTCGATCTCCTGAGCAATTATTTCGATGCTCACGCCGCCAAGTTTGGAAATAGTTCCAGTGAAGTACTTATCGACAAGCTCTTGTGATAAACCAATGGCCTCGAAAGTCTGGGCTCCTGCATAGGAAGCGACAGTTGAAATACCCATCTTGCTCATAATCTTAAGCACACCCTTGCCCAGGGCCTTAATCATGTTCTTAGCCGAGCGCTCGAGGGTGATTCCAGAGATTATGCCTCGGACAACAAGATCCTCTGCCGTCTCAAGGGCGAGGTATGGGTTTATCGCGGAAGCGCCATAACCAATCAGTGTCGCCATGTGGTGCACATCTCTCGCATCACCGCACTCAACAACTAGACCCACCATCATGCGATCGCCCTTGCGTATCAGGTGATGGTGAATAGCCGAAAGGCTCAATAGAGATGGGATTGGCGCAAGTTCGCGATTGGAATCACGATCCGATAGCACAATGAACGTAGCGCCATCAGCAATAGCAGCGTCAACCTCTTCGCACATTTGCTGCAAGCGCTGTTCAAGAGCCTCTGCCCCATCATCGACTCTGTAAAGACAGGAAAGTGTTATCGATTTCCCAATGTTGTTGGCTTTGTCGATGTGTTTGATTCTTGCTAGTTCATCGTTACTCAAAATGGGATAGTCGAGCACCATCTGTTTGGCGTGCTCAGGCGTGGCTGTCAGTAGATTGCGCACCGGGCCAATTGCAGCGGTCATCGATGTAACAACCTCCTCGCGAATTGCGTCAAGAGGTGGATTGGTTACCTGTGCGAATTGCTGAACGAAGTAGTCAAACAGAAGTCGCGGCCGATCTGAGAGTGCAGCGATTGGAGTGTCAGTACCCATCGCTCCGATTGGCTCCTGTCCGGTTTTCGCCATCGGAGTGATGAACTCTTTGATATCCTCTTCGGTGTAGCCAAAGACGCGCTGCCTGCGGTTTACAGAGGTTGATGAATAACGAACATGTTCGCGCTCGGGAAGATCGCGAAGGTTGATTGTTGATTGCTCTAACCAGTCTGACCATGGCTCGAGAGATGCAACCTCAGACTTGATTTGTTCATCTTCGATGATTTGACCCGCTTTGGTGTCAATTAGGAACATCTTGCCTGGCTGCAGACGTCCCTTTCTAACAATTCTGTCTGGGGTGATTGCTGAGACCCCAATTTCAGAGGCGAGAATCACCAAACCGTCTTCAGTGACAATGAATCGTCCCGGCCTTAGTCCGTTTCTATCCAAAGTTGCACCTACAAGATCGCCGTCAGTGAAGATGACGGCGGCTGGACCGTCCCAAGGCTCCATCAGCATCGAGTGATACTCGAAGAAGGCCTTCACCTGAGGATCGAGATCTAGCTGCTTCTCCCAAGCACCCGGAATCATCATCATCATCGCGTGCGGAAGAGATCTCCCCCCTAAAACCAATAGCTCCAGAACTTCGTCAAAAGTTGCACTGTCCGATGCACCTGGAGTAACAATGGGCTTCAGTTGGTCAATATTTCCCAGGATATCGCTAGCCAGCTGTGATTCCCTGGCGGCCATCCAGTTGGAATTGCCCTTGACTGTGTTTATTTCACCATTGTGTGCAATAAACCTGAATGGATGGGCCAGTGGCCAGGATGGAAATGTATTTGTAGAGAAGCGCGAGTGAACCAAAGCCAGCTTTGACTCAAACTTCTGATTCGAAAGATCCGGATAGAAGGGCTCCAGCTGCAAAGTTGTAAGCATTCCCTTATAAACAATGGTTCTCATTGAAAGTGAAGGGTGATAGATGCCTATCTCGCGTTCGCTTCGCTTTCGCAGCCTGAATAGCTGCCGCTCTAGCTCTAAACCCTCCGCATTTCCAGCTACAAAAACCTGCTCAATGACAGGCATTGCTGCTCTCGCCATGTCTCCAAGAACTTCTGGTTTGGTTGGGACTTTGCGCCAGCCCAGAACACGCAATCCTTCGGCCTTTGCCAGACTCTCAAATGCTTTCTTCTCTTCTAGGGCATTTTCTTCGCTTAGGAATACAAGTCCTGTTCCATAGCTACCAAGCGCTGGAAGTTCAAAATCAACCTGATCTCTAAAAAAGCTATCCGGAAGCTGCGTGAGAATTCCTGCGCCATCACCAGTGCCGGCATCAGATCCGACTGCCCCACGATGTTCAAGATTTCGAAGCGCATTCAGGGCAGTTTCGACAATGTCATGACCAGCTGTTCCACGGAGAGTTGCAACCATCGCCAGGCCGCACGCGTCACGCTCTGCGGAGGGGTCATAAAGCCCCTGTGCAGCAGGCGCAGTAGAAAAGCGCCTAAAAGGTGACAGCGTCACTTCAACTCCAATCGATTCTCAGCTAGCTGGGACTTCGTTGGCCCGAAATGAAATTACTTAGTTAGCTCCTCATCGGAGCCTTCGACGGATTTGATTTCAACGACAGGTTCTCTGCCTGGAAGCCAAATCGATGGTTCTAAGCCAGGGTGTCGGCGAGATTGAACCAAGAAAAGGATTATGCCCAGTGTTAACCCGATCAGCGCTGACCAGATGTTTAATCTAAGGCCAAGAATAATCTCACTCGGGTCAATTCGGATAGCTTCTACCCAGATTCGTCCAGTCGAATAAATCATCAAATAGACAGCAAAAACCTTGCCCCACTGCAGGTTTAGCCTGCTTGCTAGCAAAATAAGCACGGCAGCACCGGTGAGGTTCCAGATCATTTCATAGGCAAAGGTGGGGTGGAATAGCAGCCCCTCGGGCAGCCCAACTGGGTACGCGGGGTTGCTGGATGGAATTTGTAGTCCCCATGGCAGGGTCGTTGGCAGACCAAAAAGCTCTTGGTTGAAGTAGTTTCCAAGCCTTCCAATGCCCTGAGCAATTAGCAGGCCAGGAGCGACAGCATCTGCGACCGACCAGAACCGCAGTCCCAATTGCCTAGTTGCAATGAATACACCGACAGCGCCAAGCGAGACAGCTCCGTAGATGGCCAATCCGCCTTCCCAAATGCGAACCGTAGCTAGTAGGTCGGCGCCTTCAAAGAAGTAGTCGTTGGGATGGGTAATGACGTGAAAAATTCGACCACCGATGATTCCAAACGGCACAGCCCAGAGCGCGATGTCAAGCATGCTCCCCTTTGGTGCTCCACGCGAAGTCAGCTTGCGATCAGCGATCCAGGTGGCAAGTGCAATGCCGGTGAGGATAAACAGTGCATAAAAGTGAACGCGAAATATGCCGATGTCTATAAAAGAGACCTCGGGTGATGGAACACCAACAGTTTCTAGCATCTTGCTAGTCTAAGCCAACTGCTAGCTCAGACACCTTGCTTCTGAGTGCAGCCAGTCCGCCATCTTCATAGGCCTTTATGAAGGCGGTGCCGACTATCGCTCCATCTGCGTAGCTATTTACTTCACGCACCTGCTCTGCAGTAGAGATTCCCACACCGACGCAGGCAGGCCTGTCGCCGGCAGATCTTATTCGTTCAACTACTTTTCGAGCAAGGCTATCAAGTTGTGCGCGCTCGCCTGTGATTCCCATCGTAGACACTGCGTAAACGAACCCTCGTGAGTTGGAAACCGCACTTGCGACGCGGCCTTCATTGCTACTCGGTGCCGAAAGAAACACCCTCTCAAGTGAAAACTCGTCGCTGATGGTGATCCAATCCGAAGCCTCGTCTGGAATCAAGTCTGGAGTAATCATTCCCTGACCACCGCTAGCAGCAAGGTTCTTCGAAAATTCGCGCACACCGTAAGCAAGTATCGGATTCCAATAGCTCATAACCAAAATTGGTACATCACTTACGGCTCTGATACTTCTAATAATCGTGAAGACATCTGCGATTCGAAAACCATTATCTAAAGCAGTCTCCGTAGCTTTTTGAATCACAGGCCCATCCATTACTGGATCAGAGTAGGGAATTCCTATCTCAAGCACTGAGCAGCCACCATTTGCTAACGCAATAAGCGCATCCGTTGAATCTTGAACGGTTGGATAGCCCGCCGGGAAGTAGCCAACGAGACTCCCCTTTGAGTTGGATCTTCGCTCGCGCAGAGTCTGTTCTACAGAAATCAAAGTAATCCGAAGTACCTTCCCGCGGTTTCCATGTCTTTGTCTCCGCGACCCGAAAGATTAACTAGAACCGAAGACCCTGCTGGCAAAATCTCGTTTAGGTGTGTGATGCCGGCAAGCGCGTGGGCTGTTTCAATTGCGGGGATTATGCCCTCAGTTCTTGAAAGAAGCCGCATGGCTTCCATGGCTTCCTTATCACTGATACCCCAATAGTTGGCTCTACCTATGTCTTTTAGAAATGCGTGCTCTGGGCCAACGCCTGGATAGTCAAGTCCCGCACTTATCGAGTGTGACTCAAGTGTTTGTCCATCTTCGTTTTGCAAAACGTATGTTTTTGCTCCGTGGAGAACTCCTGGTGTTCCCTTGGACAAGGTCGCAGCATGCAGCGGAGTATCAATGCCATCGCCGGCCGCTTCAAAGCCCCATAGTTGAACTTCTTCGTCATCAACGAAACCATGGAATATTCCAATTGCGTTAGACCCGCCTCCAACGCAGGCAGCCACCGCATCGGGCAGCTTTCCTGTCAGCTCTAGCATCTGCGATCTGGATTCAGTTCCAATCACGCCGTGGAAATCTCTAACCATAGTTGGAAACGGATGAGGCCCGGCTACTGTGCCGAGTAGGTAGTGTGTTGTGTCAACGTTTGCCACCCAATCACGCATGGCCTCGTTAATTGCATCCTTCAGAGTCTTGGAACCTGTTGTCACGGGTACGACCTCAGCTCCAAGGAGTTTCATTCGTGCAACATTTAGCGCCTGACGCTGAGTATCCACCTCACCCATGTAAACAACACATTCGAGCCCGAAATAGGCAGCCGCTGTTGCGGAGGCAACGCCGTGCTGACCTGCTCCAGTTTCAGCGATTATTCGAGACTTTCCCATCAACTTTGTAAGAAGGGCTTGACCCATCACGTTGTTAATCTTGTGGCTGCCTGTGTGATTCAGATCTTCTCTCTTTAGAAACACCCGTAGGTCGCCTACTTGCTTGGCAAACCTGGCGGCCTCAGTGATAATTGAGGGTCTGCCCGTATAAGTTTTGTGAAGATGAGCCAGCTCGTTTATGAAGGCTGGGTCTTTTCTTGCTGCGAGGTATGTCTGCTCCAGCTGCTCAAGTGCCTGAATGAGAGGCTCAGGAACAAATCGCCCGCCGTACTCTCCAAAGTAAGGACCAACAGCCTCTGAAAGCTTTTCACTCATTTGGAGATTCTACGCGACTTGGATGAACTGTTGAATAAGGGTCTTCCAGTCTCCCGTTACCAAGGCCTCCCCGACCAAAACAACATCTGCTCCAGCATCACGATATCGTCTAACATCCTCAACACTCTTGACTGAGGATTCGGCAACTTTGATTGAATTACGAGGTAGTTGCGAGGCCATTTTCTCAAAAAGACCTAGATCAGTTTTGAAAGTCCTCAAATCGCGAGTGTTTATGCCTATTAATTGACCACCCAATTCTGCCGCTGTCTGAATTTCGTGTTCAGTGTGAACCTCCAGTAGCACCCCTAGGCCGACCTCCTGAGAAAAGAGCATTAGATCTCTTGCCCTGTTCTTGTCCAGGTGAGCAAGTATCAGAAGAGCAAATGACGCGCCTGCTCTACGAGCCTCGAGTAGTTGATATCGATTAGAAATGAAGTCTTTACGAAGAGTGGGGATAGAAACCGCTGCTGAGGCTTGCTCAAGATCTTCCAGGCTGCCCTTGAAGCCGGTCCGCTCGGTGAGAACGGATATGGCATCTGCCCCGCTCTCCTCATATCCGGAAGCAAAGCCAGCAACATCGGAAATCACCGCCATATCACCACGAGACGGACTAGCTCGTTTAATCTCGGCAATTACCTTGATTCGACCTTCAGGGGCGAGGCGCTCATAGACGTTAGGGGCTGGTGGAAGCTGAGCGACATCATTAAGAAGAGTGTCAAAACTTAAAGATTGTTCCCTTGCTGCCGAATCGCGTTCAGCCGCAGCGAATAGAGATTCGAGCACTAGTGCTTAGTGTGCTGGCCGCCAACACCGTAGCCAGCCTGCTTTAGGTAGTAACCCGCACCTAGTCCGGCAAGTGCTAAACCAGCGGATAACCAAACCATGATTGCAATGTCGAGAAAGAAGAAGATTGTGCCGATTGTGAAGGCCAAGATGATGATTCCTACGGTAACCCAAGCGGCTAGTGAATTGCCGTGTCCTGGCTCTAATTGTTCGTTTGACATGTTTCCTCCAGCTCCAATTCTAGCTTTAACTCTGAGATTCCCAGATTCCTCTCGGGTCGCCGTCATCTATTGCTTGCGAAGATTTGCGCATAGCTACTGGCATCTTGAATAGGTAGAGACACAGAAAGCTAACCACCAACAGACTTAGGCCGAATATCGCAGGAGTAGCCAACTGCTGAGCAAGCCCATCCTCACCAGCGAGCCCAGAGATCGCCTCCTGGGCTTGAATACTCGCTGGGCTCTTGGAGAAATCCGAAACTAGGGCAAAGACTCCTGAGGAAAGCAGAGTGAGTACAGCAAGTGCCTGCAGTAATCGAACCCCCTTGCCATAGAGGGATATCAGCAACATTAAGATTGCGAGCCCTGGAGCGAGAGTTAAAAGATCTGACAATTCAGCTCCAGTAAGTGTTGTCTCGTTGATTGCGACCCAAGGCAGAAGCAGAAGTAACCAACTTCCTGCTATTGCAAGTACCGTAATCAAAGTCCACCTAAGCATGCATACCCTTCGCCAGTGACACTGCCCTAAGTACCACAGCAGCCTTCGAAAGGGTTTCTTGGTATTCAGACTCAGCGTTGGAATCGAGCACAATTCCCGCACCTGCTTGCATGTAGGAAACTCCATCGCGAATCAGAGCTGTCCTTATTGCAATAGCTAAGTCCGCATTGCCGGCATAGTCGAAGTAACCAACAACTCCACCGAATAGACCGCGGTAGCTGGACTCGAGCTCTGAAATGATCTCAAGAGCTCTTGGCTTTGGGGCTCCGGATAGTGTTCCCGCTGGAAACGTTGCCAGCAAGGCGTCCACCGAAGTGGTCCCTGGTCGCAGATCCCCTTCGACAGTTGAAACTAGGTGCATAACGTGGCTGAACCTGTGAATCTGCATGAACTCCGTGACCTGCAGGGACTCAGGCTTGCAGACTCGAAGGAGATCGTTTCTAGCTAGGTCAACTAGCATCAGATGCTCGCTCTTCTCCTTTTCATCCGCCTGCAGTTCCTGCGCTAGCTGCTCGTCACGAATTGCACTTTCACTTCGCGGTCTTGAGCCGGCAATCGGATGGGTAATTACGCGTTGACCATTTACTTTCACAAGAGCTTCTGGCGACGAACCAACAATGGAAAATTCACCATAGTCATCTTGAAGTCTCACCAAATACATGTAGGGACTTGGATTGGAAGCCCTGAGAGCCCGATAAACATCGAGGGGATCCCCATGAAAGTCCTGCTTAAATCTTTGGGATATGACTACCTGGAACACATCACCAATTCGAACGTATTCCTTTGCTTTTTCAACGGACCCAAGAAAATGCTCGCGGGAGATGTTTGATTCATACTCGACAAGCCCCTCTGAGAGTTCAGAAATCAATGGTGCTGTGGGTTCTAAAAGCCTGCTTTCAAGACTGGCGAGATTTGAAACAGCCTCTTGGTACAGCTCCTTAGGTTCCTTAGTTCCATCAAAAAAGGAAACGCTCACTAGCACCAGTTCTGACCTTTGGTGATCAACGATCACAAGTTCTGAGAACTGCAGGAACGTGTATAGAGGAATTTGATAGTCCTGCGCCTTTCTTGAAGGCAGGTTCTCTAGATGCTCTGTGAGTCCCCAGCTGATAAAACCAACAAGTCCGGATGTCAGCGGGTAATCAGTAGGAGCGCATTTCCAGGCTGCTTGGATTTCCCTCAAGGCATCAACTGGGTTTGAACTTAGAGTTCCATTTGGAAGGGCACTGGCCTCAGAGGACCAGGAGACTCCTTCACTTGCAGCAAGACTGCCTCTTGATCTGACGCCAATAAAAGAGAATCGACCCCAAACACCCTGCTCGGCAGACTCGAGCAAAAACGTATCCGATCTTTTCCCACAAAGCTTTTGGTATATGCCGACAGGTGTGTCAACACCGGCAAACAGTCTCTTCATCACAGGCACAACGTTGTATTCCGTGGAAAGTTTTTCGAACTCTTCTAGGGTGATCAATTCTCAACCTCGAAACAGCTTTCACTACCTGTGTGACAGGTAGGGCCTGCAGGTTCTACTGAAACCAGAAGAGCATCTGAGTCACAATCCTGGGCTATGTCGAGAACTCTCAACGTATTTCCGCTACTCTCCCCCTTCAGCCACCTCTGATTTCTTGAGCGCGAATAAAACACCATCAAACCGCCAGAGATAGTCTCTTCCAACGTCTCCTTGTTGGCATATCCAAGCATCAAAACCTTGCCAGTTACAGCATCCTGAATTACACAGGTAATCAAACCGCTGGAGTCGAAGCGCAGAGAGTCAAGGTTAAGCACTTTCTCTCACCTCGAATCCTGCAATAGATAAAGCCT
>JBMSYD010000009.1:0-22490 GCA_049426345.1 Aquiluna sp.
GCATCAATTGGTGCGCAGTGGATTGTGACTGTCTCGCAGTTTCTGTCTCAGATGCCGCTGGTGAGGCTGCATTTTCTCCCAGGAGTCTGGGGGATAGCGGCAGCTGTCGGATTTGCAGTCCTTGTAAGTCTCTATTTGGTGAGTAGCCGCTTTCGAGAAATTGGCAAGTGGGGCAGCGCACTTCTGCTGATTGTCGTTGGCAGCTGGATAGCCGCTGATCTAATTCGGCATAAGAGCTTTGCTGGTGATTGGGAAATATATGCCTGCGATGTTGGGCAGGGGGATGCAGTTCTAATCAGAAGTGAGGGTCAAACCGCACTGATTGACGTGGGCAAGGATGATGAAGCGATTGCTAAGTGCCTCGAAGATGCCAATGTTCAGCAAATTGATCTTTTAATCCTCAGTCACTATGACCTGGATCACGTAGGGGGCTTAGCAGGCGTGCTTGGAAAAATTCGGGGACAGGTGTTTGTAAGTCCCTTTCGAGACAGTAGGCAAATAGTTGATCAGACTAAAACCCAGCTGGCCGCTCTGGGGCTACCTGTGAAATTGGGGCATCAAGGACTTCATGGAAAATTGGGTTCAATCAGTTGGTTCATTTTGTCTCCATCGCCTTCTGCTTCCGAGGCGAGTGACAGTAACGATGCATCGATTTCTATGCTCTTTGATTTTGGGGACTTTGTTTACCTGACGCTAGGTGATCTAGGTGAAGATGGACAGAAGCGACTTAGCCGAACGCATCCTGCTTTACTAGCCGAGCTTTCGGAGCGAGAACTGGTTGTGAAGGTGGCACACCACGGCTCTGCGGATCAATCAGCAGACTTCTATAAAAGTCTCAATCTCGATTTGGGTCTTTTTCTGGTTGGTCAAAATCGCTACGGACATCCAACTGGCTCTGCTCTCAAGCTGATGCAGCCCGGGGGCGTGGTGCTTAGGACTGACCAGCATGGACCAATTGCCATTAGTTTCGACACTGAGCTGAGATATCGCGTGGGAGGTAAACTCACAGCGTGAGCGCGGTAATCAATTGGTACGAGGCAAAGCCTGCCCCGGTGGTATTCGTTACCGGCACCGAAAGCTATTTGGCTTCTCGAGCAATAAGAAAAATTCGTCAGCAGCTCAAAGATCAGTTTCCCGAGTTGGAGATTACAGAGATTGCAGATGGCGATTACACCCCGGGGGCTTTGTTCGAATACGCGTCGCCATCACTCTTTGGTGAGCCAAGGCTGTTGATTGTTTATGGTGCGGCAGAGGGTCTGAAGGAAGACCTGAGGGTTTATTTAGACAATCCAGCTGATTCGGTGACTGTTGTTGTGCGACTGCCAAATCTCGTTGGCCACAGCGGGTCAATTAGAAAAGAGCTTGCTAAGGCTGCATTGAGTATTTCTTGCGAGGAGCTAAAAAAAGACTCTGAGCGCATCGACTTCGTGAATCGTGAATTTAAAGAAGCCAAAGTCTCCATCGAACCAACCGCCGTTCGAGCACTTGTGTTGGCATTCAATTCGGAGCTGGGGGAGCTGGGAGCGGCCTGCTCGCAACTTGCAATGAACTTTGAAAAAGTGACTCTTGAACAAGTTGAAGAAACTTTTGGCGGTCGCGTTGAGACTAATGCCTTCAAGATTGCCGATGCAGCGCTGAGTGGCAATGCGACCGAAGCTATTCGGTTATTCAGACATGGCTTTGCAACAGGGATTGATCCGGTTCCTCTGGTAGCGGCTTTGACAATGCGCATTCGGCAGCTAGCTAGATTGTTCAATGACAGAAATGCGTCTGCCGCAGCTCTAGGTATGCAGCCTTGGCAAATCGATAAAGCTCGCAAAGACTTAGCAGGCTGGCAGGAGCTGGAGTTAGCACAGCTGGTCGAACTAGCGGCGGCTACTGATGCGGACGTCAAAGGCGCAGCCAGAGATCCTGAGTATTCGGTTGAGCGCCTACTTTTAGCGATGGCGCGCGCAAACTAAAAAAGCCGGGGATTACCCGGCTTTTTAGATAAAGACTCTTTAGAGAGAAGCAACCTTTTTCGCAATGGAGCTCTTGCGGTTAGCGGCCTGGTTCTTGTGTAGAACACCCTTGCTAACGGCCTTGTCCAACTTGCGGTTAGCGTTCTTGAGAGCAGCCTCAGCTGCCTTCTTGTCACCGCTTGCGCTTGCTTCGCGTGCAGCTCTCACAGCTGACTTCAGTTCGGTGCGAACAGCCTTGTTGCGAGCCTCGGCCTTGCGGTTGGTCTCAATCCGCTTGATCTGGGACTTGATGTTTGCCATTTCTTACTTTCTTATGAAGATTTTGGGGAATCCCCGAAACAAGCTAAAACTCTAGCAGGGGGCAGCAATAGCAGCAACCATCTGAGAGAATTGTCCAATCCGCAAAGCCCAGAGGTAGCTTGTCCACACCCGTAAAGCAGTTAGAACCCGCTCTGACCCCGCCAGAGCAGATTCGTAATTTCTGCATTATCGCCCACATCGACCACGGCAAGTCGACCCTGGCCGACCGCATGCTGCAACTCACAGGCATCGTCAGTGATCGCGAAATGCGCGATCAGTATCTCGACCGCATGGACATCGAGCGCGAACGTGGTATCACGATTAAGTCCCAGGCGGTTCGCCTGCCTTGGCAGGTGGATGGACGCGCCTATGCGCTGAACATGATTGATACTCCCGGCCACGTCGATTTCACATATGAAGTTTCTCGCTCTCTTGCAGCTTGTGAGGGAGCAGTCCTGCTTGTAGACGCAGCTCAGGGAATTGAGGCTCAAACCCTGGCGAATTTGTATCTGGCGCTTGAAAACGATCTTGAAATCATTCCGGTACTGAACAAGATTGACTTGCCCGCTGCGCAACCAGAGAAGTTTGCAGAAGAACTGGCGAGCCTAATCGGCGGCTCGCCAGAAGACTGCCTTCGAGTGTCGGGCAAGACCGGTCAGGGCGTAAAAGAACTCATGAATCTGATTGTGCAGCGCGTGCCAGCACCGGTTGGAGATCCGAACGCTCCGGCTCGGGCAATGATTTTTGACTCTGTTTATGACTCTTATCGAGGAGTTGTCACTTACGTCCGAATGGTCGACGGAAAACTGAATCCGCGTGAAGAGATTCAGATGATGTCAACCAAAGCCGTCCATGAACTTCTAGAGATTGGCGTAATCTCTCCCGAACCAAAACCAAGCAAAGGCTTAGCGGTAGGTGAGGTGGGATATCTGATTACAGGCGTGAAAGATGTTCGCCAGTCCAAAGTTGGAGACACCGTCACAACCAAACGACTTCCAGCTCAGACGCCGCTTAAGGGTTACTCAGAGCCAAAGCCAATGGTTTTTTCTGGGATCTATCCAATTGATGGCAGCGATTATCCAAATCTGCGCGAGGCGCTAGACAAGCTTCGCCTCTCCGATGCTTCGTTGGTTTACGAGCCGGAGACTTCTGCAGCCTTGGGCTTTGGATTCCGCTGTGGATTCCTAGGTTTGCTACATCTGGAAATCATCACAGAGCGACTAGAGAGAGAATTCAATCTCAGTCTGATCGCGACCAGCCCGTCGGTTGTTTATAACGTGACCAAAGAAGATGGCACTGAGATGGTTGTGACAAACCCCTCTGAATACCCAGACGGCAAGGTTAAAGAGGTGCAGGAGCCGATGGTTCGGGCAACGCTGCTCACTCCTAAGGACTACGTCGGAACCATCATGGAGCTTTGTCAGACCAAACGCGGCACCATGATTGACATGCAATACCTTGGCGAAGATCGAGTTCAGCTGCGCTATCGACTCCCTCTGGCCGAGATTGTCTTTGACTTCTTCGATCAGCTAAAGAGCAAGACCCAAGGATATGCCTCACTTGATTACGAGGACGATGGCTTTGCACCAGGGGAGCTGGTGAGGGTTGATCTGCTGCTGCAGGGCGAGCGAGTAGATGCCTTTTCAGCAATTGTTCACAAAGATAAGGCCTATGCACATGGTGTTCGAATTGCCACCAAGCTGCGCGAGCTAATTCCAAGACAACAGTTTGAAGTGCCAATTCAGGCTGCTATCGGATCTAGAGTGATTGCCCGCGAAACTATTCGTGCGATTCGCAAGGACGTTTTAGCTAAGTGTTACGGCGGTGACATCACGAGAAAGCGCAAGCTGCTCGAAAAGCAAAAAGAAGGCAAGAAGCGAATGAAGATGGTCGGACGAGTTGAAGTTCCGCAGGAGGCTTTTATCGCAGCTCTTAGCACAGAAGAAAAGGCCGGCAAGAAATAGGTGGCCGGACCGCTGCCGATTGGTGAAAAGTGGCCGGAGGACAACGTTCTTCGACCACAAAGAGTGCCCAGTGGCACATTTCACGCCTACGTTCACATTCCTTTTTGCACGGTTCGTTGCGGCTACTGTGACTTCAATACCTACACCCAACAGGAGATGCCAGGGGTTGCCCTCACTGATTTTCACATCCCGCTAATTCAAGAAATTGAATTCAGCAGGAAAGTTCTCGACACATCCAACTTGTCACAACCGCCCTTGAGTTCAATCTTTTTTGGCGGCGGCACTCCGTCTCTTTTCTCTCCTGCCCAGATTCAGGCGATCCTGCATCAGCTAGAACAGAGCTTTGGCTTGGCGCCAGATTGCGAGATAACTTTGGAGGCAAATCCGGAGTCGACATCACCTCAGCAACTTGAAGCACTGCGAGAAGCAGGCGTGAATCGGGTGTCAATTGGAGTGCAGAGTTTTGACGAAAGTGTCTTGTCAGTTTTGGACCGCCAGCACAATAAAGATCTTGTGAGCTCCGCCGTCGAGTCAGCAAAAAGCCTCGGATTTCGAACTTCGATTGATTTAATTTTTGGGGCACCTGGTGAATCATTAGAGTCCTGGAAGAAAACAGTCGAGCAGGCTCTTGAATTGAAAACAGACCACATCTCTGCCTATTCGCTAATAGTCGAACCTGGAACCAAGCTAGCCAGACAAATTAGTCGCGGCGAGATTGCGGAAGTAAATGAAGATCTAAACGCCGACAAATATGAATGGGCGGCAGATCAATTCGAGGACCATGGGCTGCAGTGGTATGAAGTTTCAAATTTTGGCGAAGTAGCAAAGCACAATCTTGCTTACTGGCAATCCAAGAATTGGTGGGGTTATGGTCCCGGTGCGCATTCCCATATTGATGGGAACCGATTCTGGAATCAGAAACACCCTGCCCGCTACCAGCAATCTTTGACCGAAGGCTCTCCAGCTGCTGGCATAGAAAAACTCTCAGAGCGCCAACAGCTGGAGGAAGAGCTCATGCTTAGTCTGAGGACGAAGTATGGAGTTTCGAGAGACTTGCCCGCGAAACTTGGGGTTGACCCAGTAAAGATTGCACAGCAAATTTCGGCCGGCACCTTGACTATGGAGCAGGATCGACTTTTGCCAACCAAAGCGGGTCGGTTACTGGTTGACCGGCTAGTTGTAGATTTTCTGCAATAGCTCAACAGATTGTCTAGAATTGGCACTCTAGGTAGGTGAGTGCCAATGATTCCAGAGCGTTCGCTTGAGGTCTTGCGAGCCATTGTTCAAGACTTCATTACCTCCAACCAGCCAGTGGGATCTAAGGCTCTACTTGACCGCCACCCGCTAGGCGTTTCCGCAGCGACAATCCGCAACGACATGGCGCTGCTGGAGGAGGAGCAACTTATCACCGCTCCTCACACATCTTCGGGGCGCATTCCAACTGAAAAGGGTTATCGACTCTTTGTCGATCGACTAAGCGAAGTTAAGCCACTTTCAAATGCTGAAAGATCAGCAATTGAAAGCTTTCTAACTGATGCAAACGATCTCGACGACGTTGTTGAAAGGACTGCTAGAGCACTAGCCCAGCTCACTAATGCGCTTGCGGTGGTTCAGTACCCTTCGCTAGGGAAATCCTCAGTTCGACACATCGAGCTAATTCCGCTGAGCGAAAATCGATGCCTGCTGATGTTGATTGCCGACTCAGGTCGGGTGCAGCAGCTACAGGTTGAAAGTGAAAGTGCAATCGACGATGAGCTTATTCAGGAGCTGAGAGGTCGCCTAAATGGCATGCTCGCAGGGACTCAGCTATCAGCCGTGCAATCAAAACTTGGGAAGCTTTCAGCTGAATTCTCTCCTCAGCGCAGGGTTTTCGTGGAGCGAATGATTGATGCCTTGCTATCGCTGGTTCAGGAAAATCGCCAAGAAAAGTTAGTGGTGAGCGGAGCAGCAAACCTGGCCAAGCGAGACGAGGAGTTCTCGGGTGAGCTTTCCAGGGTTTTGGAGGCAATTGAAGAGCAAGTTGTTCTCTTGCGTTTATTGGATGAACTTAGAGCCGACCAGCACGGAGTCGCGTTGAGAATTGGAACTGAACTAGGCGTGGAGGGTCTATCCAAGACAAGTTTGGTCGCTACCGGATACGAATCTAGGGGAACCGAAGTTGCCAAGTTAGGTGTTCTAGGACCAACTCGAATGGATTACTCAGCAAACATTTCCTCGGTTAGAGCTGTTGCCAGATACCTCACTAAGTTATTGGAGACCAATTCTTGAGCGATCACTATGAGGTGTTGGGTGTTGCTCGCAATGCCACCCAGGATGAAATAAAGAAGGCCTATCGCAAACTTGCTCGAGAGCTGCACCCAGATGTCAATCCATCACCTGATGCGCAAGAACGATTCAAGCATGTGACACATGCGTACGAAGTTCTCTCTGACCCGCAGTCCAGGGCTCAATATGACCAAGGTGATGCGGCTTTTGGTTTTGGCGACATATTTGAAAGCTTCTTCGGAGGCGGTCAACGTGGCCCAAGATCGAGAGCACAGCGCGGGGAAGATGCACTCCTGCACGTGCAACTAGATCTGGCCGAAGCGATCTTCGGCGCGACCAAAGTTCTAACAATTGATACTGCAATTGGTTGCGACGGCTGCAATAACTCCGGAATCAAAGCTGGTACTTCAATCAAGACTTGCGATGTTTGCCGAGGAAGTGGACAAGTTCAGCGTCAGGTTCAATCGTTTATGGGAGTTATGGTCACCACGACAACCTGCAATGTTTGCCGAGGCAGTGGGCAGACAGTTCCTAATCCTTGCCCCGACTGCCGTGGGCAGGGGAGAATTCGGGCCAAGCGTGAGCTCGAATTGGAAATCCCAGCTGGTGTGAGCGACGGTCTGCGATTGCATCTCCCTGGCCAGGGGGAGGTCGGTTTTGCCGGTGGACCAGCCGGTGATATTTACTTGGAAATCTCTGTCACTCCACACTCTGTTTTTGGTCGTGAGGCAGATGACTTGACGGCCGTCCTTGAAGTCCCTGTCACTGATGCAGCGCTTGGAACTGAGTTAGAGATTGAAACCTTGGATGGCCCGACCAAAATCAAAATTGAGGCAGGCGCTCAGCACGGAGACCTAATTACCCTAAAGGGCCTCGGTTCTCACCGACTTCGAGGAAAGGGCCGAGGAGACTTGCGAATTCAGATCCGGGTCCTTACGCCGCAAAGATTGGATTCAAAGCAAAAAGACTTGTTTAAGAAGTTGCGAGATCTCGTAGCCGATGAAAAACCGCGACTTGCCACCCGCAAAGCACGGGGCAGATTCTAATGCACTGGTTTTTTGATCCAAGCTTCTCGAAAGATTCGAATGCAATTGCAAAATCCGAGCTTGACCATTTCAAAAGTTTGAGAATTCGGGTTGGAGAAAGAGTAGCTGTCACAAATGGAACAGGCGATGTGTTTATCTGCGACACGGTAGATCCAAAATCAGGCGAACTTAATGTGCTTGAAGAGAATTCACAGCCCGCGCCAAATCCAAGAATCCACTTAGTTCAAGCTCTCGCAAAGGGCGATCGTGATGAGATGGCATTGCAGGCCTGCGTTGAATTAGGCGTAATCTCAATCACTCCCTGGCAGGCTGAGCTGTCCATTGTTGATTGGACTGGTAAGGAAGCAAAGGGTCAAACTCGTTGGCAAGAGATTGCAATATCAGCAATGAAGCAGAGCCAGCGGGCTCACTTGCCGGAAGTAAACAAGGTCCAAAGAACTTCGGAACTTATGCCGCAGGGCGTGGGAGTGATACTCGACCCGAGGTCAAAGGAAAGCCTTCTCTCACTGCCGTCATCCGACGAAATCACATTGGTGGTGGGACCCGAGGGAGGAATCACCGAGAGGGAAATCGAGCAACTCAAAGCGGCCGGCTTTATCCCAATGCGCTTAGGCAACGCAATAATGCGAACCTCAACTGCTGGTCCGGCGGCAGTTGCAGCAATATTGACCAAACTCCAAACTTGGTAAATGTCTAGTATTGAGGTGGAGGAATAGTGGACTGCATTTTTTGCAACATTGTGGCTGGGAAATTCGGCACGGAAATAATTGCTGAAAACGATGTCGCGATTGCATTTCGAGACATCAATCCACTAGCAAAGGTTCACTTACTGGTTGTGCCAAGAACTCACACCCAAAACATCACCTCTGTCACAGATAGCATTGAACTATCAGGCCTATTTGAACTAATTCGAGAAGTTGCCGCCAAATTCACAGACGGCCAGTTCCGGCTTCAGTTCAATTCGGGTGAAAAAGAAGGTCAGACTGTTTTCCACACTCACGCGCACATCTTGTCGGGCCGGGCGGTTTAGTGGCGAAGCTAAGCTTTGAAATCCCTCCTGTTCCACTGGTTGAGCTGTTAGGCAGCCAAGACAGACTATTGAGAAAACTTGAGGAGCTATTTCCTGATGTCTCAATTCATAACCGCGGGCATCAATTCAGCCTGGAGGGCGAGAATAAAGATCTTGAAAAGATTAAGCAGACCTTGCTTCAGCTAACCGAACTAATTAAGCAAGGCATCGCTTTGGATGATCGACTCGTAGCGGAGACGGCCAACATTGTTGGTGCTAGCAATGATCCAACAAAGGTTTTGGCTGAGGGCGCCATCAAGACTCCAAACAAGGTTGTTCGTGCAAAGACGGTAGGTCAAAAGACTTATCTGGACGCGATTGATAAGCACACCATAACTTTTGGGATAGGCCCTGCTGGTACCGGAAAGACTTACCTCGCAGTTGCGAAGGCCGTTGCGGCTCTCTACAACAAACAGGTCTCAAGAATCATTCTGACCCGTCCAGCTGTCGAGGCAGGCGAGAGGCTTGGCTTTCTGCCAGGAACCCTGAGTGAAAAAATCGATCCATACCTACGCCCGCTTTTTGACGCGCTGCAAGAAATGCTCGAACCAGAAGCCACCACCAAGCTCATGGAGTCAGGCGTAATTGAAGTTGCGCCACTCGCCTACATGCGCGGCAGAACTTTGAATGACAGCTTCATAATCTTGGATGAGGCACAAAATACCACCGCCGAGCAGATGAAAATGTTTCTTACAAGGCTCGGTTTCGGTTCCAAGATGGTCGTCACTGGCGATGCGACTCAGGTTGATTTGCCAACAGGAAAATCTGGACTCGATGTTGCAACGAAAATTCTGAAGGATGTCAAAGACCTCCACATCGCCAGGCTTACGAGCAAAGATGTGGTTCGTCACGAGCTGGTGACCAGGATTGTTGATGCATACGAAAAAGCGGGTCAAAAGTGACCATTGAGATCAATAATGAGAGCGATGTTGAGGTAGACCTCAAGACTGTTCGCTCAGTGGCCGAGTACGTGATTGAACAACTCAAACTTCACCCAATGGTTGACTTAGGAATCATATTTGTGAATGAAAAACCCATGAGTGACCTGCATGTGCAATGGATGGATGAACCTGGTCCGACCGATGTTCTGAGCTTCCCAATGGATGAGTTGCGACCAGGTGCTGAGGACGGACCAATGCCAGAGGGCGTCCTAGGTGATGTCGTAATTTGCCCGCAAGTTGCAAGTCTCCAAGCTCAGGCGGCTGGGCATTCAACTATGGATGAGATCAATCTTTTGTTGACCCATGGAATGCTGCACCTGCTTGGTTTTGATCACGCCGAACCGGATGAAGAAAGAGAAATGTTCAGGCTCCAAAAAAGCTTGCTAGAGGGATTCAATAGTGGCCGGAATATTTGAAGCATCGGTCCTCCTAGCTGTACTCCTGGTTACCCTGCTGTTGGCAACCGTGCAAACTCAGCTGGAGATCCAGGAAGACTTGCGTGCTGGATCACTTTCCATCGCCAGGTTTTTGTTCTTTATCGCGGGCTTCGTTGCCTTGATCCTGTCCAGCCCTGACCGGGTATGGACGGTAATCATCGCTATTGGGCTGCCTGCTATCTGGTTTGTACAGCAACTTGCTGGAAGGTTCTTCGGCCGGCTGGGTATCGGAATTTCCCTCGCCGAGAGAATGTCAGGCCTTGTTTCAGGATGGGCCCGACTAGCCCAGCCGCTTCGCCTGCGGGCACCCGAGGTAGTCGAAGAGTATGAGCAGGAACTGCTTGATTCCGTGGAGGAATTCTCCGAGACCTTGGTCAGAGAGATCATGGTCCCAAGAGTTGATGTTGAGGTTGTCGATGGAGAAGTCAGTTTAGAAAAGGCACTATCAATTTTCGTCTCATCTGGGTATTCCAGGCTTCCAGTGGTGGGCGAAGACGTTGACGATATTAAAGGCGTTCTCTACCTAAAGGACATAGCTCGCATTGTTCAGCAGGACCCGGGGCTATTGCAAACCAAGATCGCATCAGAAGCTGCCCGCGAGGCATTCTTTGTTCCAGAGACCAAAATTGTTTCGGATCTTCTGCAGGAAATGCAAACCAGCCGAACCCAGATGGCAATCATCGCCGACGAGTATGGAGGAGTCGCAGGGCTTGTAACAATTGAAGATCTCATAGAGGAACTCGTGGGTGAGATTACCGATGAGTATGACCGGGAAACAACTGGCATAGAACCACTGGGCGAAGATCTTTATCGTGTTAGCCCGCGCATAACACTTGATGAGATGGCCGAGCATTGCGACATGGAGCTGGAGGACGAAGACGTCGACACAATCGGAGGGCTCCTAACAAAGGCAACCGGACATCTTCCAACTGGCGGTGAAGTCGTCGAAATTTTGGGTCTTGAACTTACTGCCGAAAGGGTGGATGCTCGTCGAGGACGAATACTTTCCATCCGAGTAAGAAAGCTGCCGGTGAATGACTAATTTCAGAAGCGGCTTTGTCGCTTTCGTGGGAAGACCAAATGTGGGTAAGTCAACGCTCACCAATGCCCTTGTCGGCTCCAAGGTTGCCATTACTTCGTCCAGGCCTCAAACCACGCGCAAGGCAATTCGTGGGATACGCACAGACGAAAACGGACAGATTATTTTCGTCGATACTCCTGGTTTCCATAAGCCAAAGACCCTTTTGGGCAAGCGTCTGAACAACGTGGTTGAAGAAACCTTGACTGAAGTCGATGTGATTTGTTTTTGCACTCCTGCTAATGAAAAATTGGGTCCCGGTGATCAGATGATCATTGGTGAAATCATGAAGTATTCAAGACCCAAAAAGTTTGCGATTGTCACCAAAGAGGAACTGGCTGATAAAAAGCAAACTGCCGAGCATTTGCTAGAACTATCCCAAGCTGCAAACTGGGACGAAATCATTCCAGTCTCAGCCCTAAGGGGAAATCAGATGCAGACGCTGCTCGATTTGCTCCTACAGAGCATTCCAGAAGGACCGAAGCTTTATCCGGACGATGCTCTAACAGATGAAAACTTCGAAGACTGGATTTGTGAACTAATTCGAGAAGCTGCCCTAGAAAGACTCAGGGAGGAGCTTCCACACTCCCTGGCCGTCACAGTTGATGAGATTAACTACGAAGAAAAGAAAATTTTTGCCAGTATGTGGGTAGAGCGCGATAGTCAAAAAGGCATCCTCATCGGCAAGGGCGGTGCCCTTCTAAAGTCGATTGGAACGGATGCAAGGCGCTCCATCGAAGAGAAGCTAGGCGAGCAAATATTTCTCTCCCTGCAGGTCAAAGTTGCCGCCAATTGGCAACAAGACCCTAAGAAACTCGAGAAGATGGGCTTCTAGCGAAGTTTTCTGGTCAGTGGTAGCCTTGCGCCAATGCGTTTCGCTCTCCTGCTTAGCGGCCGCGACGAGGCCTAACCTCCGGCCCATTCTCGTCGCGGAGCCCACTTGCGGCCAATTCCAATTTTTCAGGAGCAGAGAGAATGAAAGACAAACAACAACCATCCAAGATGCCGTATCAACGTTATACGCCATTTCATGAACAAATAAAAATTGACCTGGCAGAGAGAACCTGGCCAACTAAGCGCATCACCAAAGCACCTCGCTGGTGCGCAGTTGATTTGCGAGATGGCAACCAAGCTTTGATTGATCCAATGAGCCCAGAGCGCAAGCTAGAAATGTTCAAGCTGCTGGTTCGCATGGGTTACAAGGAAATCGAGGTCGGCTTCCCGTCAGCGTCTCAAACAGACTTTGACTTTGTGCGTCTGCTAATTGAGCAGAACCTGATTCCGGATGACGTAACAATTCAAGTATTAACCCAGTCTCGCGATCATTTGATCGAGCGAACTTATGAATCATTGAAGGGGGCAAAGAATGCAATTGTGCACTTCTACAACTCCACTTCAGTGCTTCAAAGAAGAGTGGTCTTTGGGCAGGACAAAGAGGGCATCAAGAAGATAGCTACCGATGCAGCCCAATTGTGTTTGTCCTTGGAATCTACTCTTCCTGAAACCAACGTCTACTACGAGTACTCTCCAGAGTCTTACACAGGAACCGAATTAGAGTTTGCTCTGGAGGTTTGCAATGCGGTGATTGATGTAATCAAGCCGACTCCGGAAAAGAAGATGATTATCAATCTTCCCGCTACCGTCGAGATGATCACACCAAATGTTTACGCGGACAGTATCGAATGGATGTCACAAAGATTGCATCCAAGAGACTCAGTGATACTTTCTCTGCACCCTCACAACGACCGAGGAACCGCAGTTGCTGCAGCCGAGCTTGGTTACATGGCTGGCGCCGACCGCATTGAAGGCTGCCTATTCGGAAACGGTGAGCGAACTGGAAATGTTGACCTGATTACATTGGGACTGAATCTGTTCAGCCAAGGCATTGACCCAATGATCGACTTCAGCAACATTGATGAGATCAAGCGAACCGTTGAGTTCTGTAACCAGCTGCCCGTCCACGAAAGAAGTCCATATGGCGGTGACCTGGTTTACACAGCTTTCTCCGGCAGCCACCAAGATGCCATCAAGAAGGGTTTTGAGCACCTTGAGAAAGATGCAAAGGCGGCTGGCAAGGCGGTAGCCGAATTCACCTGGGCAGTTCCATACCTTCCTATTGATCCCAAGGATGTTGGTCGCAGCTATGAGGCTGTTATCAGAGTCAATTCCCAATCTGGTAAGGGTGGAGTTGCATACCTAATGAAGGCAGATCACAAGCTTGATCTGCCCAGAAGACTGCAGATTGAGTTTTCAAAGGTTGTACAGTCCCACACCGACAGTCTTGGCGGAGAAGTTTCGTCAGAGCAGCTATGGGATATTTTCCAAGACGAGTACCTTCCGGCCAAGGTAGACGAGCTCAAGTGGGGACGATTCGAACTTCGCCGACTAAAAAGCGAGAGCGAAATGGATGGAATCGTCAAGATTGACATTGTCTTGCGCGATGGCGCAGGGGAGCTTTCAGCGATTGGACAGGGTAATGGTCCAATTTCTGCATTCATTGATGTGCTTGCCCAGCAGGGAGTCAAGATTAGGTTGCTTGATTACATTGAGCACACCATGAGCTCCGGTGGCGATGCCAATGCCGCCGCATATGTCGAGCTAGAGGTTGGAAACAAAGTTCTTTGGGGAGTCGGAATCGATGGCGATATAGCGGTTGCCTCGCTGAAGGCCATAATTAGCGCCGTGAACCGTGCTCTACGGCTCGCCGTTCCAGCGAAGGCTAATTAGCGCTGGAATACTAGTCAGGTGCCCAACTACCGAGATGAAGCGGTCGTTCTAAGAACCCATAAATTGGGCGAAGTAGATCGCATTCTCACTTTGCTGACCCGTCAGCACGGTCAAATTCGCGCAGTTGCTAAAGGTATTAGAAAAACCACCAGCCGCTTTGGCGGAAGACTCGAGCCATTCACTGTTGTTGATGTGCAGCTTTACGAAGGAAAAAACCTCGATACCGTAACTCAAGCTGAACAGCTTGCAAGCTATGGAACGTACATAATCGAGGACTATCAGCGCTACACAATTGGCTCAGCAATTGTTGAAGCAGCAGAGCGCCTAACGCGAGAAGTATCTAGCGAGAAACATTATTTGCTGGTCGTGGGCGCCCTTAGATCCCTGGCCCAGACAGAGATTGAACCAGATCAAATTCTTGACTCGTATTTGCTCAGAGCCTTGTCGCTGTCAGGTTGGGTTCCAACTCTGACTGAATGCGTAAGCTGTGGGCAGGAGCCCACATCTTTCTCTGTTCAAACAGGAGCGGTAACTTGCCAAAGCTGCTCAATACCAGGCTCAATTGTTTTAGGTAAGGCTGGGATTACTCACATGACGAATCTTCTTTCTGGAAATTGGGAAGAAGTTGCAAAAGTCTCAGATTCAGTCAGGAAAGGCGTCAGCGGTTCAATCGCTGGCTACACTCAGTGGCAGCTCGAGCGCGGTTTGAGATCAATGAATTTTGTGGAGAGATCTTGAGGTTATTTGACCCAAAGCGGAAACCTCCGAAATTTAAGGAGGTTCCAAACCACATCGCAATTGTCATGGACGGCAATGGTCGCTGGGCAAATCAAAGAGGACTAAAGCGCACAGAAGGTCACAAGGCTGGAGAAATTGCACTACTAGAAGTAGTGGCTGGCGCTATTGAGGTCGGGGTAAAACAGCTCACAGCTTTTGCGTTTTCAACCGAGAATTGGAAGCGCTCGCCCGAAGAAGTTAAGTTCCTCATGAACTACAACATCGAAACCCTCAGAGCTCGCCGAGATTTGCTGATGGAGTGGGGCGTAAGAATTCGCTGGACTGGACGAGAGGCAAAACTCTGGCCTTCGGTTTTGAAGGAACTGAAAGAGACAGAAAAGCTGACCGCTAAGAACAAAGGCCTGGTTTTGAACATGGCCGTCAATTACGGCGGACGTCAGGAAATTTTGGATGCTGCCCAAGCCTTGGTTGACAAAGCGATGGCTGGTGAATTCAGCGGCAAAGTCACCGAATCCAAATTCGCCAAACAGCTTTACATCCCAAACATGCCTGATGTCGATCTGTTCCTTCGAAGCAGCGGCGAGATGAGGCTCAGTAACTTCCTGCTCTGGGAATCCAGTTATGCCGAAATGGTCTTTATGGATAAGCTCTGGCCCGATTTCACCCGAGAGACGCTCTGGGAGGCCATTTCGATTCTGCAGGGCCGCGAGCGCAGGTTCGGCAAGGCTGAAGATAGGCCGATAAACTAGCGTTTTCCATCCAGAGGTTGGTTCATGTCTACCCAGAAGCTCGACGCCGTTATATCGCTAGCCAAGCGCAGAGGCTTTGTCTTCCAAGCTGGTGAAATCTATGGTGGTTCTCGCTCGGCCTGGGACTACGGTCCGCTTGGGGTGGAGCTGAAGGAAAACATTAAGCGCCAGTGGTGGCAATCGATGGTTTCCGGTCGCGAAGATGTGGTGGGACTTGATAGCTCAATTATTCTTCCAAAGCGAGTTTGGGAAGCTTCCGGTCACGTGGAGGCTTTTGTCGATCCATTGATTGAGTGCACCAGCTGTCACAAACGCTTTCGAGCGGATCACCTCGAAGAGGCATTTGAGGAAAAGAAAGGTCGAGCACCAAGCTCTCTAGCCGAAGTCCCATGCCCGAACTGTGGCAACAAAGACATCTGGACCGAGCCAAAGAACTTCAATGGACTACTAAAGACTTCTCTCGGACCGGTTGAGGATGAATCTGGTCTGCACTATCTGCGTCCAGAAACCGCCCAGGGAATTTTCGTAAATTTTAACAATGTTCTAAATGCAGCCAGAATGAAGCCGCCATTTGGAATTGGCCAGATGGGAAAGAGCTTCCGAAACGAAATCACCCCTGGAAACTTTATTTTCAGAACTCGTGAATTCGAGCAGATGGAAATGGAGTTCTTTGTCAAGCCTGGTGAAGACGAGCAGTGGCACGAGTATTGGATCCAGGAGCGCTACAACTGGTACATCAATTTGGGAATTAGCCCCGATAATCTGCGACTGTTTGAGCACCCGAAAGAGAAGCTTTCGCACTACTCAAAGCGAACAGTTGACATCGAATACCGCTTTGGATTCCAGGGGAGCGAATTCGGTGAACTTGAAGGAATTGCAAATCGAACTGACTTTGATCTGAAAACTCACTCCGAACACAGCGGTGTGGATCTAAGCTACTTCGACCCAACTGAGGAAAAGCGTTGGACTCCATTTGTAATCGAGCCTGCGGCAGGTCTCACTCGATCACTCATGGCGTTTTTGGTTGATAGCTATCACGAGGACCAGGCTCCTAACACCAAGGGGGGCATGGACACTAGAACCGTGCTCCGCCTAGACGCTCGCCTGGCACCGGTCAAGGCTGCTGTCTTGCCACTGAGCAGAAATGAAGAACTTAATCCAATTGCCTCCAACCTTGCGGCTGATCTTCGAAAGAACTGGAACGTTGACTATGACGATTCTGGTGCAATTGGAAGACGCTATCGCCGGCAAGATGAAATTGGAACGCCGTTTTGTATCACGGTTGACTTTGACACTCTGACGGATCAGGCAGTCACGATTCGTCATCGAGATTCAATGCAGCAAGAGAGAGTTTCTCTAGGGCAAATCAAGTCTTTCTTGGCAGAGAGGTTGCTGGGCTAGTTGGCTCTTCAATACGGCAAGCACAGAATTGAAGTGCCAGTCGTGCTGGCTCCGATGGCTGGAATTACCAACACCGCCTTCCGAAGGCTCTGTCGCGAGCACGGTGGCGGGTTGTTCATTTCCGAAATGATTACTTCTCGTGCACTGGTTGAGCGAACTCCTGAATCAATGCGACTTATCAAACATCATCCATCCGAGCAGATTCGATCCATTCAGCTGTATGGCGTCGAGCCAAAAACAATCGGTGAAGCTGTCAAGATGCTGGTGGATGAGGACCGGGCGGACCACATAGATCTCAACTTCGGTTGCCCAGTTCCGAAAGTAACTAGAAAAGGCGGAGGGGCAGCCCTGCCTTGGAAGTCAGATTTGTTCTCGGCCATTGTTCAGTCCGCCGTCAAGGCTGCGGGTGATGTTCCCGTTAGCGTGAAGATGCGCAAGGGAATTGATCGGGATCATTTGACTTATCTGGATGCTGGCAAAGCTGCCAGGGATGCCGGTGTTGTGGCGGTTGCTTTGCATGCCAGAACTGCCGAGGACTACTACTCAGGCAAAGCAGACTGGTCGGCCATTACAAAACTCAGAGAGTCTCTACCTGACACTCAGGTGCTTGGAAATGGTGACATTTGGTCAGCCGAAGATGCTGTTGAGATGATGAAACAGACCGGCGTTGACGGCGTTGTAGTCGGAAGAGGTTGCCTCGGAAGGCCTTGGTTGTTCGGTGATTTAGAGAGAGCTATTTCAAGTTATTTATCTGGAAACTCTCAACCAACAACTAAAGCAGCTCCAAATCTTGGCGAGGTTGCCGATGCTTTTTACCGGCACGCTGAACTGCTAACTGAATTCTTTGACGATGAGGGCCGTGCCTGTCGAGACATTAGAAAGCACGTCGCTTGGTATTTCAAAGGCTACCCAGTGGGGGGAGAGTTCAGAGCTGCCCTGGCACTTGCCAACTCGCTCGGTGAAATTCAACAACTTCTTTCTTCAATTGATAGAGAGTTGCCCTATCCACAAGAAGAAGCCGAGGGCCCAAGAGGAAGACTGGGCAGCGCCAAGAGCTGCGCACTTCCAGAGAACTGGTTAGCTTCGCGTTCCCTCAGTGAAGACCACCGAACACAACTACAACTGGCTGAGCTATCAGTTTCGGGTGGCGCATGATGCGGAGCGAATTTGAGCCGGGATACGAAGCCTTTGATCGAGAAAGGTTTGTTGAACAGCCTTTGTCAAAGACGCAAGGTAGAGGTGAATTTGCGCGTGATCGAGCGAGAGTTTTGCACTCATCTTCCTTTAGAAAGCTTTCCGCTAAAACCCAAGTCCTGTCACCCAGCTCAAAGGCTTTTGCACGAACACGTTTGACTCACTCACTAGAAGTTGCTCAGGTCGGACGAGAGCTAGCGGTTGCGCTTGGGGTAAATCCCGATCTGGTAGACACTGCCTGCCTTGCGCACGACATCGGGCATCCACCGTTCGGGCATAACGGTGAGAGCGCACTCAACCTTTGGGCAGCTGACATTGGTGGATTTGAAGGCAATGCCCAAACTTTTCGAATCCTGACTCGCCTTGAAACCAAAATTCTGGATGAGAATTCGATCTCTCGTGGACTCAATCTCACTCGGGCGGCACTTGATGCCTCAACTAAATATCCTTGGCGACTCAAAGATGCGGCTAAGTTTGGTAACCACGTCAAGTTCGGTGTCTATGAAGACGACCAAGAGGTATTTGAGTGGATGAGGCTGTCGGCCCCAGAGGGTGTTAAGTGCATCGAAGCCCAAATCATGGACCTTGCAGATGATGTCGCCTATTCCATTCATGACTTCGAGGATGCAATCGTGGAGGGGCTAATCGACCCGAAACTACTAAATGACCCGGCCGCGGAACCAAGTCTTATTGAGGAAATCGGCAAGTGGGAAGGTGGCAACCTCACCCAATCACAGTTAGAGCAGGCACTTTCGAATCTGCGCTCTAATGAAAACTGGCTGCTCTCATTTGATCAAACGCCTAAGGACCTTGCAAAACTAAAGAATTTGACGAGTGATTTGATTGGTTCATTTGTTATGAGAACTATTCAAGCAGTCAGGGCTTCCAGCACTCAGCCAAACATAGCTCGCTACAAAGCTTCACTGATTGTTCCGTCAGAGGTGCGCAGTGAAATTGCGGTATTGAAGGGGCTCGTGGCATCACAGGTGATGACTACAGATGAGCGTCAGCCTTATTACGAAAGCCAGCGCGAGCTCTTGATTGAGCTTGCCAACGAGCTGCTAAGCAGTTCTGGGAAGCACCTAGATCCCGTTGCCAAGGCCGCCTGGGATGCAGCCAAGGATGAAGCGCAAAAGCATCGTGCGGTAGTGGATGCGGTGGCATCTTTGACCGATCCAGCTGCTATTGCATTGCACTCTGAGCTGCGAGCATAGGATTCTGATATGCCGCGGGTGAAGCAGTCTGACATTGAACAGCTAAAGGACCGAGTTGACATCGTCGACTTGATCGGTTCCTACATCGCCCTAAAACCTGCAGGCCCAGGTTCTTTCAAGGGGCTTTGCCCGTTTCATGGTGAAAAAACACCAAGCTTTCATGTCCGTTCAAATCCTGCCTTCTATCACTGCTTCGGTTGCGGAGTGGGCGGCGACGCATTCAAGTTCATCCAGGAAATGGACAAAATCGGATTTAGCGAAGCTGTCGAGAAGCTGGCCGAAAGAACTGGCTATCAGTTGACCTATGAGGAGGGGGAGCGAGAGAGTTCCAATCGCAACCTACTGCTCAGCATAAATAAGGCAGCAAGTGACTTCTTTCAGTCGCAACTGAACTCGGAAGAAGGCCAAGCCGCTAGAGACTTTTTAGTGGCACGAGGGTTTGAACTTGAGAGTATTGCCGATTTTCAAGTCGGTTACGCTCCAAAGGGCTGGCAAAATCTTTCAAATCATTTGGTTGAGCTTGGCTACAAACTAGAGGACCAGGCTCTTGCAGGACTTTTATCAAAGGGCGAGAAGGGTTACTACGATCGCTTCCGGGGTCGAGTTCTTTGGCCCATCCGCGATGCCAATTCACAGGTAGTTGGTTTTGGCGCAAGAAAGTTGTATCAAGACGATCAAGGCCCAAAGTATCTCAATACGCCCGAGACTCCGGTTTATCACAAGTCAACTGTGCTGTATGGACTTGATCTTGCTAGAAAAGAAATAGTCACCAAGCGCCAAGTAATTGTGGTTGAGGGATACACCGACGTGATGGCTTGCCACCTGGCGGGGGAGAAGACAGCAGTTGCAACTTGTGGAACAGCTTTCGGCGAAGAGCACATCAAGCTAATCAACCGTTTACTCGGTCAATCCACTGAGCCAGCTTCTGTTGTTTTCACTTTTGACCCGGATGCTGCTGGAGAGAAAGCTGCGCTCAAAGTTTACGGAGACGCCAACAAGTTCAATGCCCTTACCTTTGTGGCCAGTGGTCCAGCTGGGCTTGATCCATCGGATTTGAGGCAGCAGCAAGGTGACTCGGCAGTGGTCGAGATGCTCAAGAACCGCAAACCCCTGTTTGAGTTTGTCATCCAGCATCGACTAAGCCAGTTTTCTCTGGACGGTATTGATAGTCGTGTGGCGGCAGCGCGCGCTGCTGCACCTGTTGTTGCCGAGATTGTGGACCCAGCTTTGCGCTCCGGCTACATTCGCATGCTGGCGGAATGGGTTTCATTAGACGTCGCAGATGTGGCGAACATGGTTGGCGGCAACAAGAATCAGGCGACTAGAGAGAGAGTAGAGTCGCTTAGAACATCTGACGCTCTTCCGGTTTCAAATGCTCCGGTCGATAAGTTAGAAACACAGATTATGCAGGTTTTACTTCAGAATCCCTCGGCTTTTTCTACTCACCAATTGCGCAGGATGCAAGCGGCCGGTATCGCTACTCCTAGCTACAAAGCGCTGCTTGATTTAGTTCTAGAGAATTCCGAGCAGCTAAATGATTCAAGTTTTGCCAACCTGATTGCATCTGTTGCACCGCAGGAGCTTCAGTCTGTGATTAGGGAGCTTGCATTAGCGCCGCTGCCACTCAAGAGCGAAGCTGAGCTTGGCAAATACAGCCAGGGCATAGTCAGCTCTGCGATGATTAGGGCACTAGACCGAGAGAAGACTGATTTGCTTGCGGCACTAAGGCGAGCTGAATTGGGCGGTAGTGATGAGCAAAAGGCTGCAATTCAGCGACAGTTGGTCGACTTAGAGGCCGAGCGCCGTTCTCTTATGAACTAGCTCTAAATCTGCTAATCTTTCCTAGGCCCGCAGGGCCATTCCTCGGTAGCTCAATTGGCAGAGCATTCGGCTGTTAACCGGAGGGTTCTTGGTTCGAGTCCAAGCCGGGGAGCCACTTTCTTGAAGGTGGAAATGAATAAACAGGTCCTCTCCACCTCGCTCTCAGTTGGACTAGCAACTGGCTTATATGGCGTTTCTTTTGGTGCAATCGGTGTTGCTGCCGGCTTAGACATTCTTTCTGTCATGATCCTGAGCCTCTTCATGTTTTCCGGTGGCTCGCAATTTGCTTTTGTAGGCGTGCTAGCAGCAGGCGGTGCACCGGTGACTGCAATTACCAGTGCCTGGCTTATGGGTATCCGTAATTCTTTTTATGCGCTTCGCTTGACCAGCGTTGTTGGTCCGAAGGGTTTGATGAGGTTTGTCGCTGCGCAGTTATCAATTGACGAATCCAATGCGGTCTCTGCAGCACAGCAAGCGCGTAGTGATCAAAAGGCCGGATTTTGGCAAACCGGGATAGCCGTATTCGTTTTCTGGAACCTAGCAACACTTATTGGGGCACTAGCGGGAAATCTCATGGGCTCGGTGGAGCAGTGGGGGCTCGATGCAGCTGCCGCAGCTGCGTTCTTAGGTCTTCTTTGGCCAAGGCTTCGTGAGAGTTGGCAGCTCGCTTTGCTTGGCGCGGCCGTAGCAATTGCAACAACACCTTTCCTACCGCCTGGAATCCCAATTTTGTTGGCTGCAACTGTTGCGCTACTTCCAATCGGGGGCAAGAAGTGATTACAACCGTCATCATCGCCTCAATCGCTGTCTACAGCTGGAAGATTCTTGGCTATTTGATTCCCGAGCGATTCATTACTGACAAGTTTCGAGATTTTGCTGAAAAAGTAACGGTTGCACTATTAGCTGCCATGGTTATGTTGCAGGGCTTTACAACATCCGGGACTGTCGTAATTGATTCAAGATTGCCTGCTTTGCTGGTTGCGGCGATTCTGCTTTGGCTACGTGCGCCATATATCCTGGTCGTGATTGCCGGAGCTGCCGTGGCGGCTGGCCTGAGAATGCTAGGGCTCTAAATCGTCTTCGCCCGGCATCCAAGTTATGCCAGCAACACCCCAGCCGTATTCCTTGATGACTTCTTTGGCCTCGTCGCGATAGGGAGGGTTTAGTCGGTCCACGTAGAGAATTCCTTCTAGGTGATCAAATTCGTGCTGGAAAATTCTGGCCATCCAGCCATTCACCATTAGCTCGTAAGGGTTTCCATTCTCATCCAATGCTTTGAGTGTCACTGCGTTTGCCCGCTTGAGTGGGAAACGCTCGGTCGGAACAGACAGGCATCCCTCTGATTCTGTTTCTGGATCAGGTTCGCTTTCTTCAATTTCTGACAACGTGAGTTCGGGATTGATTGCGACTCCGCGCAACCGAGTTTCGTCAAACTCGTAGTCGTAGACAAAAATTCTTAGCCCGACTCCTATTTGCGGTGCCGCCAATCCCACTCCGGGGGCTTTGTCCATAGTCTCAAACATGTCATCTATCAAAGCCTTGATCTCGGGCGTTATTTCACGCACTTCTTCGGCTTTTCGGTGCA
>JBMSYD010000010.1:0-22139 GCA_049426345.1 Aquiluna sp.
ACGGGTTCAATTGATCCAGCAACCGTGACAAGAAACGATCTATTGCCTGCTTTGATTCCACTTGTCCTGCCAATTTTCATTTTGGTATTGCCGCTTCTGGACTTGCTGCTGGCAGTGGTGAGAAGGCTTGCAAGGGGCCAATCGCCATTTGCAGCAGATAGGGAACACATCCACCATCAACTGCAGGACATTGGACACTCTCACCAAGGCGCAGTATTGGTTTTCTATCACTGGACTCTGTTGGTTTCAGCAAGCCTTCTGTTGTTCTTCTGGCTTGAATTACCCCAAGTATTGATTATCTTTGGATTGTGGCAACTGCTGGCCCTGCTTCACACATACTGGCCAGTAGTTTCAAGGCGACTCAAGCACAGGAGAAAAATTGCAAACAAATAGTCAACAGCTTTTCTCGAAGGCCTTCAAACTAAACCTCTTGCTGGCATTGTTGGTTGCCCTAGTCGGGTCAGGGATTGGTTTTGTGGTTTATGGACTGCCAGGAGTGAACTCGGCTCTGCTTGGAGCTGGCATTGCTGTTGTGTTTGGCGCAATGACCATTGGCAGTATCCGATTCGGATCCAAACTGGGACTCAATGGTTTTTACGCTTTGGTCTTAGGCGGCTGGCTTTTGAAGATTTTGCTGTTCGCTATCTTGCTCGGGGTCCTTCAGTCGGCGGACTTTATTTCTGGCCCTATGTTCTTTTTTGCGGTGGTCGCATCTGTACTAGGGGGCCTTGCCATCGACTCCTACCTGGTTCTTTCGGCCAAGCTGCCGGTAGTTGAAAATTAGCCGTTAATTTTGGGAATTGGGTCAATCCCGCCTTAGTTACTCTTATAAACTCGTGGGGAAACCCAGCCCATTTGGCCTTCAGCGCCCCTGACCAGGAGAGCTAACCTGCTTACAGCACTGAATATTTTCTTGGCCGAGGGCGGCGAATTTAAGCCCCCGACAATCTATGAGTTCTACCCAGAAGTCTTCTTATTTGAGGGAACTCCGTTCGCGATAAATCGAATCATGATGATTCGTCTGATTGTCATGACGCTTTTGATTGTCCTTTTCTTGCTTTGGACAAGGAAGTTCAACCAGGCGGTGAAGACGGGCAATGTCGTGCCAGGTCGCTTCCAGCTTTTGGGTGAGATGGCATTGAACTTTGTAAGAAAGTCGATTGCACATGATCAGCTCGGTGAGAAAGATGGCGAGCGTTTCCTTCCGCTGCTAACCACCATCTTCTTCATGGTCTTGGGCATGAACATCACCGGAATTATTCCGTTTGCCAACATTGCCGGCACCTCAGTTATTGGTATTCCGCTGGTGTTAGCTGCCGCAGCGTATGTCACATTTATCTATGCCGGAATCAAGCGCCACGGCCTTAAGTTCTTCAAAAACGCGCTCTTCCCGTCAGGCGTTCCGGTCTACTTCTATACGCTCGTGACGCCAATTGAGTTCCTCTCGACCTTCATCCTCAGGCCAGTCACATTGGCTCTTCGTCTTCTAATGAACATGATTGCTGGACACTTGTTGCTAGTTCTGTGTTTCTCAGCAACTCACTTCTTCTTTTTCCAAGCCGACGGCCTGTTCAAGGCTTTTGGTGCGGGGACGTTCCTGTTCGGCTTCGCCTTTACTCTGTTTGAGATTTTGGTGTCAGTCCTGCAGGCCTACGTATTTACACTTCTGACCACTGTCTACATTCAGTTGGCATTGGCAGACGAACACTAAACCACCACGGAAGGAAATAAAGTGGACGCAGTAAACCTTGCCGAACTATCCGGCAACATCGCAGTAGTTGGTTACGGTCTAGCGGCAATTGGACCAGGAATTGGTGTGGGCTTGGTAGTTTCCAAGACCATCGAGTCAATTGCACGCCAGCCAGAACTAGCAGGTCGCCTTCAGGTGACCATGTGGCTAGGTATCGCCTTTACTGAGGCGCTGGCGCTGATCGGTCTAGCAACCCCATTCATCTTCGGCTAATCGCAAATCATGATTAGCAAGATTTTGGCAGCTAGCGCACCAGAGGGCGGTGAACAACCGAATCCTTTGCTCCCAGCCGACTATGACATCATCTGGTCGTCTGTGATCTTTGTGATTCTGCTCACCTTCTTCTGGTTCAAAGTGCTGCCCGGATTCAAGAAGATGCTGGACGAGCGCGCAAAGGCAATCGAGGGTCGACTCGCGGAAGCGGAGGAAGCCCAGAAGGCAGCCGAGCGAAGAACTGCAACAGTTTTGGCTGAGCAGGAGAAGCTACGCTCCGAAGCATCCAGCATTCGCGAAGAAGCTCGCAGCGAAGGCGCGACTATTTTGGCTGAGCTTAAGGAGCAAGCCGCTAGAGAGGCAGAGAGACTTATCGACAGTGGTAAATCGTCTCTGCTGGCTGAGCGGGATGCTGCTTCTAGAGCTCTAAAAGCTGAGATCGGTGCTCTAGCTCTAGAGCTGGCTTCGAGAATCGTGAACGAGAAACTCCAGGATGACAAAGTTGCCAACCGTGTAGTTGATGACTTCATCGCAGAACTTGAGGGCAAGAAAGTCAACTAATGGCATCTAGTACTCGACAATCCACCAGCGCCCTGCAGGAAAAACTGCACAGCAAGTCTGGTGTTGACCTAAAGCTTGCGGAGGAGCTATTCGCAGTTGCGAATGCTCTGCAGTCCAGCGCGCAGCTGCGCTCACTGCTCTCGGATCCTTCCGCCGAGTCAGCAGGAAAAGATCAGATTGTCGATTCCGTATTTGGAAGTGCTAACTCGACTACCAGGGAACTTGCTAAGGCTGCCGCATCTCTTCGCTGGTCATCAGCCAGAGACATGGCGGCAGCATTCGAGCTGATTGGAGTTCGGGCAATTGCGTCGCAAAGCAAGTCTTTGGACGCTCTGCAATCTGAGCTCTTTGAGATTCAGCAGCTGGTTTCTGGTGACAGCGAACTAGAACTGACCTTGTCCACCACTCGCTTTAGCTCAAGCGCAAAGCAGGAGTTGGTGGAGAAGCTCTTAGCCGGCAAGGTGAAGCCGGATGCGCTGGCTTTGGCCAAGCAGGCTGTCTTCTCAAGGACATACAAGCGATTCGCCGAAGTGATTGAGCAGTACGGGCTGTGGATTGCTGAGTTCGCTGGTGAATCAGTAGCCCACGTCAAAGTTGCTCGGGCGATTAGCAAAGAACAGTTGACCAGACTCTCCGCAGCCCTGGCCAAGGCTTTTGGAAGAGAACTTCAACTCAATGTCGAGATTGACCCAGAAATTCTCGGAGGCGTTCACGTGACAGTGAACGGCGAAGTGATGGATGGAACCGTAATTACAAAATTGGTCAACGCAAGATTGCAGCTCAACTGAGCTGAAATATAAGGAAAAGGAAAAGCAATGTCAGAGCTCAAGATCAGTCCGAATGAGATTCGGGATGCCCTGAAGGATTTCGTTTCATCCTACGAGCCCAAGTCAGCTAAGAAGCAAGAGGTTGGTTACGTCACTGACGCAGCCGACGGTATTGCTCACGTTGAGGGGCTACCGAGTGCGATGGCAAATGAGCTTTTGAAGTTTGCTGATGGCACCATCGGTCTAGCTCTGAACCTCGATGAGCGAGAGATTGGTGTGGTAATCCTTGGAGAGTTTTCATCCATCGAAGAAGGCATGGAGGTCTACCGCACAGGCGAAGTGCTATCGGTACCAGTCGGAGATGCATTCCTGGGTCGCGTGGTTGACCCGCTGGGTAACCCAATTGACGGCCTTGGCGAAATCAAGAGCGAGGGATCTCGTGAGCTTGAGCTTCAGGCACCTGGTGTGATGCAGCGCAAGAGCGTGCACGAGCCTCTGCAGACTGGAATTAAGGCGATTGACGCAATGATTCCGGTTGGTCGCGGACAGCGTCAGCTGATCATTGGTGACCGACAGACCGGAAAGACTGCAATCGCAGTTGACACCATCATCAACCAAAGAGGTAACTGGGAGAGCGGCGATGTCAACAAGCAGGTTCGCTGCATCTACGTTGCAATCGGTCAGAAGGGTTCCACCATCGCCGGTGTGAAGGCTGCTTTGGAAGAAGCTGGCGCCATGGCTTACACAACCATCGTCGCATCGCCTGCGTCAGATCCAGCAGGCTTCAAGTACCTTGCCCCATACACCGGTTCTGCAATTGGCCAGCACTGGATGTATGGAGGAAAGCACGTACTAATTATTTTTGATGACCTGAGCAAGCAAGCTGAGGCTTATCGAGCAGTTTCACTGCTACTTCGTCGTCCACCAGGACGTGAGGCTTACCCAGGAGACGTCTTCTACTTACACTCCCGCCTACTGGAGCGTTGCGCGAAGCTCTCCGATGAGCTCGGTGCAGGTTCGATGACTGGACTTCCAATCATTGAGACAAAGGCAAACGACGTATCGGCTTTCATTCCGACCAACGTTATTTCCATTACCGACGGCCAGATCTTCTTGCAGTCAGACCTGTTCAATGCAAACCAGCGTCCTGCTATCGACGTGGGTATTTCGGTTTCACGTGTGGGTGGAGCTGCGCAGGTGAAGGGTATCAAGAAGGTCTCCGGAACTTTGAAGTTGGAACTAGCCCAGTACCGCTCACTTGAGGCATTTGCGATGTTCGCGTCTGACCTGGATGCCGCATCACGTAAGCAGTTGGAGCGTGGAGCGCGACTGACTGAGCTTTTGAAGCAACCACAGTTCTCTCCATACCCAGTCGAAGAGCAGACAGTATCAATTTGGGCTGGAACCACCGGCAAGCTAGACGATGTTCCAAAGGAAGACATCTTGAAGTTCGAGCGGGAATTCCTAGATCACCTTGCTCGAAAGACTCAGATTCTCACCACCATTCGAGAGACCAACAACCTCGAGGATGACACCATCAATTCGCTAGAGAAGGAAATCGCTGCGTTCAAGCGTGTCTTCCAAACTTCTAAGGGGCTAGCTCTGGTGAGCGGCGATGACTCAAAGGTCGAAGCACTCGATGAGTCAGAGATTGACCAAGAGAAAATCGTCAAGCAGAAGCGATAGGCAGGAATAAGTAAATGGGTGCGCAACTTCGGGTCTACCGGCAGAAGATTAAGTCTGCTAAGACGACCAAGAAGATTACTCGTGCGATGGAGCTGATTTCGGCATCCCGAATTCAAAAAGCCCAGCAACGAGTGGCTGCGTCAAACCCGTATACCCGAGCTGTAACCCGAGCAGTTTCTGCAGTTGCAACCCATTCCGACATCGATCACCCGCTTACTCGCCAGGTTGAAAACCCAACTCGGGCAGCCATCGTGATTTTTACCTCTGACCGTGGACTAGCTGGTGCATTCTCATCCGGTGCCATCAAAGAAGCGGAAGCTTTATCCAAGAGACTCACTGATCAGGGTCAGACCGTTGATTTCTACCTGGTTGGAAGAAAGGCAGTTGGCTACTTCAAGTTCCGCCAGCGCCCCTACATCCGGGACTGGCAGGGCGGAACAGACCAACCGCAATTCGATACAGCTCGCGAAATTGCAGCAGCCATCACCGAGGCGTTCAATAAGCCAACGGTCGAAGGCGGCGTGGATGAGATTTATCTTGTGGGTAATCGATTTGTCTCGATGATTAACCAAGAGCCAACCACTATTCGACTTCTTCCACTGGAAGTTGTTGAAGAGGAAGCTAGCTCAGCGCTCGAGGTTTTCCCGCTTTACGAGTTCGAGCCAGAGCCAGAGCAGGTTTTGGACTCGCTACTTCCGGTATACATCGAAAACAGAATCTACAACGCGATGCTCCAGTCGGCTGCTGCTGAGCATGCTGCTCGCCAGAAGGCAATGAAGAGCGCAACCGACAATGCCGACAAGTTGATTTTGAACTACACCCGTTTGGCCAACCAGGCTCGACAGGCAGAAATTACCCAACAGATTTCCGAGATCGTCGGTGGTGCGGATGCACTAGCGGCCGTCAAGGACTAACAAGGAAGAGAAAGCAAAATGGCTAACAGCACGAAAACAGCCGGTCGCATCGCCCGAGTAATTGGTCCGGTGGTTGACATCGAGTTTCCACACGATGCCATCCCCGAGATTTACAACGCTCTGACCACAGAGATCTCCTACGGCGATAAGACCACCACCCTCACCCTGGAGGTTGCTCAGCACCTTGGCGACGACCTAGTTCGCGCAATTGCTCTGAAGCCAACCGATGGATTAGTCCGCGGTGGTTTGGTTCATGACACCGGAGCTCCAATCTCTGTTCCTGTTGGAGATGTAACCAAGGGCAAGGTCTTCAATGTGATCGGTGAGGTTCTCAACGCAGAGCCTGGTCAAAAGATTGAAGTGACTGAGCGCTGGCCAATTCACCGCAAGCCTCCAAGCTTTGATCAGCTTGAGTCGAAGACTCAGATGTTTGAAACCGGTATCAAGGTAATTGACCTTCTAACTCCTTACGTGCAGGGAGGAAAGATTGGTCTATTCGGTGGTGCTGGTGTTGGAAAGACCGTTTTGATTCAGGAAATGATTTACCGTGTGGCAGAAAACCACAACGGTGTGTCAGTGTTTGCCGGTGTCGGTGAGCGTACTCGTGAGGGTAACGACCTGATTGAAGAAATGAAGGAAGCCGGCGTTATTGATAAGACAGCGCTGGTCTTCGGTCAGATGGATGAGCCACCTGGAACTCGTCTTCGCGTCGCCCTATCCGCTCTAACCATGGCGGAATACTTCCGCGATGTGCAGGGCCAGGACGTACTTCTGTTCATCGACAACATCTTCCGTTTCACTCAGGCAGGTTCTGAGGTATCGACACTGCTGGGCCGTATGCCTTCAGCTGTGGGTTACCAGCCAAACCTGGCTGACGAAATGGGTATCTTGCAGGAGCGAATCACCTCCACCCGAGGTCACTCCATCACTTCGCTGCAGGCTATCTATGTTCCTGCCGATGACTACACAGACCCAGCTCCAGCAACTACCTTCGCTCACCTTGATGCAACCACTGAGCTAAGCCGTGAAATTGCTGCGAAGGGTCTATACCCAGCTGTGGACCCACTGACCTCCACATCTCGTATCTTGAACCCTGCCTACATCTCTCCGGAGCATTACGAAACTGCAATTCGCGTAAAGGCGATTCTGCAGAAGAACAAGGAACTGCAAGAAATCATCGCGATTTTGGGTGTTGAAGAACTATCCGAAGAGGACAAGATCACAGTTTCTCGTGCTCGTCGCATTCAGCAGTTCCTCAGCCAAAACACTTACATGGCAACCAAGTTCACCGGCGTCGCAGGTTCAACCGTTCCTCTGAAGGAGACTGTTGAGAGCTTCAAGATGATTGCTGATGGTGAACTGGACCACGTTCCCGAGCAGGCATTCTTCAATTGCGGTGGCATTGAAGATGTAATGCGCGCCTACGAGAAGATCAAGAAAGACCTTGGCTAGTGGCTAAACAAATGGTTGTAAATCTCGTATCTGCCGAGCGAGAAATTTGGTCTGGTGAAGCCGACATGCTGGTCGCAAAGACAGCAGTTGGCGAAATCGGATTGCTAGCTGGTCACGAGCCTATTTTGGCCGTGTTGGTTGGCGGTCAAATCAGAATCAGTTCGGCTGCCGGCAACGTTACCGTTGAAACTCAAGAAGGTGGATTCATTTCCATGGAGTCGGACGTTGTCACGGTAGTTGTGCGAGACGCTCAACTAGTTAGCTAATGCTTATACTGCTTCCGCCGTCGGAGACTAAACGCTCCGGCGGCGTTGGCATTTCTATCGACAAAGCCGCAATCATTTGGGCAGCACTAGATCCCGCTCGAGACAAATTGATTGCTGCTCTTGAGAAACTTTCTGCCAACCCGGCTCAAGCCTCCAAGGCTCTAAAGCTCGGAAAGAAAAGTTTGGGTGAGCTTGCACATAATCAGCAGCTCTATAAGTCAGCGACGATGCCTGCACTTGAGCGATACAGCGGCGTTTTATATCAGGCGCTTTCTTATGAAAGTCTCTCTAAAGCTGCGGTGAATAGAGCAAACGAGAAGCTCTTCATCCAGTCTGCGCTGTTCGGGCTGCTGCCTGCAATGGAGCAGATTCCTAATTACCGTTTCAGTGCCAGCTCAAAGCTGCCAGGAATCAACCTCCGGGAATTGTGGACGGAGGCTCACCAGGCAGTCTGGCCGCGAATGGTGGGGGAGATCCTTGATTTGAGATCCTCTGATTATCGGTTTATCAATCCTGTTCCAGAAGACAAGAAGAGCTTTGTGATGGAAGTGTTTTCAGAAGAGGGAAAAGCGCTGAATCACTTCAACAAAAAAGCTAAGGGGCTATTTGTTCGCTCGGCAATTGAAAATGGGTTGGAATCAGCGTCTGGTATTCCACAGATCGCCAAATTGGCGGGCCTAAGAGCTGAGATTGAGGGGCAAACAGTCAAGCTGTTTACCCCATCTCTCTAGTTCGCTGGCTCTTCCTTTAGAGGCATCACATCGTAAGGCTCTGGCAGTTGAATAACTCCATCGACTACCGAAACAATGCTGTCAAACCAGCCCTCATCGTTGAATAGCAGGTAACCGGGTACGAGCCACATGTTTCCGGCACTATCGAATACCGAAACCAGCACCGATTCCGATCGGTTGATCACAAGATTCACAATCTCTGGCTCCACTGGTTCAACCGGTTCATCGGCTGTACCCTCCTCTGGTGCTGGGAGGCTGGTAGCCGAATCTTCGGACCTAGCGATGCCAATTGGACGATAGAACTGCTCGTAGTACTTCGATGCAACCCCGCCATACCAGCGACCATCTTTGATTCTTTCGACCGCTGCAGCTGGGGAAACTGTGTCGTACTCTCCGCGCTCCACAATTTCAAAACTGGCAGCAGATACTGAGGAGATTTCTCCCTTTGAGTCCCATGCGACATAGAAATCAATTGGTATTGGTTGACCTGCAAAGGAATTGCTAACAGTTACGTAAGCGCCCCAGTCATCGCGCTGGACAGTCAATTGATCTTCACTCACTTCAATCCCGAACTGGGCAAATATCTCAATAGTCTGCGTCACCAGTTCCGGTTTTTCAGGAATTAGCTCTGGGGTTGGCGTTGGGGCTAGGCACTCACTTGGTGCCGACTCGCCCTCTGCCGGTTCCACGCAAGCCACCTGCTCAGTCCAGCGACCAAAGCTCCAGTAGCCAGCGCCTGACCAGTAAACGCTTAGATAAAAGTTCTGCCCGGAAATTGAGTAGCTTGGGTACTCCTTGGTGGACCACTCGTCCTCTTTCGGCTCACCGCTGATTCCAAATACAGAAGCGGCTTTCTTTAGCAGCTCAATCGGGTCGCCAACTTTTCGAATCTCATAAATTTTTCCTCTGGAACCATCCTGGCTTAGGCCTTCGGCAACATAGTTGTACTGAATCCAGCCTGGCCAAATCATCTTGGCATCTGCCATTTCCGCTCCAGCTGCCAATGAACTGGGTTGGTTTCCGCCCGGATTAGCACCGGCGATGGTGAATAGTGGCTGCGGTGCTAGAGCGCTTGGCAAAGTTATACCAATAGCTAGAACTGCAGCGGCAGCGCCCGCAAAGGAGAAGCGAGCTAGCCGATAGCTGATTGGCGCCTTGCGAGCTTTCATGGTCGCCTCAACAACCAGCGACTCTGAGAGGTTGGTGGCTGCAGTTTTTGCCGGATCAGCTGACTGTAGGCGGTTTCTTAGAAATTCATCGTTCATGTCTAGGTTATGTAGCAGAGGTCGAGGAATTTTCTAACTCTGCTAATAAATTCTTTTTTGCTCGACTTAGGCGAATGTTGACAGCATTTACTGATAGACCCAAGGCAACTGCAATTTCCCTAGGCTCGAGCCCATCAAGTGCCCAAAGAGCAAGAGCCTCGCGCTCTTTTTCATTTAGCTTGGACCATGCCTGGGACAGTTCTAGATCGGCCAGGGCCAGAGATTCCGCAGATGGAGCAGCCACTGGCTCAGACAGAGTGGCGAAGATGGCTGCTCGGCCGGATTCCTTGCGTCGGTGATTGCTGATCAGGTAACGGGCGGTTTTGTAGAGCCAAGGTAGCTCGAGTCCGGGCGGGATGCTGTTGCGCTTGGTCCAGGCAATTTCAAACAGGTCAGAGGCAATGTCCTCCGCCTGGCTTTCAGGCACTCTCCTGGCCAGGAAACGACTGATTTCAACAATGTGAGCCCTGAACAGAGCTCCAAATTCTTCAGCAGTCATTTCTCTCCCAACTAGACAATGTAGTGGGATTGCTTAGTTTTTCAGGGTTTTTTGAAACAGCCTGGTGCGTGGTCAAAAATCATTCCGGTTGACTGCATAAGGGCATACATGGTGGTTGGGCCGACAAATGAAAACCCTAGCTTTTTGAGGTGCTTGCTCATGGCTTCTGCCTCTGTGCTAGTTGCTACCCATTCAAAATTTGTTCTTCGTGTTACTCGTTTAGCAGGGGCAAAGGACCACAATGTCTCAACAAGGTCAATTCCATTGTCCTCAACGACTTTTGCATTATTGATGGCTGAATTGATTTTGGCCAGATTTCTGATGATACCTTCATCCTTTAGCAGTCGATTGACTTCTCGTTTTCCATATTTGGCGACCGTTGCACTATCAAAATTGTCGAAGGCATCCCTGAAACCCTGGCGCCTTTTGAGGATAGTCAACCAGCTCAGTCCGGCTTGGAATCCTTCCAGACAAATTGCCTCAAAGAGGTCTCGTTGATTCTTAGTCGGCTGTCCCCACTCGTGGTCGTGGTAGTCAATATAAATTTGGTCGTCGCTTACCCAAACGCAGCGAGTGATGCCATCGGCAAGTTTTCGAGTTTTCATCGGTATTCGATTCCCTCAAGCTCAAGGAGCCTGCGTTTTGTGGGGAGCCCATTACCACCTGAATACCCAGTTAGTGCACCACTTGATCCCATCACGCGGTGGCAGCCGATGAAAATCGCAATGGGGTTCGCTCCGACCGCTCCACCCACGGCTCTGGCAGCAAGTGGGCGCTTGATTGCTTTTGCAATTGCACCATAAGTGGTCACTGAGCCAAAAGGTATCTTCTCAATTTGTTTCCAGACCTGCTGCTGAAACTTTGTTCCCTGGGGGGACAGCTTCAAATCAAATGATGTGCGCTTGCCAGCTAAATATTCAAGGAGCTGTTTCTTTGCATCCTGAACCAGCTTCTCAGCATATTTGCTGTCAGAAAAATCTTGAAGTTTGCTTTTAGCCGGCAGGAATTCCAGTGCCACAACCGCCACTTCTGTGGCGGAGATTGCAATTTTTCCCAGGGGAGTCTGAATGACTGTTCTGGCTGAGATCTCAGGCATGGGATAACGCTAGCGAATATTCCACGCCAATTTAGTTATCCACAAGCGATTACAAAAGTGCCCGAGTCAGCCCATTAATACGAGGATAAGCAAGTGACCTGCATCCCCTTTCTCCCACTGCTTGTTTATGGGGCTCACTGGGCTCTAGCCGGAGACATGTCTTTGCTGTTGATCACAACAGCGAGCTTTCTGATTGCGTTTGCCCCGAATGTCATTGCCCGGCTTGAGCAATTAACTAAGCAGAAGAATCCAGATGTTTCAGAGGGTTTTCCCGATTGTTTGGACTTTTCGTTGCCTGATTTTTCAATAACTGCAGACGTGGCTGTTGAAGGACCCGCAGAGCTTTGCCGGAGTTTAGTGAAGCAGCTTTTTCGGGAGAGCAAAGAGGAGCTCTGGTGCCTATCCGATTGCCTAGAGTGCTTCGAGACTTTCCATGACTCGAATGGATCAATTTCAGAATTTATTTACAGAATAGAAAACAGAGCTAGCGTCGCAATGCCCTTCAGCGTGGTTCTAGAGGGTCAGAATCGGGGTGATCTTGAGGACGCAATTGCTCGATTAGTAGATCGGCCCTTTCGGCTAATCACTATGGGGTTTTCTCTGCCAACCTCTGAGACCAAATTTTTGATTTTGGATAGTGCAATGCCCGCTCGGGTCGTGGCAGAAATAGAAGGGATTAAGCGGCGCCTAATTCTTAGTGAAAACTCACTTACCAGTCAGCCAGCCAATGATTTTGGAGATTACAGAGCGCCTTCCGGTAGTTCCTTCAACTTGATCGGCAATGGCAGCGGCAAACATCGCGCCTCGAGCAGCAATAAATCGAAGAGGTTCAATTTCCCACTTCGGCGAAACGTGATTGACAAAGCAAAGCCCGGTTTCAGGAGATTGGCGACCCAGAATCAGGTGAGCGAGAGTCTTTCCGAACAGGTGGGAAGTTCCGACTCCATCTCCGACATAACCACCCGCCTGCGCCAACTTGGTCACGGGATCTAATGTGACAGATGCCATCCAATCCCTGGCGACTCCAAGTGCGCCGCCCCAACGATGGGTGATTTTGTATTCGGCTAGCTGGGGAAACATAGCTTTTAGCTCTGTCTCCAGATGATTGTGAATTCTAGGAACAAGGTCATACTCTGCTTTGATGCGTGAACCGAAGTGATACGGAGCACCCCTGCCGCCAAAAGCGATGCGATTGTCTTTGGTTCTCTGGCCGTAAATAATCAAATTTCTAAAGTCGGCAAATGTTGCCCCGGCGGGAATTGCCAGTTCGTCTAATACAGCAGCGGGTATCGGCTCCGTTGCAATCATTAGCGAGTAAAGCGGCAGCGATTTGCGCTTTCCTTTTCTAACGGTTGGGCGATAGCCCTCGAGCGCGTCCACTACGTATTCCCCGTTGAATTCCCCGCGGTTAGTTTCAACTCTGCCAGCACCAAAGTCCTTCACCTCAGTTTTCTCAAACAGCTCTCCGCCGAGCGCAATGAAAGATTTAGCCAGTCCACGAACGAGTTTGGCGGGATGAATGCTTGCGCAGGCGGGGTCATAAACCGCTCCAAGGCTTTTGGCGGCTTTTGGTGCATCCAGGGAGTCTAAAAGTCGCAATTGATCGACACCGAATTCTGAGACTTGCCTAAGCTCGGCCAGGGCCTTCTCTTTCTGAGCCTCTGAGCGTATCAAATTAAATGTGCCGGACTTTTGGTAGTCGCAGTCAATGTTCAACTCAGCAACTATCGCACCAATCTCATCCACAGTTGAAACCATTGCTGCTCGCAACTCCTTGGCAGCTTCTAAGCCGAATTTTTCACTCAGAACTTCAGCAGACCAGGGGAAAAGAGCTGAGCACCATCCGCCATTTCGGCCTGATGCACCAAACCCAGCAATCTCTTTTTCGATTACTGCAACCCTCAGCGAAGGCTGAAGGCGAAGTAAGTAGACGCCTGTCCAAAGTCCAGTAAAACCCGCCCCCATAATGACAACATCGAATTGGCGATTATCGCTGGGCAGTCTGGGTTCTAACGACTCTGAAAGCGAGTCGTGCCAAAAGCTCAGTGAGCGATAGGCGGACAAAACTATCCGTTTAGTCTCTTCCAGGCCTCCGTTAGGACCTTTCGGAGAATAGCTTCAATCTCGTCAAACTCCTTCGGTCCGCAGGTCAGCGGGGGAGCAAGCTGAATTACAGGGTCTCCACGGTCATCGGCGCGACAGTAAATACCTGCCTCCAAAAGTGCATTATTCAAAAAGCCGCGAAGGAGCTTTTCAGACTCTTCTCTGGAGAGGGTTTCTTTTGTCTTTTTGTCCTTGACGATCTCGACTGCGAAGAAGTAACCATCACCGCGAACATCACCAACAATTGGAAGATCGTAGAGGCGCTCTAGGGTCTTGCGGAAGATTGGCGAATTATTTCTGGCGTGCTCGATCAGGTTTTCGCGTTCGAAAATCTCTAAGTTTGCCAGGGCAACCGCGCAAGCTACCGGGTGGCCGCCAAATGTGTAGCCGTGGGCAAGAACTGAGGTTCCCTCCTTGAAAGGCTCGAAGAACTTCTCCTTTAAGAAAAGAGCACCCAGCGGCTGAGCGCCGGAGGTAATTGCCTTTGCCGTAATCATCATGTCTGGCTGGATGTCGTAGCGAATGGATCCAAACCATTCGCCAGTTCGTCCGTAGCCGGTGATGGTTTCATCGGCCACCAAAACTACGTCGTACTTAGTGCAAATTTCGCGGATTCGCTTGAAGTAGGCCTTGGTCGCAGTGAAGCAGCCACCGGCATTTTGAATTGGCTCAACAAAGAACGCGGCCACGGTGTCTGGCCCTTCAAACAGAATTGCCTCTTCCAGGCGATTGGCTGCCCAGATTCCGAACTCGTCCTCATTTGCAAACTCGTGCGGTGCTCGGTAGTAATTGGTATTCGGAACACGGAAAGCTGATGGAACCAGCGGTTCAAACATTTGCTTGAAGGCAGGGATACCAGTTATCGAGAGTGCGCCGTGGCTGGTGCCGTGATAGGCAGTCATGCGAGAAATAACTTTGTGCTTCTGCGGCTTGCCGGTCATTTTGAAGTACTGCTTTGCAATCTTCCAGGCCGACTCCACACCCTCTGTGCCACCGGTTGTAAAGAAGATGCGGTTCATGCCCTCCGGTCCAATCGAGAGCAGTTTTTCCGCAAGCTCAATTGCCCTTGGGTGGTTGTAGGACCAAAGCGGCATGAAGTCAAGTTCCATCATTTGCTTCTGTGCCGCTTGTGCAAGCTCTGGTCTGGCGTGGCCAGCGTTACAGGTGAAAAGACCTGAGAGGCCGTCAATTAGTTTGTTGCCCTTTGAGTCATAGAGATAGTGGCCCTCACCGCGAACGATGATATTCATGTCTCCCTTGTTAAAGGGAGAGTGACGGGTGAAGTGGAGCCAGTTGTGCTCCTTGCCGGACTTTTGCCATTCCTTATCGCCGACTTCTTTGCCGGCCTCCATGGCTTCAAGCAGCTCTAGTTGCGGACCTGCTTTGTCGCGCTTGAGCAGTGGTTTGAGCAGATTAGCTAACGGATTGGTTTTCTTGCTCTCTGAAATCGCCATTGATTATCACTTGTAACTTTCTATCTGGTTCCCCAGTTGTAGAACTGCTTGTGCAAACGAAGATAAACAAACGTCTCCGAGCTAACTACTCCCGGCAACGACCTAATTTTATCGTTCAGAAGCTCAATCAGTTGGTCGTCGTCCTCACAGACAACTTCCGCCATGATGTCAAAACTACCAGCCGTTAGAACCACATAGTCAACCGATGGAATCTTGGCGATGGCATCGGCAACCTGCATCGAATTTCCCACGCAGCGAATTCCAATCATTGCCTGGCGGGAAAACCCGAGTTTTAGGGGATCGGTCACAGCGACAATCTGCAAAACACCAGATTCGGTCAGTTTTTGGACTCTTTGTCTTACGGCTGCTTCGCTCAGCCCAACCACCTTGCCAATTTCGGCATAGGACTTTCGACCGTCTTTCTGAAGCTGTTCAATGATCAGCTTCGAGACCTCATCGAGGTGAGACTGGCGGGCACGGGCCATGCGAGACATGCAATGAGTATCACAGGGGAAGCGGCCTAAGGCCCCCAATTCCGCAGTTTATTTACCAATAAGTTACGAATTCAGCAGGTTTTCTGCTCAATTTTGCCGAGAAGGCCATTGAGGTTTAGCATCTTCTAGAACAACTCGATGAGGAGTAATAGTGGCCAAGAAGCTACAGAACTTTGTTGGTGGTAAGTACGTTGACCCAGCCTCTGGCAAATACAGCGACGTAATCAATCCTTCGACCGAAGAGGTCTATGCGAATGCACCAATTTCAGGTGCGGAAGATGTGCAAAACGCTTTTCAAGTTGCACACGAGGCATTTAAAGAGTGGAGTCAAACCACTCCAAGCGAAAGACAGCTTGCTCTTTTCAGAATCGCTGACGAACTCGAAAAAAGATCCGGTGAAGCGGCAGATCTTGAGAGTGAGAATACCGGCAAGCCACGCGCAACCCTGGTTGACTTTGAAATGGTCCCATCAGTTGACCAAATTCGTTTCTTTGCCGGTGCGGCAAGAAATCTCGAAGGTCGCGCTACTGCTGAATACACTAAAGATCACACCTCTTCAATTAGACGTGAGCCAATCGGTGTCATTGGTCAGGTAACGCCTTGGAACTATCCACTGAACATGGCAGTGTGGAAGTTCGCTCCGGCAATTGCTGCCGGAAACACAATTGTTCTTAAGCCTTCGGATACAACACCTGTGTCCACACTTTTGCTAGCTGAAATTGCGAACAAGTATCTGCCAGCTGGTGTTTTCAACGTGATCACCGGAGACCGTGACACCGGTCGCATGATGGTTGAGAACCGAATTCCACAAATGGTTTCCATCACAGGCTCAGTCCGAGCTGGTATGGAAGTTGCCAAGACTGCCGCGTTGGATTTGAAGCGTGTTCATCTTGAACTCGGTGGCAAGGCACCAGTAATTGTTTTTGCCGATGCTGACATGGAGAGAGCTGCTGCAGGAATTGTTGCCGCTGGTTTCTTCAACGCAGGTCAAGACTGCACCGCTGCCACTCGACTCTTGGTTGAGGACAAGGGCTACGACAGCTTCATGGCCGCTCTGCTTGCTGAGGTTAAGGCATCTGCCAAGGTAGGTAAGCCATCCGATGCAGACATTCTGTTCGGCCCGGTCAATAACTCCAACCAGCTAGCTCGCGTGAAGGGATTCATCGACCGAGTTCCTTCTCACGCCAAGATTGAAACTGGCGGAAACCAACTCTCTGGCAAGGGTTACTTCCTTGAGCCAACAGTGATCTCGGGTCTGAAGCAGACCGACGAGCACATCCAGGATGAGATCTTTGGACCAGTGCTGACCGTTCAGCGCTTCAGCGGAGACGAGCAGGCTCTGACTTGGGCCAACGATGTGAAGTATGGTCTGGCCTCTTCGGTTTGGACCAACAACCACACCAGAGCAATGCGCTTTGCTAAGCACCTGGATTTCGGAGCTGTTTGGATCAATACCCACATCCCGCTGGCCGCTGAAATGCCGCACGGAGGCTTCAAGCACTCCGGCTATGGCAAGGACCTATCGGCTTACGGATTTGACGACTACACCCGCATCAAGCACGTGATGCACTACATCGGAGACTAAAGGTAAAAATTAGGTTTCAAGGCCACCCTGAGCCGGGAATGTGTGCGAAACTTTCCCTTACTTCGGTGCCTGGATAAATAAGGAGAGATCATGACAAAGCGAGAGCTACCAAACGACCCAATGCTCAGAGAGCTAATTGACTTAGCTCGCAAGACCCAGATTTCGCGTCGTGCGGCGCTCGCTGGTGTCGGTGGAACTGCAGCAGCCCTGACGCTTGCGTCTTGTGCTCCTGCCGAAACTTCGCTCACCCCTGCTACTGACGTTTCCGATTCAGAACCTGTTCTGGTTTGGCACAACTGGCCTGCCTACATGGACGAGGACGACAACGGAAACTATCCAACACTTGAGCGATTCGAGGCTCAGTCCGGCATCAGCGTTGACTACAAACTTGAGATCGATGACAACGACACCTGGTATGCAAAGGTCAAGGACCAGCTTGAGCTGGGTCAAGACATCGGAGCGGACGTTGCATGTCCAACCGGTTGGATGGCACAGAGACTTCTGAACCTTGGCTATCTTCAGCAGTACGACAATGCAAACATGCCAAACAAGGTTGCAAATCTTGCACCTACTTACCTAGGCGCTCCTGAGGATCCAGATCGCACTTACAACATTCCTTGGCAGGCTGGCTTTGCTGGAATCGGATATAACAAGCAGGCTTACAAGGATGCAACTGGCAAGGACGCACCAGGCTCAATTGCAGACCTTTGGGCTGCTGAGCTAAAGGGTCGAGTCGGACTTCTTTCTGAAATGCGCGACAGCGTTGGACTGGTTTTGATGAGCCAGGGAATTGACATTACTTCCGCTGACAGCTTGACCGAGGATGCATTCATGGTTGCTATCGAGGCAATCAAGCAGCAGATTGATGCTGGTCAGATCTACAACGTTCGCGGTAACAGCTACCTAGACGACCTCGCTACCGGCAACATCATTGCTGCCACTGCTTGGAGCGGTGACATCACGGTTATTAACTACGAGCAGGGCACCGAAGAGAATCCAGAGCCATACGGCTTTATCTTCCCTGACTCCGGTGTAACTCTCTGGGCTGACTGGTTCGTCACCCCAATTGGAGCAACCCACAAGAAGAATGTTGAAAAGCTAATCAACTACTACTACGACCCAGTCAATGCAGCAGAGCTGGCACTATGGGTGAACTACATCACTCCGGTGGTTGGTGCTCAGGATGCAGCAGCGGCGGTTGACCCAGAGCTAGCAGAGAGCCAATTGATTTTCCCAAGCGCAGAGACTCTTGCAAAGAGCAAGGCTTTCCGAGCACTATCGGGACAAGAGGAGCAGCGCTTTTCTTCTGCTTGGCAGAACCTGCTGCTTGGCGCCTAGTGTCAGTCGACTTCGGAGCTGGAGGAAAAGACCTCGAGCTAGTTGGACTCAGAAAAGAGTTCCCGGGGTTTGTTGCGGTTGAAGATCTTGACCTAAAGGTTCCAGCGGGGCAATTCTTTGCTCTGCTGGGACCTTCTGGTTGTGGCAAGACAACCACTTTGAGAATGATCGCCGGTCTGGAGAATCCAACTAGCGGAAAGATTCTGATCGGCGGCAAAGACGTCATCGACCTGAAGCCTCACGAGCGACCTGTTAACACAGTCTTTCAAAACTATGCACTCTTTCCACACATGAGTGTGATTGAAAACGTGGCGTTTGGTCTTCGTCAGCGCAAGCTGGCTGATCCGCTCGCGAAAGCTCAAGCTGCGCTGGATATGGTGGAGCTTGGCCACATGGCAGAGCGTCGACCTGCTCAGCTATCAGGTGGTCAGCAGCAGCGAGTTGCCCTCGCAAGAGCGCTAGTTAACAGACCAGCACTACTTTTGCTCGATGAGCCTTTGGGTGCTCTTGATCTAAAGCTCAGAAGACAAATGCAAATTGAGCTCAAATACATTCAAATGGAAGTTGGTCTGACCTTCCTACACGTCACCCACGACCAAGAAGAGGCCATGGACATGGCCGACATCGTCGCCGTGATGAACAAGGGCCGAATCGAACAGATGGGCGCCCCGGAGAAGCTCTACGATCGTCCAAAAACTGCCTTTGTTGCCAAGTTCTTGGGCCAATCCAACATCTTTGTTGGAGAAGTTTCTGAAACCGGTAGCGATTCTGTGTCTATCAATTTCAAGGGAAACAAGATCACAGCTCCAGTTTCTAGGTCTGAAAAGACAACAGGAAAAATCGCCATTGGTGTTAGACCTGAGAAAACTCAGTTCCACGCCACCCAGCCAGAAGCAAACTCAACTACCAATGTTCTGGGCCCTGGTGAAATCACCGATATTCGATTCACCGGAGTTTCAAATCAATATCTGATTGAGATTCCAGAAATTGGCGAGGTCATCGTCTTCGCTCAGAACATTGGTAAATCGCCAGTGATTGAGCTCGGTGCACAGGTTTGGGTTAGCTGGCAAGTTGAGCACAGCTTTGGGCTGGCCGATTTGCCGACCGGTAAAGAAGACGCCTAATGGCATTTGTTGCTCTTGGTGGATCAGCGCCTGCTAAGCAACAGGCACCAAAGAAAGCGGGCAGGGTAGCGTTGCTCCTGCTATTGCCGGGCATTGCTTATCTAGCACTGTTCTTCCTAACTCCGCTGGTATCTCTAGTAATTACATCGCTAAAGGTTCCAAGTGCAACTGGCGATATCGGTCGGTATGACTACGGCGCAGAGATTGGAAACTATTTCTACGCCGTTGAGCAATATCTTCCTCAAATTATTCGCTCTTTCAGTTTCGCCCTAATGGCGACCATCATTGCTCTGCTGATTAGTTACCCGATCGCTTACTTCATTGCGGTGAAGGCTCGTAACAGACCACTGCTGAAGGGCCTATTGCTGACCCTGGTGATTGCGCCATTCTTCATTTCAATGCTTCTTCGCACCTTTGCCTGGAAGCAAATCTTTTCCAATGACTCGTGGATTGTAAACACCCTGAAGGCATTTGGAATATTTGGGACTGATAGTTACATCATCGGTACTGACTTTGCGGTCATTTTCGGATTGGTTTATAACTTCATCCCATTTATGACGTTGCCTATCTTCTCGAACTTAGACAGACTCGATATTCGCCTGCTGGAAGCTAGCGGAGATCTATACGCGAATCCGTTTACAACTTTCAGAAAGATAACCTTCCCGCTATCTCTTCCTGGCGTCATCTCCGGAACTCTGCTGACCTTTATTCCAATTAGCGGTGATTACGTGGTAGCGAGCCGAGACTTCCTTGGAGGCCCGGATACGGCCATGATCGGAAACGTGGTTGAGGCAAACTTCTTGAGAATTCAGGATTACCCAACAGCTTCTGCACTTTCAGTAATGCTGATGGCTGCCATCGTCATCCTGGTTTCAGCTTATGTTCGTCGAAGCGGAACGGATGATTTGCTATGAAACTCTCGCTGGGCAAATACCTTCTGCCAACTTACGTACTTCTCACATTTCTGTTTTTAGGCATTCCGATTGCATACACCTTTGTCTTTTCCTTCAATGACTCAATCAAGTCCAACATCATCTGGCGCGGCTTCACCTGGGACAACTGGCTAAATGTCTGCAATCAGCAAGAGGTTTGTGACGCATTTGCAAACTCGCTAATCATCGCGGTGTCAGCCACCCTGATTGCCACGGTTCTTGGAACCATGATTGCGATTGCGCTGGTTCGCTATCGCTTCAAGTTCCGCTCCGCTACTAATCTGCTGCTATTTCTTCCGCTCGCAACTCCAGAAGTTGTAATGGGCGCAGGCCTAGCTGCTCAATTCCTAGATTTCGGATGGCCTAAGGGAATGCTGACCGTGATCATCGCACACACAATGTTCACATTGAGCTTTGTGGTGGTGACAGTCAAAGCCAGAGTGGCAACTTTGGATCCAGCGCTGGAAGAGGCAGGGCGAGACCTCTATGCCAATCCAGCACAGGTGTTCATGAAGATTACGTTCCCTCTGCTTCTCCCGGGAATTCTGGCAGCGGCCATGCTTGCATTCGCTTTGAGCTTTGATGACTTCATCATCACCCAGTTCAACTCAGGCTCGATTGACACTTTCCCGAAGTTCGTTTACACAGCCGCCGCTCGTGGTATTCCGGCTGAAGCAAACGTCATCGGATCGATGGTGTTTATCGTTGCTATTGCGATCGTTGTGACAGTTCAAGTTCGATCGTCAATAAAGCAGCGCAAACTAGCCAAAAAGTGAGTGAACCGCTTCTCTGAAGTGCTTATCGTGACGTTTTAGATCGCGCTCGGTAGTCTCTGGACTCATCAAGGCCATGTTGTGAAATGGTGTCATTAGTACTCCGCGATTGATTGCGTGCAGCTGCAGGTACTGCTGCAGATCAAAATCATCATCATCGGATGCTTCCCGACCAGTCATAGGAGCGGTTGCTCGGAAGCTGTATTCGCCACGAGCTCCAATTCGAGAAATCTGCCAAGGCAACTTATATTCATCAATCACGGACTGAACGTTCTTTTCCCAGCGCTTAGCTAGCTCAATCATGTGCTCAAAGGCTTTGGGCTTAAGTACTTTCGTGAGGGTTGCCCGAACCGCTGCCATGGAAAGTGCGTTTCCTGCCAAAGTTCCACCAACTCCACCGACGTCGATGCTCTCAAGGCGCATCGAGGAAAAGATACGCAGAGCTAGCTCTTCGGTTAGGCCATAGGCACCAACGGCTACACCTCCGCCGATTGTCTTACCCAGGACAATCGCATCGGGCTTCAGTCCTTCAATAGCTGTCATGCCACCAGGTCCTGCGGAAATTGTGTGAGTCTCATCCAAAATCCAAATGACCCCGTACTTCTTGCACAGCTCTTGCATTCCTTGCAGGTATCCGGGTTTTGGTAAAACGATTCCAATGTTGGTCAGGGCAGGCTCCATCAGCATTGCTGCCACCTCGCCGGTGGCAAAAGCTTTCTCGGCAGCCTTTAGATCATTGAATGGAATAACAACTGTTGTTTTATCCAGGGCAATCGGCATTCCTACGTTGTCGCGCCTTGGAACTGTTTGACCCTCATCGTTCATAACTGCAAATGTTTCATCCACAGTTCCGTGGTAGCAGTAGTCATGAACGGCAATTTTTGGTCGCCCAGTCACGTGTCTTGAATAGCGAAGCAGGTGTCGATTGGCATCGGTCGCGCTGAGTGTGAACTGCCACTTTGGAAGTCCAAAACGCTCCGAAAGAATTTCGCCATTGATACGGGCATCCTCGGTTGGGAGCATGAAAGTGAATCCTCTAGCGGATTGCTTCTGAACGGCTCGAACGGTGGCATCTGGGGCATGGCCACACATGGCTCCGGTGTCACCTAGGCAGAAGTCTGAGTACTCCATGCCAT
>JBMSYD010000011.1:0-21517 GCA_049426345.1 Aquiluna sp.
TTACCTAAGTTGACCCTTGTTGCGAACCCTGTCAAGCGACTGCTGGACGCTCTGACAGCCCAGCGAAGACTGAGGCTTTACGTTTGGCTTTCTCTTGCAACACAGATCCTTATCGTTGTGACTGGTGGACTGGTCCGGCTAACGGGCTCTGGTCTAGGTTGCCCAACATGGCCAAAATGCACCGATGAATCATTGGTTTCGACCGCTGAGATGGGTATTCACGGCCTAATCGAGTTCGGCAATCGACTGCTTACTTTTGTCCTCTTGATCGTTGCACTTCTCACGTTTGCCACCATCATGCGAGCGAGTGAATCCAGAGGTCCGCTAACGAAAATCACGCTTGGCTTTTTTGGCTTTGTTGCTTTGTTCATAGTCGGACTGGTATTCGCAGTCAGAACGATCGATTTCACGTCCATTTCGATTCTCACAACATCAGCAGTTGGAATGTTGGGTATGGCACTGGTGTTCGTGCTGCAGGCAAGAAGAATTGAGCGTAAGGGTCTGCTAGTTCCCTCATTCGGTCTTGGTTTCGGAATCATCCTTCAAGCCATAGTCGGCGGAATCACCGTGCTGACTCAACTCAATTCTTGGATTGTTGGGCTTCATTTCATCATTTCCTCTGGGTTGATTGCTTTAGCTTCTTTACTAGTTTTCAGAGCTTTACCAAAACCTTTTCAAGAAATCAGTCCTCTGAGCTCAGCGCTTCGCTGGCCAACTGTCGCGGTTTCTGCGATAACAATCCTTATTGGCGTTTTAGTCACTGGTGCTGGTCCTCACGCAGGCGATGCAACTACCCCGCGCAATGGATTGGATCTCGAAATTTGGCAGCACTACCATTCCTACCCGGGCTACCTAATGCTTGGGCTGGTCTTCTTGCAGTGGTTCTCACAGTGGAGACACAGTTCATCACTTTTCGGAAAGTTGCCAAGCAGATTGCTGTCGACTTTCTTGCTAGTCACTGCAGCTCAAGCAGTAATCGGGATCGCTCAGGCAAGACTCGGCGTTCCAGAATTCTTGGTTGCCCTGCACATGCTTGGTGCGGCAGCTCTTTCCTCATTGGTCGCGTTTCAATTTCTGATCTTGCGGAAAACTAAATGAGAACCCTCTTCTGGTTTCGCAGAGACCGCCGACTTCAAGACAACGAAGCATTGGTGGCCGCTGCGGAGCAATCGAGCGAACTTATCCCCGTCTTTGTGTTCCCTCAGAATCTCTCTGAATTAACACCACTGCGACAGGCCTCCTTGATTGAGTCTGTAAGAAGCCTTTCCGCCGTAATTCCTTCGGGCATCGACGTCTTGATGGGCGATTGCGCTGAGCAGCTCTCTGAATTCGTGAAGAGCAACAAGATAGAGATCGTCTTTGCCACCAGAGCATTCGACACCACGGGAATGCTTGAGCAGGCAAGTGTCGCAGAGAAACTGCATGAGCTTTCGGTACCCCTTAAATTGATTGGTAGCTATTACGCAATCGAGCCAGGAACTGTCCGAAAAGACGACGGATCTCCCCTTCGCGTTTACACGCCTTTCTACAAACGCTGGTCCGTCTTAGATTTTCGTGCACCTTTTGAGCTTGATGTGGCCCGCTATAACTGGACTAGAAAATCAAGAAACTCCATGCCCAGTGTGCAAGGCAACGCTCCGTTCAAAGTGGTTGCCTCCGAAGAGTTTGCCCTGAGAACCTTTGAAAGGTTCAAGCAAAGGGCCTTGCAGAATTATCACGAAGATCGAAACCGAACGGATCTCTCCGGCACCTCTCATCTCTCTCACGCCTTAGCACACGGAGAGATTCACCCGCGGACTCTGCTGTCGCAACTCGGCGATGGTCAAGGCGAAGAGATATTTCGCAAGGAGCTTGCATGGCGCGAGTTTTATGCGGACGTTCTGTTCCATAACCCCCACACCCTTGAGGATTACTACGAACCCAGGTTTGCAAAAATGCGCTATGACAAACCATCGACCGCCAAGTTCAAAGCCTGGCAAGAGGGCAAAACCGGCTACCCAATCGTTGATGCAGCTATGCGCCAACTTGTTCAATCAGGCTGGATGCACAATCGCTCTCGAATGATTGTCGCCAGTTTCCTTGTCAAGGACTTGCACATCGAGTGGCAACATGGAGCAAAGTTCTTTGAGGAACACCTGACAGACTTCGATCCAGCTTCAAATTCTCATGGTTGGCAATGGACAGCGGGCTGTGGCACGGATGCCTCGCCTTACTACCGAATCTTCAATCCCATTTTGCAGGGAAGCAAGTTTGACCCAAACGGCGATTATGTTCGTCGCTGGGTGCCAGAACTAGGCCACATTCAAGATGGATCCGTGCACGAACCTTGGAATCTTATTGATGGCTACACCAACGGCTACCCAGAGCGAGTGGTTGATCATGACACCGAGCGAGCAGAGTCGTTGGCTCGGCTCGAAGAGATAAAAGCTAAAGATTAATTAGCGGGTCAATCGCAATCGCTAAGAATATCAACGTTAGGTGCGAGATTGAACCATGGAAAAGCCTCATTGGGTTCGCATCACTACCTAAGCGAGTAGATCGAGATAGTCGATAAGCCTCAGCTAAGAACCAAACCCCCGAAGTAATAGCGATTATGGAATAGATCAAACCCATGTTGGCAACTGGTATGAGAAGCAAAGTCGAAGCGAAGTAAGCCCAGCTGTAAAGAATTATCTGCGCAGTAACTACATTGCTCTTCGACACCACAGGCAGCATTGGAACATTTGCGTTCTTGTAGTCCTCCTGGTAACTGATTGAAAGCGGCCAGTAGTGCGGCGGTGTCCACAAGAAAATAATTAGAAAAAGAACCCATGCAGCCATTGAAAGCTCACCGGTCACGGCAGCCCAGCCGATTAGTGCTGGCATTGCTCCTGCTGCACCACCCCAAACAATGTTTTGTGGAGTTCTGCGCTTGAGGCCCAGCGTGTAAACAAAAACGTAAAACAATATCGCGGCTAACGACAGAGCAGCGGCGAGCAGATTCACGAAAACCGCAAAGAAGAGAATTGAGACAGTTCCAATTGTCCATGCAAAAACCAGAGCTTCTCTGGTCGTCAACTCCCCCGTGACCAACGGACGGTTTTTTGTGCGGCCCATCACTCGGTCAATGTCTACATCGATGTAGCAGTTGAACGCATTGGCACTGCCTGCCGACAGAGCACCGCCAAAGAGGACCCCGGCAACCAACCAAAGATCCGGAAGACCCTGTTGCGCCAATATCATCGTTGGGACGGTTGAGATCAGCAACAGCTCAATGACACGTGGCTTGGTCAAGGCAAAGTAGGCCTTGGCTTTGGCAAGCAGGCGCGAGCTAGGGAGTTGCTTGGTTGACATTTGTTCCAGTCTAAAGCCGCCAAGGCCCTGCCGAGGCCCTCGGGTATAGACTTCCCTCAACGCCAGAGCAGTGTTGCTGCGACTTTTCCCATCCCTACTAGATAGGACCAAATCCATTGCTTAACTGGAATGAACTCGATGATTTAGCAGTCAAAACAGCCAAGGTTCTCGCGGCAGATGCCGTAGAAAAGGTTGGAAACGGCCACCCTGGAACGGCAATCAGCTTGGCTCCGGCCGCTTACCTACTCTTCCAGAAAGTAATGCGCCACGACCCCAGCGATGATCGCTGGTTGGGGCGCGATCGTTTCATTCTTTCGGCAGGCCACTCGTCTCTAACTCTTTACACCCAGCTCTATTTGGGCGGCTTTGGGTTAGAACTAGATGATCTAAAGGCGCTGCGCACCTTTGGTTCAAAAACTCCAGGGCATCCTGAGTTTGGCCACACTAAAGGCGTTGAAATCACTACCGGTCCACTGGGATCAGGGCTCGCATCGGCTACAGGATTTGCGATGTCCACCAGATTCGAACGCGATCTGTTCGATCCGAATGCCAGCTCAGAGTCACCATTTGATCACTATGTCTATGTGATAGCGAGTGATGGGGATGTCATGGAAGGGGTCAGCGCTGAAGCTGCATCCCTAGCCGGTCACCTGGGGCTTGGCAACCTAATTGTGATTTACGACTCCAACCAAATCTCCATTGAAGACGACACAAATATCAGCTTCAGCGAAGATGTTGCAGCTAGATACCGTGCCTGCGGTTGGGAGACCATTGAGGTTGATTGGAATGCCAATGGCTACAAAGAGGACGTTCATGCCCTATTTGACGCAATCCAGAAGGCAAAGCTGAACAAAGAGCAGCCGACTCTCATTACTCTGAAAACTATCATCGGTTGGCCATCACCAGAAAAGCAGAACACTGGCAAAATCCACGGCTCGAAGCTGGGCGAGGAAGAAGTAGCAGGTTTGAAGAAGGTGCTCGGTTTTGACCCAGCCAAGACCTTTGACGTGAGCGATGAAGTAATTAATCACACTCGCAACCTTGTTCAACGAGGAAAAGAGCAGAGAGCACAGTGGCAAGTTGGATTTGACGAATGGGCAAAATCAAACCCGAATGAATCCAATCTTCTCAAGCGCCTGCAGAGCGGTGACTTACCCGCCGATTTGGAGTCTGTACTGCCTGAATTTGCAGCGGGAGAGGAAATCGCTACGCGTGCTGCTTCTGGCAAGGTGCTGAACGCGCTTGCAGCCAAGCTTCCCGAACTCTGGGGAGGATCTGCTGATTTAGCTGAATCCAACAACACGACCATCGAAGGCGCAGGCTCATTTGTTCCTGCTAAGTGGCAAACAAAGAATTGGAAGCCAACCAAGGGTGGTCGAATTCTCCACTTTGGAATTCGTGAACACGCTATGGGTGCAATTCTCAATGGCATTTGTCTGTCGGGTCACACGCGTCCATTTGGTGGAACATTCCTAGTGTTTTCCGACTACATGCGTCCATCTGTTCGCCTTGCAGCACTAATGGGCATTGCTCCTATTTATGTCTGGACGCACGACTCTGTTGCACTTGGGGAAGATGGGCCAACTCATCAACCAATTGAGCATCTGACTGCGCTCAGAGCGATTCCCAACCTTTCCGTTATTCGCCCTGCGGATGCCAACGAAACCGCTGTTGCTTGGCTAGAGGCGCTAAAGCGCAAGCAGAGCCCATCCGCGCTGGTTCTTACTCGCCAAAACCTGCCAGTCCTAAAGCGTGGACCTGAATTTGGATCGGCGCGTTTGCTCAGCAAGGGCGGCTACACATACGCCGACTCAAGCAAGTCCACTCCCGATCTGATTCTGATTGCAACTGGCAGTGAAGTTCAGTTTGCTGTTGAAGCGAAATCAAAGCTTGAGTCTGAAGGTATTGCTACTCGAGTGGTTTCAATGCCTTGTGTTGAATGGTTCCAAGCGCAACCTAAGGACTACCGCGACTCCGTTCTGCCGCCGAATGTAAAGGCCAGAGTTTCTATTGAAGCTGGCCTGACAAGCGGATGGCGCGAAATCGTTGGTGATTCCGGTGCTTCTATTGGCATCAATCAATACGGAGCCTCCGCTGATTACAAAACCCTGTTCAAGGAATTTGGTATAACCACCGAGAACCTAGTGATCCAAGCAAAGCAGCTGATTGGAGGCGTCAAGTGAACAAGCGACTGGCTGACCTAACTTCCGCGGGAGTTTCTGTGTGGCTCGACGATTTATCTCGCTCGAGACTAGAAAGTGGAAACCTGCGCGAGTTAGTAGCCGACTATTCAGTTCGTGGGGTTACCACCAACCCAACAATCTTTGCGGCAGCGCTCAAGACCGATGCTTACCTGCCGCTACTGCGCAGGGAGAAGCTCGCGGGCAGTGATTCAGAAAAGGCAATATTCAACATCACTACGGAGGATGTCGCTGAGGCTTGCGATGTCTTTTCAGACCTCTACAAAGAATCGGGTGGTGTCGATGGCCGGGTTTCGATCGAAGTATCCCCTGATTTGGCTTTCGATGCAGATCGAACAATCGAAGAAGCACTGGCACTACATGCCAAGGTGGCTCGCGAAAACGTCATGATAAAGATTCCAGCGACCCTGGAAGGCTTGACTGCAATCACTGAGGTCATCTCGCGGGGTATTTCTGTAAACGTGACTCTAATCTTTTCGATTGAACGCTATGCAGCCGTTATTGATGCATATATGTCAGGTCTTGAGAAGGCATTGGCTAATGGAATCTCGATAACTGGAATTCACTCAGTCGCCTCCTTCTTTGTATCCAGAGTTGATACCGAAATCGACAAGCGCCTTTCAGCACTCGGCCGGGAGGAACTCAAGTCAAAAGCGGCCGTGGCTAACGCTCGACTTGCCTATGGTCTGTTTCTTGAGCAGTTTTCCGCTGGTCGCTGGAAAGCTCTTGAGTCGAAAGGCGCTCAGCTGCAGCGGCCACTTATGGCATCTACCGGCGTGAAGGACCCAGCCTTGCCTGACACTCTTTACGTTTCAGAGCTCGTTGCGCCTAATTTGGTCAACACCATGCCCGAGAAGACGCTGCTTGCTTTCGCCGATCATGGAGAACAAGTAGAAAATTCAATTGAGCCTCACCTTGTCTCCGCAAAACAGCTTATAAAACAGCTATCTGACGCAGGAATTGACCTAACTGAAGTAACCGATCTGTTAGAAAAAGAAGGTGTCGAGAAATTCATAGCGTCCTGGCATGAGCTTAAAGACTCAGTGGGTGAAGCGCTTCGCAATGTCTAAATTGGAAGTAAAACTTTCTCCAGAGCTCGCAAAAAAAATCTCTGGTGCCATTGAATCAGTTATTGACTCCCGAATAGCTTCGAGAATTTCTGAAAAGGACTCAACTGTCTGGGGTGCCGCTGCTCAACCAGAGGCAAGCATCCGCCTGGGCTGGGTAAGTAGCTTCCGCGATTCGAGCAATCTAGTACCAGAGATTATTCAGTTACGCGACGAGTTGCGCTCAAAGGGAATCGACAGGGTCGTTCTGTGCGGTATGGGCGGATCTTCTTTAGCACCGGAAGTAATAGCCAAAGTAAATGGCAAGGATCTAGTAACTCTCGATTCAACCGCACCTTCCCAAGTTATGGGCGCTTTGACCGAGCTTGATAGAACAGCTGTAGTTGTCTCCTCCAAATCGGGTTCGACTGTCGAAACAGATTCACAAAAAAGGGCTTTCGAAAAGGCTTTTGCAGATGCCGGCATTAATCCCGCTGAGCGAATCATCATCGTTACTGACCCAGGATCTCCGTTAGAGGAAGCATCACGCCAGAGCGGATATCGAGTATTTAACGCAGATCCAAACGTCGGCGGAAGATACAGCGCTCTTACGGCCTTCGGATTAGTTCCATCCGGACTGGCAGGATGCGACATCGCAAAACTACTAATCGATGCAAATAAAGTTGCTGCCTCATTGGCAGCTGACAGCACTGATAACCCGGCAATTCAACTCGCTGCGGCTTTGGCTGGAGATCAAAGCAGAGACAAGTTTTTGATTGAGGCGGATGCCCTGCCGGGTTTTGGGGATTGGGTTGAGCAGCTGGTAGCTGAGAGCACGGGTAAAGAAAACAAAGGTGTTCTGCCGGTGGCTCTGGACGCAGGCGCACCCGAGATAGCTCTCAAACTACCTGATGTGCTGACAGTCCGTTATGGGACCAATGCGGACTTATCTTTTAGTGGCGACTTGGGAGCGATCTTCCTGCTTTGGGAGTATGCGACTGCGATTGCGGGTTGGCTACTGGGCATCAATCCCTTTGACCAACCAAATGTTGAAAGCGCAAAGGTAGCAGCTCGCGCACTTTTAGATGATCCAGTCTTTACAAAAGACATTGATTTCGTCAGTAGTGGAATTGCAATCAAGGGACGGGCACTTGAGCTTCATGGAACAACCCTTGATGCTGCAATTGAGGCACTGTTGGCATCGGTCGGACCCCAAAGCTACTTGTCGGTGCATGCCTACTTGCCCTCTAACTCCTACCCCCAGTTTTCAAAGCTCAGGGACCTACTCGCGAATCGTTTGAAGCGACCTGTAACTTTTGGCTGGGGTCCTCGCTTCTTGCATTCAACTGGTCAATATCACAAGGGAGGACCAAAGCAAGGAGTCTTCCTCCAGATCACACAGGGCGAGACTGAGGACTTGGCTATTCCTGGACGAGAGTTCAGTTTTGGTCAGCTTATTCAGGCACAAGCTTCTGGTGATGCCAAAGTTCTTGCCGACCAAGGATTACCGGTTCTGAGTCTTGAGCTGAGCAATCCCCTGCAAGGGTTCGATCAAATAGTAAAGGCCTTGCAGCCTTGAAGAATCCGCTCCGACAAGCTTCAGACAGACGGCTACAGAGAATTGCTGGCCCATCGAGCTTGATTATGTTTGGAGTAACTGGGGATCTTGCGCGGAAGAAGTTACTCCCGGCAATTTACGACCTAACTAATCGCGGCTTATTGCCCCCCTCTTTTTCGCTGGTTGGGTTTGCCCGTCGACCTTGGTCCAATGAGCAGTTTAGGGAGGTCGTAAAGGACTCTGTGAAGAGTTTTTCCAGGACCAGTTGGTCGGAGAAAGTCTGGGAACAGCTGGCTGGCGGAATCCGATTTGTGGAAGGAAGCCACGACGACTCGAAGGCATTTGATGCGCTAAAGCAAGAGCTGGATGCGCTAGATAAAGAGCGGGGCACGTCTGGAAATCACATCTTCTATCTATCTATTCCTCCTAGAGACTTCCCCGTCGTCGTCAGTGAGCTGGATCGCTCAGGACTCGCAAAAGCTAGCAATGGCCAATTCCGTCGAGTGGTAATTGAGAAGCCATTCGGATCTGATCTGAGATCAGCGAAGACACTAAATGATGTGGTTGCCAAAGTTTTTCCGGAAGACTCCATCTTTAGAATTGACCACTACCTTGGCAAAGAAACTGTTCAAAACATCTTGGCTTTGAGATTCGCTAATGAACTCTTCGAGCCTATTTGGAACTCAAATCACATAGATCACGTTCAAATCACTATGGCTGAAGACATTGGTATTGGCGGTCGAGCTGGCTACTATGACGGTATTGGAGCCGCCAGAGACGTTATACAAAATCACCTTCTCCAGCTGCTCTCTCTCACGGCGATGGAGAGACCTTCGAGCTTCGACTCAAGCAGTCTTCGACGAGAAAAGGAAACAGTTTTAGCAGCTGTTCAGCTGCCCAAGAATCTCTCCGAGCATGTAGCTCGCGGACAATACTTAGCTGGCTGGCAGGGTGGCGAAAAGGTGCAAGGCTACCTCGAAGAGGAAGGAATACCTGATACCAGCAAAACGGAAACTTTTGCAGCTATGCGACTTGATATCAACAACAAACGCTGGAAGGGCACTCCTTTCTATTTGCGAGCAGGGAAGCGATTGGGCAGGAGAGTTACTGAGATTGCGCTGGTATTTCGTCGGCCACTGCATCAACTCTTCGGATCTGATGAGACGGCGCAGCTTGGACAGAATGCTCTAGTCATTAGAGTTCAGCCAAACGAGGGTGTGACTATTCGGTTTGGTTCAAAAGTACCCGGACCGAGTATGCAAGTTCGCGATGTAACGATGGATTTTGCCTATGGTCACGCATTTACTGAAGACTCCCCCGAGGCTTATGAGCGGTTAATCCTGGATGTCTTGCTAGGAGAACCACCCTTGTTTCCAAGACAGCGCGAAGTTGAGCTTTCATGGAAAATCCTTGACCCAATTGTCGAGTACTGGAAATCATCAAACGATTGCGAAGGCTATCTGCCTGGTAGCTGGGGCCCCAAGGGCGCAGATGAAATGATGAAGCGTGATGGCAGAGTTTGGAGAAGGCCATGATTGTCTCGCTACCCCAGACGACTACAGCGTTGATTTCTGGCAAACTACAGGAACTCAGAGAAACAGGCGGCGTTGTTGCATTGGGTCGAGTTTTGAGTTTGGTAATTGAAACCGATAATTCTCATTTAGAGAGTGCGGTTGAGATTGCCAATAAAGCCTCTCGTCTTCACCCTTCAAGAATCCTTGTCATTTCTAAATCCGAAGATAAATCTTCTCGATTGGACGCGGAAATCAGAGTTGGCGGGGATGCCGGGGCAAGCGAAGTGGTTGTGCTTCGGGCGTCTGGAGAAGTGCTCTCTAACGTGGAATCTTTGATATCGGGTCTACTCCTTCCGGACGCTCCAATTGTTGCCTGGTGGCCCAGCTCGAGCTCCGCTAATCCCGCGCAATCAGACATTGGAGCCATCGCGGATCGAAGAATTACTGACTCGGCAGCTCAATCTGAGCCTATCGGCTTCCTGAAAACTCTCGCAAAGAACTACCAACCAGGCGATGGAGACATGGCATGGACGAGAATCACGCTATGGCGCTCACAAATTGCTGCAGCCTTAGAGTCGCATCTTGAAAGACGAATTGTTCGCGGATTGGTAATTGGAAGCAAGAAATCCCCCAGTGCTCTGCTTTTGCAAGCTTGGCTCGCTAGCAAACTGGATGTCTCTGTAGAGCTCGAGGATAAATGGAACGAAGACGTTGTTCTCGGTATTAGGGGTGTTCGTATCTCATTTGAGGATGGCGAACTACAACTACTCCGCGAGGGGGATGTCGCTATGTTGAGCCAACCTGGGCTTCCCGACAGCACAGTATTCCTGCCGGCCAGAACTGATCTGGACTGCTTGGTTGAGGACATGAGATTCCTAGGTGAAGATATTGAGTATGCGCAGATTCTGAAGCGAGGCCTAGTTGATGGAAATTAGATCCCTTCAGTCGCAGAAAGACGTTGTAGAGGCTGTCGTCACCGGAATCACTGAATTAGCTGAACAAGTTGCTCCAAACAAGCTCAATCTTGTTCTCACTGGTGGTGGTATAGGCATCGAAGTTGTCCGGGAGCTGGGAGTCAGCGGAATTTCGCCAAGCCAACTGCGCGTAATTTTCTGTGATGAGAGATTTGTTCCTGCCGATAGTCCCGATCGAAATGAGTCACAGGCTCTTCAAGCCTGGCCCGACCTCACTAAAGCGGATCTCCTTGCCTACCCGTTGCCAGAAGACGGACTGGAGCAGGCAGCAGAGACTTTCAGTCAAGGATTGAATGATGAATTTGGACCGCTCGAGCAAGCCGCAGAGATATTTGATCTAGTTTTATTGGGTGTAGGGGAAGATGGCCACATCGCCTCTCTATTCCCAGGGGCGCAACATCCAAGAAATTGGATTGTTTCGGAATCAAGCTCACCGAAGCCTCCCACCGAACGACTATCACTTAGTTATCAGGCTCTTAACCTTTCAAAGCGCGTTTGGTTCGTAACGGCTGGAAAAAACAAAGTAGATGCTGTTAGACGCGCTTTAGAGGGTGAAGTTCCAGCCAGTCGGGTAAGCGGAACTCAAGAAACTATTTGGTGGATCGACAAAACTATTAGCGACGAGCTTTAGCCGCTGCGGCAGCCTTTTCGCGACGTGCACGAATAGCTTGCAGAGCCTCGTCCAAGATTTGAGCGGCTTCTGCGTCGGTGCGACGCTCTTTCACATAAGCCAGGTGAGTTTTGTATGGCTCAATTTTTGCAACCAGTGGCGGATTGTTCTTGTCTCTACCAGCAGGGAATCCGCAGTGAGGACAGTCAATCTCTAGAGGAATCTCTTCATCGACAACCGTGGCTGCAAAGAATGGGTGCGTCTCATGACCATTGGCGCAGTAAAAACTTTTGGTGACGCGCTCGACGTGGTGACCTCGGTCCTTTTCACCCATCGGCCCAGCGCCAACACGAGCGCCGCGGATTGAAGGAGTCGAAGACATTAGGCCCAGCCGAATCTAGTGAATAGACCAAGCACGATGATTACTGTTACCCAAACCAACCCAAGCACGATTGTGATTCGGTTGAGATTGCGCTCAGCAACTCCGGAGGACTGCATAGAGCTCGTGACACCGCCACCGAACATGTCAGCAACGCCACCACCGCGACCCTTGTGAAGCAAAATCATCAAGATCAGCAGCACGCTAGTGATCGCTAGTAGCACTAAGAGTGCTGTTTGAATTGCGGCCATTATTCCTCCAAAAACCTTGCCAATTATAGAACTATGTGCTTCTTATAACGAGCAATACCGGCAAACTCGTCTGAATCCAGGGATGCTCCACCCACCAAAACACCGTCGACTTCGGCCCCCTGCATGAATCCAGCAACGTTTGCAGCCTTTACGGAGCCGCCATAGAGAATTCTGACCTGCTGGGCCATGTCGCCAAACTTGTCGGCCAGGGCAGCTCGAATAGCACCAGCAACCTGATCAGCTTGCTCGGCAGTGGCAACTTCCCCAGTACCAATCGCCCAAACAGGTTCGTAAGCCACAACGAATTCCTTTAGTGTTTCGTGACCGTCAAGTGCGGCCAAGATTTGTTTCACTGGGATCGCGCTGGCGCCGTATTGTTCAAGCTCTTCTTTGGATTCGCCGACACAAATAATCGGAACAAGGTTTGATGTGAATGCTGCAGCTACCTTGTCTCGAACAGTCGCATCATCCTCTGAATGATATTGGCGACGCTCTGAGTGCCCAATGAGGACATATTTGCATCCTAGTTTCGCAAGCATCGCACCCGAAATCTCACCCGTATAGGCACCGGACGCGTGTTTTGAAATGTCTTGAGCGCCAATCTGAAGCTCAAATTTCTCAGCATCAATTAGAGTCTGTGCGCTCCTGAGCGCAGTAAACGGAGGAATAACACAAACCTCAACGTCTTTGAAATCATGGCCCTTCTCATTAAGAGTCCAGGCAACCTTCTGAATCAGTGCAATAGCTTGCAGGTGATCAAGATTCATCTTCCAGTTACCCGCAATCAGCGGAACTCTGTCAGTCATTTAGAACCTCTAATCCTGGAAGCGATTTGCCTTCTAAGAACTCTAGACTGGCTCCCCCACCAGTTGAGATGTGGCTAAAGGAGTTTTCTGAAAAACCGAGGCTCCTTACAGCGGCTGCAGAGTCTCCCCCGCCGACCACAGACATGCCGCTCACTTTTGTTAGTGCTTCGGCCACGGTTCTAGTGCCATTTGAGAACCTTTCAAATTCAAAGACACCCATTGGGCCATTCCAAAACACTGTTTTCGAGGACGAGATACTTTCGGCGAACACTCGTGAAGTTTCTGGACCAATGTCAAGACCAATGCCGTCTGAACCAAATCGGCTGCTTTCAATCTCTGATGCCACTACAACTTCATGCTCTGCGTCTGCAGCAAACTTGTTTGCAACTACGACATCGGTGGGAAGGACTAGTTCTACCCCAAGCTCACTCGCCTTGGCTATGTAGCTGCGCACTTTTTCGATTTGATCTGACTCAAGTAGGCTCTTTCCCACTAGATGCCCCTGCGCTGCTAGGAAGGTGAAAAGCATTCCACCGCCAATGAGGAGGCGGTCAACCTTTGGCAGCAGACTATCAATGACTCCAAGCTTGTCTGAAACCTTCGATCCACCCAAAACAACTGTGTAGGGACGAATAGGGTTCTCGGTCAGTTGCTTTAGAACTTCCAATTCAGCCTGAATCAGCAGGCCAGCATAGCTAGGAAGAGTTTTTGCTAGTTCATAAACACTCGCTTGTTTGCGATGAACAACACCAAAGCCATCGCTCACCAGCAAATCGCCCAATTGCGCAAGTTGAGCTGCGAACTCAATTCTTTCGGATGATTCCTTAGAAGCTTCTCCTTGATTGAATCGCAGATTTTCTAGAACTAAGACAGATCCTGTCTGCAGCTCTTGAGCTGCCGATGAAGCTTCGGAGCCGATTGTTTGTGTTGCGAATGCCACCGGTCGACCAAGTAGTTCACCCAGCCGTTTAGCCACTGGCTTCAGTGAGTATTTCTGATCAGGTTTTCCATCTGGTCTTCCAAGGTGCGAAAGGATTATTACCTTGGCGCCCTGGTCGGTTAGGTGCTGGATGGTTGGCAGGGCCGCTCGAATACGACCGTCATCAGTTACGACTTCTCCGTCAAGGGGAACATTGAAGTCGCATCTAAGCAAGACGCGCTTATCGCGCAGTTCACCAGCCTGCTTCAGAGTTCGAAGCATTAGAGCTTGGAAGCAACCAGATCAGTGAGCTCAACCAGTCTGTTGGAATAGCCCCACTCATTGTCATACCAGGAAGATAGCTTGACTGTGTTGTCGATAACTCGAACTAGTCCGGCGTCGAAAATTGAAGAGTGAGCGTCGGTGACAATGTCGCTTGAAACAATCTCGTCTTCTGTGTATAGCAAGATACCCTTCATCGGACCCGCAGCAGCTTCCTTATAAGCAGCCTTAATCTCGTCGACGGTGACCTTCTTCTCAGATACTAAAGTCAGATCCGTAATCGATCCAGTAGGAACTGGAACACGAAGAGCAAACCCGTCTAGCTTGCCCTTTAGCTCTGGAAGGACCAGGCCAATAGCCTTGGCTGCTCCAGTAGTTGAGGGAACAATGTTTAGCGCGGCTGCTCTTGCACGTCTTAGGTCTTTGTGTGGACCATCCTGCAGATTCTGGTCTGCTGTGTAGGCGTGAACCGTTGTCATCAGGCCGTTTACGATTCCGAATTTGTCATTGAATACTTTGGCTAGCGGAGCCAGACAGTTGGTGGTGCAAGAAGCGTTTGAAATGATGTGGTGGTTTGTTGGGTCATAGAGGTGCTCATTGACACCAATTACGAAAGTTGCATCCTCATTGGTGGCGGGCGCAGAAATGATTACTTTCTTTGCACCTGCTTCAATGTGCTTCTTCGCCTTTTCGGCGTCTGTGAAGATTCCGGTTGACTCGATAACAATGTCAACGCCTAGCTTTCCCCACGGGAGATTGGCCGGGTCTCTCTCGGCCAGTACCTTAATTGACTTGCCATTGACAACAATGCTGTCGCCTTCGACGCTGACTGCGGCATTGAGGCGACCGGTTATCGAGTCGTATTTGAGAAGGTGAGCTAATCCAGCTGGATCAGATAAGTCGTTTACCGCGACAATCTCCAGATTTGAGTTCTGAGAGAGTGCTGCGCGCAAGAAGTTGCGGCCAATTCGGCCGAAGCCATTAATACCAATACGGGTCAAGATCTACTCCAGGGGTTTTGTAAATGTCTATTCCACGCGCCTTTGGGCGGACTGCGCTTAGCCTAGCAGGAGTGAGCGGCTAGCCACGGAGACAGACCCGAAGCGCTTGGCCACGTCTTCCCAGTTCACAATGTTCCAGAAAGCCTTTACGTAGTCAGCCTTTACGTTCTGGTAGTCCAGATAAAAGGCGTGCTCCCACATATCTAGCATCAGCAGTGGAATATTGCCCATGGCCAGATTTCCCTGCTGGTCATAGAGCTGACCGATTATTAAACGATTACCCATTGCATCCCAGGCAAGATACGCCCAGCCCGATCCTTGGATACCGACAGCTGCTGCAGAGAAGTGATTCTTGAATTTCTCAAATGAACCGAAGTACTCGTTGATTGCGGCTGCTAAATCTCCTGTTGGTTCTCCCCCAGTAGGAGAGAGATTTTGCCAGAAGATGGAGTGGTTGACGTGTCCTCCAAGATTGAAAGCGAGGTCCTTTTGAAGCTTAGGCAGGCTCGCGAAATTGTTGCTCTCTCTCGCCTCGGCCATCGCCTCTAATGCTGTGTTTGCACCCGTTACATATGCCTGGTGATGCTTTGAGTGGTGCAGCTCCATGATGCGAGCTGAGATGTGCGGCTCGAGTGCAGAGTAGTCGTAGTTCAGGTCGGGAAGCTTGTAGTTCATGTGTATACCTCTCTGCTCTTATTGAGCAATTGATGCAGCTTGTTTATTCCTCTAGAAGATCCGAAATGGCAGACTCAGTGTCGGGGATTCCAAGTTCCTGCGCTCTCCTATCGGCTGTTGCCAAGAGTCGACGTATCCGGCCAGCTACGGCATCCTTTGTCATAGGTGGCTCAGCCAATCTGCCCAACTCGTCCAGGGAAGCATCTTTATGCTTCAGTCTTAGCTCACCAGTGTATTTCAAGTGCGACGGGGCTTCGGGTCCGAGAATCTCAAGAGCGCGTTGCACTCTTGCGCTTGCCGCTACGGCTGCTTGAGCGCTACGACGAAGATTTGCGTCATCGAAATTGGCAAGTCGATTGGCAGCTCCCCGGACTTCTCTTCTATTGCGAAGCTCTTCCCATTTATCCACCTGCTCGATGCAGCCCATTTCCTTGAGAAGATCAGCAATGCCTTCACCGTCACGAACCACTACGCGGAAAACATTGCGAACTTCTCTCGCCTTAGCGTTCACTCCAAGTCTTCTCGCAACACCTACTAGCGCCATCGCCGATTCATTTCCAGGGGCAACAACCTCTAGTGAAGTTGAACGCCCCGGATCTGTCAGGGTCCCCTGTGCAAGAAATGCTCCTCGCCAGATAGCTCTTGCCTCATCCATTGTCGATGAAACCAGTGTTGAAGGAAGGCCACGAACAGGTCGACCTCGATTGTCGATAAGCCCGGTTTGACGAGCCAGTAGCTCCCCATCGCGCAAAACACGTATTTGGTAACCGTTGGTTCGTCTGAGACCCCCGGCTTGCACAACTGAAACTTCAGCTGCTATCCCGTAGAGCTCAGTAATTGCTTTTGCAATTCTCTTAGCTACCGAGGCAGATTCAATTTCAACTTCAATGGCAATTCGACCAGAGATTAAATGCAGGCCGCCGCAAAATCGCAATATTGTTGCAAGTTCAGCCGCACGCACAAGTCCATTGACTGGCTGCACTCTTGCAAGCTCTTCCTTTATTGCTTGGGTGATGGCCACTCTATTCCTTACCTAAATCTCTATGCGCAACCGAGATAGTAGCATCTGCAACTGCATCAAGACGCTTCGCAATTTCATTTGCAATTGCTACTGAGCGATGCTTACCGCCGGTGCAACCAATTGCAATAGTTGCAAAACGTTTGTTTTCAGATCGATATCCCTTTAGAACCGCTTCTAAAGCAGCCACATAATTGTCTATAAATCCATTTACGCCAGGTTGACTGAGAACAAATTGACTAACCGCTGGATCATTTCCCGTAAGGGCGCGAAGACTTTCGTCCCAGTGAGGATTAGGAATGAATCTTGCATCTGCCACCAAATCTGCGTCAACCGGTATTCCGTATTTAAAGCCGAAGCTGATTACATTCACTCTGAGGAAGTTCGCGTCATCGGAGAAAGCCTCAGCAACTCGGTTAGTCAGTTGATGGACGTTTGATTCTGAGGTATCAAACACCAAATCAGCACTCTCGCGAAGGCTAAGAAGTTCGGCTCTCTCTTTGGCAATCCCGTCGAGCACGGTTCCGCTTCCTTGAAGTGGATGTGGGCGTCGAACCGATTCAAAGCGTTTTACTAAGGCGGAGTCACTTGCTTCTAGAAATAGCAGCCGGACGGCAATTTCGCGATTCTTGAGATCTGTGATTCTGCTTTGCAGCTCTGAAAAGAATTCGCCGCCTCGAACATCGGTAATCACGGCAATTTTTGGCAGTTTGGCTTTGCTAAGGGCAAAAAGATCACTTATTGGACCGAGCATCTGGGGAGGCAGATTGTCGATGACATACCAGCCGTGGTCCTCCAGGGCGTTGCCTACGGTAGAGCGGCCAGCACCTGACATGCCGGTGACCACCAGCAATTCTGGCTTGCGTTTGCTGTCCATCTCTCCCCTGACTGCCTCAAGGTTAGTCGTTTCCAATCTCGGGCGTGTCGGATTTCTCCAATTGCTCTAGCTGTTCGAGAAGGGCCTCAGCCTTGGCCTGGCTAAACCCGGGCAGGGAGGCAATTTCCTCGCTGCTAGCGGCCCGCAGGCGCTTGATGGAGCCAAATTTGCGGATCAGGAGCCTCACCTTAGCTTCCCCCAGGCCAGGCAATTCAAGCAAGGTTGAAGCTATTCCTGCGGTTCGTTTGGCGCGCTGTGCTGTGATGGCGAATCGATGAGCCTCATCTCTGATTCGCTGAAGCAGAAAGAGCTCCTCGGAGGATCGAGCAAAAATCACAGGTTCATCGCTTGAAGTCGTGTAGACCTCTTCCAGCCGCTTGGCCAAGGTCGCAACAGTAATGTCGTCAATTCCAGCATCCAACAGTGCGCGGGCGGCCGCGTTTCGCTGCGGAATTCCGCCGTCAATCAAGAGCAAGCTGGGCCGATAGGCAAATTTCTCACTTTTGTCTTCTTCAAGGTACTTCAGCCTTCTGCGGAGGACTTGGTAGATAGCTTCGGTGTCATCAATGGTTTCGAGGTTGAATTTTCGGTATTGATTCTTCTTTGGTAGTCCATCTTCAAACACAACCATCGATCCAACCGTTCCTGTTCCAGACAGGTGCGAGACATCGAAGCACTCGATTCGTAAGGGTGCATTGGGCATAGCTAAAGCCTTCTGAATTCCGGCCAGGGCATCCGCTCTGGCGGCGAAATCCGCGGTGCGCTTGAGCTTGTAAGACTGCAAAGATTGCTGCGCATTGGTAGCCACGGTCTTGGCCAGCACCGCTTTCTCGCCTCGTTGAGCAATTGCTAATTCGACTTTCGAGCCCCTGATTCCAGAAAGCCAGGCAGTAACTTCCTTTTTATCAATTGGTAACACTGGAACGAAGATGGACTTAGGAACCTCTATCGGCTCTGCTCGCTTTGGTGGGTTATAGATTTCATGCATCACGTACTCAATTAGTTCTGCATCATTTCGATCTAGCTCGAGGTCCACCACCATTCCCCTTGCTCCCCGGATTCTTCCTCGGCGGACAGAAAATAGAGCAACCGCCGCTGACAGCTCATCTCTTGCTATGCCAATGAAATCGGCATCCGTTTGATCAGAAAGCACTACGGAGGATTTCTCTAATACCTTTTCTAACGCAGCTATGTCATCTCTAAAGTTCGCGGCCGCCTCATAATTCTGCGACTCGCTCATTGCAGTCATCTTCGTGCGAAGTTGTTCAACGAATTGCTCATCCCCCGAGGAAACAAAACTGCTTAGCTGTTTTGCAAGTGCTTTATGGGCTGGCGGTTCGATGCGACCCACGCAAGGCGCGCTGCATTTACCGATGTCTGCCAGCAGGCAGGGACGATTACTTCGTTGAGCGCGATTGTAGATTCCCTGAGAGCAACTTCGAACTGGAAAGACCTTGAGGAGCGTGTCGAGAGTTTCGCGAACAGCCCAAGGTTGGGTGTAGGGACCAAAGTACTTCACCCCGGGGATCTCTCGATTTCTTGTGATGAAGGCCCTAGGAATCTCATCGCTCATTGAAATCGCGAGATAGGGATAACTCTTGTCATCGCGGAATCGAATGTTGAAGGGCGGGTCAAATTCCTTGATCCACGTGAATTCAAGTTGGAGCGCATCATATTCTGTGTTGACTATCGTCCACTTAACGTCTCTAGCTGCGGTTAGCATTCTTTGAGTTCGCTCGTGCAGCTTGTCAAAATTTCCGAAGTAGCTGGAAAGGCGTGATCGAAGGTTCTTAGCCTTCCCTACATAAAGAACCCGGCCACTTTCGCCAATAAACCGATAGACACCTGGATTGGTCGGTATCTCAGAAGGCTTAGGTTTGAAGCTGAGGTCAGCCATTGCTTAGTAGCTCAGCTAAGAACTTGCCGGTGTGACTTGATTTATTCTTGGCGACCTGCTCTGGCGTACCTTCGGCCACAATGGTGCCTCCGCCCGAGCCTCCTTCGGGTCCCAAGTCAATAATCCAGTCAGCGCACCTAATGACATCGAGATTGTGCTCAATTACGATTACCGTGTTGCCGCGATCAACCAGGCTATTTAGTACCAGTAAAAGCTTCCTAACATCCTCAAAGTGGAGCCCGGTAGTTGGCTCGTCGAGTACGTAGATAGTTCTTCCCGTGGCTCTTCTCTGAAGTTCGGTGGCCAGTTTTACTCTTTGCGCCTCTCCTCCGGAGAGAGTCGTGGCACTCTGACCCAGTCGCACATAACCAAGTCCAACGTCTACCAAAGTATTCAGATACCTGGCAATCGAATTGATCGGAGCAAAAAACTCGGCAGCCTCACTAATGGGCATATTCAGGACGTCGCCAATCGTCTTTCCTTTGAAATGAACCTGCAGGGTTTCACGGTTATAGCGCGCCCCTTTGCACTCTTCGCACGTCACATAGACATCGGGAAGGAAGTTCATTTCGATGCGGATTGTTCCATCACCTGCGCAGTTTTCACACCTGCCTCCCTTGACGTTGAAGGAGAATCGCCCCTGCTGGTAGCCCCTGACCTTTGCCTCTGGAGTATCTGCGAACAACTTTCGGATGTGATCGAATACTCCGGTATAGGTAGCGGGATTTGACCTAGGCGTTCTTCCGATTGGACCTTGGTCAACGTGAACAACCTTGTCTAGTTGATCTAATCCCGTAATTCGAGTGTGCTTGCCGGCTACGGACTTAGAACCATTGAGTTTGTTTGCCAAAGACTCATACAAAACATCATTGACCAAAGACGACTTACCGGAGCCACTCACACCAGTGACAGCAGTCATGACTCCTAGCGGGAACTCAACGTCGAGGTTTTTGAGATTGTTCTCTCTGGCGCCAACCACCTTCAGTGGCTTTCCAGTCGGCTTTCGCCGCTTCTTAGGAGTCTCTATTGAAATGCGACCGGATAAATAGTCGCCTGTTACTGAGTTCTTGTTGGCCAGGATTGCTTCGTAAGAGCCGCTGTGGACAACCTCTCCGCCGTTTGCTCCCGCACCCGGTCCGATGTCAACAAGCCAATCGGCCGCTTTGATGGTGTCTTCATCATGCTCGACAACTATCAATGTATTTCCGAGGTCTCGCAGTTTCTCAAGCGTTTCGATCAGCCTGCGATTGTCACGCTGGTGAAGACCGATGGAAGGCTCGTCAAGGACATACAGCACGCCAGTCAGACCCGCTCCGATTTGGGTTGCTAGACGAATTCGTTGCGCCTCACCACCTGAAAGTGAACCCGCGGACCTTTCAAGTGATAGGTAATCAAGCCCAACGGCCAACAGGAAATCGAGTCTTGCTCGAATCTCTCTTAGTACCTGAGCAGCAATGGTGCTTTCACGCTTGTTTAGCTTGAGTGAGTCGAAGAATGAGTGCGCTTGAGCTAGTGACATAACTGCTACATCGTGGATTGACTTGCCATGTACTTTGACAGCTAAAACTTCCGGTCGCAGTCTGGCGCCATTGCAAGCAGGGCAGGGAACTTCCCGTAAAAACTCAGACCACTTACCGCGTGCCCAGTCTGAATCAGACTCTTGGTATCTTCTTTCCACGTATGGAAGAACACCCTCAAAACCGGAGGTGTAGCGCATCTCTCTTCCATACTTTGATCGCCAACGCACTTCAACCTCAAAGTTGTTTCCGTAGAGAACTGCATCTTTGATTTTCTTTGGCAGTTTGTTCCAGGGTGTTTTTAGGCTGAAATCGAGATCTTTGGCAAGGCCTTGAAGCAGTCGAGTGAAATACGAATACAAGCCCTTGCCTTGGGTGGACCAGGGAATGATGACCCCATCGGCAATTGAACTATCTGGATCGCCAATCACGAGTTCGGCATCGACCGCCATTTTGGTTCCAAGACCGGTGCAATCCGGACATGCTCCAAATGGTGCATTGAATGAAAAGGTTCTTGGCTCAATCTCCGACAGGTAAATCTCGTGCTCATTCGGGCAGCTCAGTTGCTCACTGAACGTTCGCTGCTTCTTCTGATCGACAAAATCGACTACGACCTTTCCGTCTGCCAGTCGCAATGCTGTCTCCACAGAGTCGGTAAT
>JBMSYD010000012.1:0-21149 GCA_049426345.1 Aquiluna sp.
ATAGAGCAGCGGTTTCCTAAACCGTGTGCGGAAGTTCGATTCTTCTCGGGGCCACAAAACCTTAGGGTTACCTGAAAAAAACAGTTGATGCTCATTCCACCTAGTTGCCTCGGCCCCGCCTTGGTATTCTGACTTCTCACAAGAAGATTGGCCTGAGCACCGTTTGGAAAGTCTCCTCCTCCTCTCCCTAATCATCTTCAACGGTCTTTTGGCGATGGCTGAAGTATCGCTTTTGACCTCAAAAAAAGCGCGGCTTTCGGCTCTAGCAAATAACGGTAATCGTGGCGCTGGTTTGGCTCTCAGGATTAGTGAAGATCCCACGCAGTTTTTGTCAACAATTCAAATTGGCATCACTTCAATTGGACTTCTCTCTGGAATCGTCGGAGAGTCAATCTTTGCCGCACCTCTCTCGCTAAGCCTGCAAACCCTCGGTGTTCCGAGTCAAGTAGCAGACATCTCTTCAACCATCGTTGTCGTACTGGTGATCACGTATATTGCAATCATCATTGGGGAGCTTGTTCCTAAGAGGATTGGTCAGAGCAAGCCAGAGCTAATTGCATCTTTTGCAGCTTTTCCGATTTTCTTTTTAGCCAAACTGACTAGGCCGTTTGTGGCTCTTCTCAGCGTTGCCACCAATGCCCTTTTGCGACTGTTTGGCATTGGTCGTCACCAACTAAACACTGTCACCGAGGACGAGATCGAAGCAATTTTGGATGAGGGTTCGCTGGCTGGGCTTATAGAAGAGCAAGAGCGGGAAATGGTTAAGAATGTCTTTCGTCTTGACGAGCGCCAGCTAGCTGAGCTGATGGTTCCAAGATCTGACATCGTCTATGTTGATCTGCTTGCCCCTGATGGGGTGAATTTCGAGAAGATAGCGGAATCTGTCCATTCTCGGATTCCAGTTTGTGAGGGAGGGCTCGACAAAATAGTGGGTGTGCTCTCCGCCAAAAATGTCTTGGCTGGACTGGCTCGCGGAGGCCAGCTGAGCCTGAGAGAGAATCTCAAGGAACCACTGTTCGTTCCAGAAACTTTGACTGCCATGGATTTATTGGAACAGTTCAAAGCCTCTCACACTCACATAGCTTTCGTCGTCGATGAATTCGGTGAGCTGGAGGGTCTTGTTACTCTGCAAGACATTTTCGATGCTCTAGTGGGCGAGTTTGGACCAGCAGATCTAGAAGACCAAAAAGCGACCCAACGAGATGATGGAAGTTGGTTACTCGACGGTGCTCTCCCAATCCCTGAGCTCAAGGACTTGCTTGGACTCAAGAGTGTGCCGGAAGAGGAAAAAGGCAGGTACTACACACTCAGCGGAATGATTTTGCTAATCCTGGAACGCATGCCTAAAACTGGCGATTGCGTTGAGTGGGAAAACTGGGTCCTTGAGGTAATTGACATGGACGGCAAGCGAATCGACAAGGTACTGGCAAGGACTCCTTAGGCAGCCTGGCGCTGCATCGCAAGAAACTCGGTCCACTGCGGAAGTGGCTTTTCGGCGCCTCTTACACTCCAAACCAAACCGGTTGGCATCTTTGGAACTACCCGCAGCTGCCATCCCATCTCTTGCGGTGTGCGATCGCCTTTTTCGTTGTTGCAACTCAGGCAACAGGCAACCAGGTTTTCCCAGGTGTCTTTTCCGCCACGGGATTTTGGAACAACGTGATCGATGGTGTTGGCGCCTCTAGCGCAGTAGGCACACTTATGGCCATCGCGGCGCAGCACGCCTCTTCTTGAAACCGGCACACGCCTTGCATTCGGAATCCTGACATAGCGCTGCAGCAGGATTACCGATGGCATATCAAACTCATGCGAAGCGCTTCTCACCACCGCTCCGGAGATTCCGGCCAAAACTGTCGCCTTTTCATTTAGCACCAAGACCAGTGCTCGCTTAAACGAGACAACGGCTAATGGTTCATACCCGGCGTTGAGGACTAGTGTGCGCATGCTGCTCCTTACGAATTCGCCCACACGGCTTGTGAGCATTCGGCTTTCGAGGGAAACAAAAAACGCGCCGCAAAAGCGCGACGCGTTGAATTTTCCGGCATGGGTATGCAGGGGTGTTGGTGGAGATGGATCCAGTTGCCATGGCGGGATTGCATGTCTAGTGGCATCTCTACCTCCCTTTCTACCCAATCAAAAACTTGAGGAAAGGGTAAAAGTAAATAGCCCAAAAGGCTGGCTGAAACGCAGGGTGTAATCGAAGGTTTAGTAGTTGGAAATGTCTGCTACCCGAATGATGTGGTAGCGCTCGGTGAAGATAGGTGCCAACTTCACCCGGTCACCCTTTTGGGGTGCGTGGTAGAAGTTGCCGCCACCGGCATAGATACCGTTGTGGCTGAAATCGTTGAAGATGACCAGGTCACCCGGCACTGCCTCAGACAGTGGAATCTTCTTTCCAAGCTTTGCCTGCTGGTAAACGCTGTGAGGGAGGTAGATTCCGAACTGGGCATAGATAAAGAGTGTGTATCCCGAACAGTCAATTCCAGCTGGAGTTCTTCCGCCGTGGACGTATGGGGTGCCAACTAGCTCGGCTGCTGCCTGCATGATGTTGGAGCTGGTGATCTCGGTGAAGCGAGGACTAGCTAGATAGTCCTCTGCCAGCGGTCCGTTATATCGGCTGGCTCTTGGCTGTTCAGCAAAATCAGCGGCATCCGCTGGCTCGTAGTTTCCGCGAGAGAACTCAACTGCTCGAACAGTCGCAACTGCTAAACCTTGCGATGGAGCCGAGATTTGAACCATTTCGTTATCAACGGTCAATCCGGCAACAGCTGTTATTTCTGGAGAGAAACCATATGAAGGAAGAGCCACCGTTGCCATTAGGCCTGTGGTTGAGACGAATGTCATGAATACTCGAAGCGAGCTCCGACCAGCTTCTTTGGCCGAGCTACGCTCCAGCTTGCGCAACTGCTTGCGCGTCGCTGGGCTCGTTGATTCAACTGTCAAAAGTCATCCTCCGAAAATCGCCTTGGGGACTTCCAAGCCAAGATTATAACTATTTGGCTGCTAGGGGGCTGATAAAGAGGTGTTGACCGTAACGCTCATCCAGCAATAGGCCCTCTTGAGCCCCACTGGCGGTCATTAGCCAGCCGCTACCCGATTCAGACACGCTAACCCGGACCCCGGGCTTTAGGCCCAAAGTTGCCAGTTGAGCCAGAAAAGCCGGGTCAATCTGGACGGGCTCGCCAATTCGACAGAGCTGATACTCCCCTGCCCCGGCCTCGCTAACCGATTGGCAGGATTGGCTGACGGCAGCTGGCAGACCCAAAAGTTCAAGTCCCGGGATGGGCATTCCGAAGGGCGAGTGGGTTGGGTTTTGCAGCCGCTCGATTAGCTTGCGCTCCACCGTCTCGCTCATCACGTGCTCCCAGCGGCAGGCCTCGTCGTGAATCTCATCCCAGCTCAGTCCAACAATCTCGAGCAGCATCAGCTCGGCCAGGCGGTGCTTGCGCATTACCTCGATGGCCGTGAGTCTTCCCTCGTCGGTGAAGTTGAGCCGGCGATCATCTTCCACCACCAAAAGTCCATCACGCTCCATGCGAGCGACGGTTTGGGAGACGGTTGGGCCGGAGTGATCCAGTCGCTCGGCAATGCGAGCGCGCATTGGGGTGATGCCCTCTTCCTCAAGTTCCAAGATGGCCTTGAGATACATCTCGGTGGTGTCAATCAAATCTGTCATTGGTCCCCTGGCTAGTAAGACTAGCTAAGCCGATAAACTTTCACCGTGCCGCAAATCCTTATTCCGAATTCTATTCGCCCTCGCGATGGTCGGTTCGGTTGCGGCCCCTCCAAAATGCGTCCCGAGCAACTGGAAAACTTTCAAGTTTTTGCCCAGAAATTCATGGGCACCTCTCATCGCCAACCACCAATCAGAGCACTGGTTGGAGAAATCAAAGCTGGTCTGACTGAACTGTTTCGCGCTCCGGCAGGATATGAGGTAATCCTGGGCAATGGCGGAGCCTCCGCATTTTGGGATGCAGCGACCTTTTCTCTGGCAGAGAGAAAAGCGCAGGCTTTGGTCCACGGAGAGTTCGGCAATAAGTTTGCAAAAATCCTTGGAGCCCCTTGGCTCGAAAAACCAACCGTCATCGAAGCTGAGCCCGGGACGAGATTGGACCTGGTTGCTGAGGCAGGCGTTGATATCTATGCCTACCCCCATAACGAAACCTCGGCAGGGGTTGTGGCAGACGTAGTTCGAGTTGTCGGTGCTGATGCCGATGCGCTGATGCTGACCGATGCCACTTCAGCTGCCGGTGGAATTGATTTTGATATCACCCAGACCGATGTTTACTACTTCGCTCCACAAAAGAACTTTGCCTCCGATGGAGGGCTATGGCTGGCACTAGTCTCCCCTAAGGTGCTGGAGAGAATTGAACGAGTGGCCGCATCTGGTCGCTACATCCCAAACATCTTGAGCTTGAAATTGGCGCTGGATAATTCGCGCGAGAACTACACGCTAAATACCCCGGCTCTGGCAACCCTGTTTTTCTTAAATGATCAAATTAAGTGGCTTCTTCAAAACGGCGGGTTGAGCTGGGCGGATAGAAAAACCAAGGAGAACTCCAAGGTGCTCTTTGACTGGGCTGAGCAAAATCCACTCACCGAAGCCTTTGTCAAAAATCCTCTGCACCGCTCACAGCTAGTTGCCACCATCAACTTTGCCGATCACATTGACGCACTAGGCATTGCTCAAATTCTTCGTGAGAACGATATCGTCGACACCGATCCATATCGGAAGCTCGGCAAGAATCAGCTGAGAATAGCTACTTTTGTTTCGATTGAAAAGTCCGACCTTCAGGCACTAACTGAGTGCATTGACTACGTCTTGGAGCGACTGTGAACCACGACGAACTTGATCCGGTGAAGGTGAACCTTCGACTAGTCCTGGCTGTCGGAACTGGTTTGTGGCTGGTTGTCCTGATTGTCCTCGCTGCGTTTAATCAGGCGCTTGCGGACGCGGGTCTTCTTTGGTGGCTCCACACTGCTGGAATTGGAGCGCTTCTTGGTGCCATCGGTTTCTTCACCGTGCGCACCTGACATTTGTGAAATAAGAGCATCGGCTTCAGCGTCTGTTTTCGCCTTACCTTCTTTTCTAAGTTGCTCTCTGAATTCTTTTAATCGCTCTGACCAGGGAACCCAGGCTGGGGCAAGGAGCGCCTTTGGTCCAGCTATCAGTGTCACCTCTGAAATGGTGGCAGGTTTTCTTTTGTCGGGTTGGGTAACGGTGACGACCCACTGCCAGCCCTCGTAGCCGCGCTTGGTTGATTCGAAACTGACATCAAAAATGCCCTTTTGAACTTCTTTTTCAGAAATGAATTTTCCGAAGCTGCCGTCGCTGTACTCAGTCAGGGCATCTTTGGCTAGCGCCTGGTGTTTATTACCCCTCAAGCTCATCAGCAACTCGCCTCAGTAGCTGGGCAACTTTCTTGGCGTGGGCAGCTTCTGGATACTTGCCGCGCTTGAGCGACGAGCCAATTTGATCAAGCAGACGAATCAGATCCTCAGTAATGATTGCCAAATCCTCTGCCGGCTTGCGGGAGACCGAGGTGAGGGTTGGGACCTCTAAAACTCTCAACGAGAGTGCTTGGGCTCCCTTTCGGCCATCAACAATGCCGTATTCAACCCTGGTGCCCGGCCGAATAGTGCCGGTTCCCTGGGGTAGAGCGGATGCGTGCAAAAAGACTTCGCTTCCATCGTCCCCAGCGATGAACCCAAAGCCCTTGTCGTCATCAAAGAACTTCACCCGACCAGTTGGCATTGCTTCCCTTTCATAAGTCGCAGGCAAGTGTAACCCAAAGCAATAGGCTTAACGGATGCCTGAAAACAGCAAGCGATCCAGGGTCGAGGTCATCCTGGCAGCGATGGCCGTGTCCGTAATCGGGCTGTCGGTGCTATCCATCCTCACCACGCTGCTGCTCGTGTTTTTAGGGGTCAATGACCTGCCGGTCCTTTTGGCCCAGCTTCCCCTGATTGGACTGCCCTTTGGCTTTTTGATCATCATTGCGCTGCTGATAGCCGCAATCGTTCGGCGCTCGCGTGAGGCTTCAGATAATTGACATCGATTCTTCCCCTAGCAAATCGCCTCAAGGCGCTACCGGAGGAAGGTCTAGCCGAGCTGCTTCGGGGGCTGGTTAGCTCCAGCGCCAGCTGCTCGGATCTTTTTGACTTAGCAAAGTTGCTTCTTTCAAAAAGAGAGCTCGAAGAGCGAATTCGAAGGCTAAATAAAAAAGAACTAGAAAACCTCGCGGCTAATAAACCCTCCGCAGCACTCAAGGCCAACTACCTGGCAGACAGCAAAGTCTTTCCGGAAGCGATTGAGATTTTTACCCAGCTAAAACCAATTCCACCAATCAGACTCTCGCAACCCGCCAGCACACTATCTGCCTATGAAACTCTGCTGGCAATTACCGAGATTTTATTTTCGCTTGAGCAGCACTGGTTTGAAAAAACTCGAACCGGACTGAAAGCTTCCGATGCCAAGTTAATCGCGGAGAAGCTGAAATGGTCGACCGCTGAATTGCAGATTCGATTTCGACTCGCGCAAGTTGCGGGACTGCTGGGCGAGCAGGATGGCCGCTGGATTGCCAGTGAAAAAGCAAAACACTGGCTTACTCTCTCCCGCGCAGATAGCTATGCGGAGCTGGTGAGAGCGAGTTGGGATCTTCCAAAGCTGGCGCTTACCCAAACCAGAATTACCGATCAAATCAGCCAGGAGTATCCGCTACTGGATCAGTCAAAGATTGGGCTGCTGCTCTTTGGTGCCAGCCTTGGTCTGCTAGATAGGGATCTGCCGAGAGATGCTTTTTTGAAAGGTAATCAGTTAGCCGTAATAAAAGCTGTAGTTGCCGAACTTCCAAAGGCGCAAGAGAAGTTGATTGTGCAAGGTGATCTTTCGATAATTTGCCCAGGGCCAATTGATGCAACATTGCAAAGAAAGCTTGATTCATTTGCCAACAGCGAGGACCTAGGTCTTGCCTGTCGCTTTCGACTGTCTTCCCTTTCAGTTTCTCATCATCTCGAATCAGGTGGAGAGATTGCTGACATTCGTAAGGTGTTAGAGGGGGCTACCGGTTCACCGCTTCCACAACCGGTGAACTACCTACTTGAAGAAACTCAGCGCCGCTTTGGTTCACTCCGGGTTGAGGGCGGAATTCAAACTAGCGTGCGAAGCGGTGATGAAATCTTGCTCACCCAGATCATGAACGAGCGCTCACTAGCTCATTTGAACTTCAAAAAAGAAAACGGACAACTGACCACTTCTGCCTCCCAGCAGCTTTGCTACTTCTCCCTCAGGGAAAGTAGCTATGCGGCGGTAATGGTGGATGAAGATGGAAAAACGATTTCACCGCGCTTCACTCAATCAGCTTCCGAGATCCCAGCCGATGCCGAGTTGTTGGCAAGGGCTGTCGCTTTGCGAAGCGGAGAAAAGGCGAGCGCCGACCAGGGTGATATCGCAAGGCAGTTGGAGTTTGCACTGAAAAACAAACTGCAAGTGAATTTGAGCCTGGAGATGGACGGGGTAATAACGGAGCTACTCTTAACACCCCTTGGTCTTGCTAACAATCGACTGCGCGGCAGAGACGAAGCGAAGCAGGCCGAGCGGACCTTGCCGCTGAACAGGATTCGTTCGGTCGTGCTGAGTTAGGCTGTAAGGATGTCTGGGCCACTGATTGTGCAAAGTGATCGCACAGTCTTGCTCGAAACCGACCACCCAGCAGCTGAACAAGCTAGGCATGAGTTGGCCATCTTTGCAGAGCTTGAGCGAGCCCCAGAGCACATTCACACCTATCGAATCACCCGCCTGGGTCTTTGGAATGCTAGAGCTGCTGGGCACGATGCTGATTTCATCATCGGCTCTCTGACCCAGTGGTCGAAATACCCACTGCCGGAAACCGTGGTGTCTGAGATTCGCAGCACTATCGATCGATTCGGAAAACTAGTTATCTCTCGCGACGAGCAGGGGCTACTGCTGCAAAGCCAAAACCAAGCCATCCTGACTGAGGTAACTACCAATCCAAAAATTGCCGAACTGCTGGAAGGCAAATCAGGCGATGGCTTTAGGGTGCGGGACTGGGCCCGTGGGCAGCTCAAACAGCAGCTACTAAAGCTCGGTTGGCCAGCCGAAGACAATGCCGGCTTTACTCCTGGCACCCCTCACGCAATCGAACTAAAGCAGAACGGTTGGCAGATCCGCGACTATCAGAGCAAAGCAGTAGAAAAGTTTGCCGCTGGTGGATCTGGTGTAGTTGTTCTTCCCTGTGGAGCGGGAAAGACTTTGGTTGGTGCAGCCGCAATGGCACACTTTGACACCAACACGCTGATTCTTGTCACGAACACCGTTGCCGCCAGACAGTGGCGAGAAGAGCTTCTCAAGAGAACAGATTTAGACGAGCAAGATGTGGCTGAGTACTCAGGTTCAACCAAGCAACTAGCACCGGTAACAATCGCAACCTATCAAATTTTGACCACCAAGAAAAAAGGTGAGTTCTCTCACCTAGCCCTTTTGAACGCCAGAGACTGGGGTCTAATTATTTACGACGAGGTCCACCTTTTGCCCGCGCCGATTTTCAAGATGACTGCTGACTTGCAAGCTCGTCGAAGAATGGGGCTGACTGCAACGCTCGTTAGGGAAGATGGCAGAGAGTCAGATGTCTTTTCACTAATTGGTCCTAAGCGATTTGATGCGCCCTGGAAAGAGATCGAAGCGCAGGGTTACATCGCACCTGCAAAGTGTTTTGAAATTCGAGTCAGCCTGCCGGATGAAGAGCGCATGAAGTATGCAATCAGCGACGCCGATGCCAGATTCCGAATCGCAGCCACTGCCCAAGCTAAATTGCCGATTCTCCGTGAGCTGCTGAAAAGAAATCCAACCGAGCCAACGCTAATCATTGGCCAGTACTTAGACCAAATTGACTTTGTTTCAAAAGAACTTGGAATCCCGAAACTTACCGGCGAGACGCCAGTGGCAGAGCGTGAGCAGCTCTTTGCAGATTTCCGCTCTGGCAAACTATCGGCACTAGTGGTTTCAAAGGTTGCTAACTTTTCGGTCGATCTGCCGGAGGCATCCTTAGCTATTCAGATTTCGGGCTCCTTTGGTTCAAGGCAGGAAGAAGCCCAGCGACTGGGGCGCCTACTGAGGCCTAAACAAGACGGCCGAACCGCACTGTTTTATACGCTGGTCGCCCGCGACACCGTCGAGCAGGACTTTGCCCAAAACCGCCAGCGCTTTTTAGCGGAGCAGGGCTACTCATATGAAATAGTGAACGCCGAGGACTTCTAACCCAGACAGTTCCCAGATATCTTCCAGTTTTCTCAGGCAGACTCTTCTTATGGAAAATCTCAAGGTGCTGGTAGTTGATGACGAACCGAACATTCGCGACCTGCTCTCTGCAAGCCTGCGCTTCCAGGGGCACCAGGTCCTAACCGCCGCCAATGGCAATGAGGCAATCAACAAGATTGTCGATAACCAACCAGATGTTGTCCTGCTGGATGTGATGCTGCCTGACATCTCAGGGTTTGGCGTGACCAAGAAGATTCGAAGCTTGGGAATCGAAGTCCCGATCCTTTTCCTAACCGCTCGCGATGACACCGAAGACAAAGTCACCGGTCTAACTGTTGGTGGAGATGACTATGTCACAAAGCCATTTAGTTTGGATGAGATTATTGCGCGCATTAGTGCGATTATGCGCAGAACTGGTAAAGATCAGACTCGTTCGCAGATTGTGGTTGGTGAACTAACCATAAATGAAGACGCGCACGAGGTAACAGTCAACGGTCAGCTGGTTGACCTATCCCCTACTGAATACCAATTGCTTCGTTACCTGGCAACCAATCCAAACCGCGTTCTGACCAAAGCTCAGATTCTCGATCACGTTTGGGAGTATGACTTCAACGGCGAAATGGGAATTGTTGAGTCTTATGTTTCCTACCTGCGCAAGAAGCTGGATCCGATTTCCAGTGAGCCGCTAATTGTGACAAAGCGTGGAGTTGGCTACATGCTCAAAGGTCCTAAGGCCTAACCAAATTGAAGAATCGTTTGTTAGCTGCCTGGGAGAGAGTTTCTCTTAGGGCCAAGCTAACAACGCTCTCGGTGTTTTTGATTGGCCTCCTTCTCAGCATCTCTAGCGCTGGAACGGTTGCTCTGTTGTCTACCTATCTGCAGCAAAACACTGACAACCTTCTGATTGCAACAGCCAACCAGCTAAGAGAAGAGAATCCGCTGCGACTTCAGATCAGAGTCACAACCGGAGATCTCACGCTTCCTGCTCTACCGAGTGATTACTACATCGCGATTTTGGACTCCCAGGGAAATCAGTTCTTGGGACTCGTTTCCGCAACCGGTGGTGGGAGGCAGGTGCCAAATTTTTCATCCCTTACCTTGGAAAAGGTGTTGGAAATCGGAGGTGTTCCCTTCGATGCCGAAGTTGAGGTGGCAGGGCCTGACCAGAATTGGCGTGTAGTTGCACTACCCCTTCAAAATGCCAACGGCTCGGTCGTAGTTGGCCTTCCGACCAACACCAACCGTCAGATCATTAATGAATACGGCGTTATTGGTGGACGCTTCGGAGTTCTACTGGTCTTTCTTTCGGGATTGAGTATTTGGCTAACCATTACTCAAGCTTTGCGACCACTAAAGGAAGTTGAGCGCACGGCCGAGGCAGTGAAAAGCGGAAAGTTCTCCTCGCGTCTGGTGCAGCACCATGGAAAAACTGAGATCGGAAGAATCAATCGCGCGCTGAACAGCATGCTTGATTCGATTGAGACGGCGGTGAGGGGTAAAGACAAAACCCTTGGCCAAATGCGTAGATTCGTGTCAGATGCAAGCCATGAGCTGCGGACGCCGTTGGTAACCGTTCGCGGGTATGCCGAGCTCTACCGAATGGGAGCCATTAAGAGCAAGCAAGATCTAACTGAAGCGATGGGTCGCATTGAAAGTGAAGCCATTCGAATGAGTGGCTTGGTTGAAAGTCTTTTGACTCTAACTCGAATGGACGAGCTGGATAGCCTAAAGAAAGAACAAACTGACCTAATTGCTATTGCCCAAGCAAGCGTTAAGGATGTTGCCGTTGCGCACCAGGAACTAAGTTTCAGACTTGCAACAGACCTCGAGACCCACATCATGGAGATTGATGGCGACCGAATCAAGCAGGTCATCAGCAATTTGCTTATGAATGCCTCTCGCTTTGCACCCGCAGGATCTGAGGTGACGGTAGATATTCGAAAGATAGAAGATGAAATATTTGTTCGAGTAATTGACCGGGGTGAGGGAGTTCCGGCTGAGCTGCGAGAGAAAATATTTGATCGCTTCTACAGAATCGACAATTCAAGAAACCGTGAGACTGGCGGTTCGGGTCTGGGTCTTGCAATCGCCAAATCCATCATTGATGCTCACTCCGGACAAATCTGGGTTGAAGAAACTCCGGGTGGCGGAGCCACATTTATTTTCAAACTCAAGGCCTGATTTTTAGCGGATTTCTGCCTCTCAGGTTGGTGGGCTAGGGTGACCCCACGACTATCGACAAGACGAAGTTGTCTTGTTTGAGAGGAGCAAAGTGAAAGTTGCACTTTTTGGATATGGCAAAACCGGCAGCAAAGTTGCCGAACTATTAGCCGAAGATGAAACAGTTTCACTGGCCTGGATAGCAACAGCTTCGGGCAAGTCAGAAACCGCACCACCACAGGATTTCTATCAGGGCCAGCAACGCGGCCTGGTCCCCATCCTTCCCATCAAGAAGGTCTTGACCAAAAACTGGCTCAAGAACAATCAGGTTGATGTAATCATCGATTTCTCAAACCCAGCAGCACTGCTTGAATACGGCAAGGCGGTTGCCGACGCAGGGATCAAATTAGTCACTTGCGTCTCTGCCTACCAAGAAGTGCAGCACTTGGAGCTGGGCAAGCTAGCAAAGAAGACAGCGGTGCTGTGGTCTCCCAATATCACCCTCGGAATTAACTTTCTGCTAATGGCAGCCAAGGCAATCAAGGCTGCGATGCCGGGAGCAGACATCAGCGTGACTGAGGAGCACTTCCGTGAAAAGCCAGAGCTTTCCGGAACAGCCGTTCGGATTGCTAACGAACTGGGTACCGACACAGCAGCTATCAACATGATTCGCTCGGGTGGAATTCTTGGAGTGCACGAAGTTCTATTCGGATACGACAACGAATTACTGAGACTGCGCCACGAGTCAATCAATCGCAAAGCATTTGGAGCAGGTGCTCTCTTTGCAGCCAAGGCGCTCGTGAAGGAAAGAAAAGGCTTTTTCAAAATGGAAGACCTTCTCGCTCCGTACTTTCGGCAATCAACTCGCAAGCCAAGATTGATAGGTAAATAAAAAAACAGGGTGGCAATGCCACCCTGTTTCTTTAGTTGACCTTCTTAGAAGTCCATTCCTCCAGCGCCTTCGCCGGCAGCTGGTGCTGCTGGTTCTGGCTTCTCCGCAACCACAGCTTCGGTGGTTAGGAAAAGTCCTGCAATGGAAGCTGCGTTCTGCAGTGCAGAGCGAGTTACCTTCACTGGGTCGTTAATTCCTGCCTTGAGCATGTCGACATACTCACCGGTTGCAGCGTTTAGGCCGTGGCCATCAGGAAGGTTTGCAACCTTCTCTGCCACCACACCTGGCTCTAGACCCGCGTTGATCGCAATCTGCTTGAGAGGAGCAGAGATTGCAACCTTCACAATGTTTGCACCGGTTGCCTCATCGCCCTCGAGCTTTAGGCTCGCGAAGGTGGTCTTGCCTGCCTGAAGCAGAGCAACTCCACCACCTGCAACGATTCCCTCTTCAACAGCAGCCTTTGCGTTACGCACTGCATCTTCGATGCGGTGCTTGCGCTCTTTGAGCTCAACCTCGGTTGCGGCACCGGCCTTGATTACTGCAACACCACCAGCCAACTTGGCTAGGCGCTCCTGCAGCTTCTCACGGTCGTAGTCGCTGTCGGTGTTTTCAATCTCACGGCGAATCTGCTCGACTCTTCCGGCAATCTGGCCTGCGTCACCTGCACCCTCAACGATGGTTGTCTCGTCCTTGGTGATAACAACCTTGCGAGCGCGTCCCAACATTGCTAGGTCGGTGTTCTCAAGCTTCAGACCAACCTCTTCGGCGATTACCTGACCACCGGTGAGGATTGCGATGTCCTGCAGCATTGCTTTGCGGCGATCTCCAAAACCTGGAGCCTTAACGGCAACCGACTTGAAGATTCCGCGAATCTTGTTTACAACTAGCGTCGCTAGTGCTTCGCCCTCGATGTCCTCAGCGATGATTAGCAGTGGCTTACCAGCCTGCATCACCTTGTCGACAACTGGCAGCAGTTCCTTCATGTTTGAAATCTTGCTGTTGGCAATCAGGATGTAAACATCCTCTAGCACAGCTTCCTGACGCTCAGGATCGGTCACCATGTAAGCGGAGACGTAGCCCTTGTCAAAACGCATACCCTCAGTGAGCTCAAGCTGAATTCCAAAGGTGTTTGATTCCTCAACGGTAACAACGCCTTCTTTTCCAACCTTGTCGATCGCCTCGGCGATGATCTCACCAATTGTTGAGTCACCGGCAGAGATAGATGCGGTTGCAGCAATCTGCTCCTTAGTCTCAACTGGCACAGCCATCTTCAAAAGAGTTTGGGTGACGGCTTCGGTTGCCTTGTCGATGCCGCGCTTTAGTGTGATTGGATCAGCACCGGCTGCAACGTTGCGCAAACCTTCTTTGACGAGGGCCTGTGCGAGAACGGTTGCGGTGGTGGTTCCATCACCAGCTACGTCATCGGTCTTCTTTGCTACTTCTTTAACGAGCTCAGCACCGATCTTCTCGAATGGATCGGATAGCTCGATCTCCTTAGCGATAGAAACACCGTCGTTGGTGATGGTGGGGGCGCCCCACTTCTTCTCAAGCACCACATTGCGACCGCGTGGGCCGAGGGTCACTTTGACTGTGTCGGCCAGAATGTTCAGGCCGCGTTCGAGGCCACGACGTGCCTCTTCATCGAAGGTAATAATTTTTGCCATTTGGGTTTCTCCCGTTTGCACTAAGACTTGGATTTAGCACTCAGCTTTGGCGAGTGCTAATTAAGTTTTAGCACTCTTGGGCCCAGAGTGCAAGCGGAAATACCCCGCCCAATGGACGGGGTCCCGATTTAGGCCTTATTTAGAGGACTTTGATGTTCTCAGCTTGCAGGCCTTTGTCGCCCTGCTTGACGTCAAACTCGACCCGCTGGTTCTCTTTGAGTTCGCGGTATCCGTCAGACTGAATAGCTGAGAAGTGTGCAAATACGTCTGGTCCGTCGTCCTGGGTGATGAACCCAAAACCCTTCTCAGAGTTGAACCACTTAACGGTTCCTTGTGCCATTGTTGCTCCTGATGCTCAAGCCACGCGCGTAATTCACACGTGCATCGGGCTCAACCTAGGTCCTGCTCGACTAGACAACTCTATTGGGGATAGGGCCTGGGACGAAATTAGTTACAGAACGGTTATAAAGGAGAGGGAGGCAAAAACCATGAAATATGAGGTCTATAAGACGGACGATCAGTGGAAAAAGGAGCTAACTGACTTCGAATACCACGTTTTGAGGCTTGCTGGCACAGAAAGACCCTGGACCGGTGAGCTGCTGGAAGAGTCACGAGCAGGCAGCTATCACTGCCGAGGCTGCGATGCCTTCTTATTTGAATCCGACACCAAATTTGACTCCCACTGCGGTTGGCCAAGCTTCTATAAACCCCAGGGCAATGACGCCATTGAATACATCGAGGATCGCTCGCACGGAATGATCAGAACTGAGGTTCGCTGCGCAAAGTGCGGATCTCACCTGGGGCACGTGTTTGAAGATGCTCCCCAGACACCAACCGGGGATCGCTACTGCATTAACTCAGTGAGTATCACCTTCAAGCCAAAAAACTAATTACCACTAGCATTTTTCTGTTTAGAGGAGATTAATTGCTAGGTCTTGGCACGATCATCAACGTTGTTGCAATTGTTGGTGGTGCAACCATCGGAGTCTTGCTCGGTAACAAGCTTCCAGAAAAAATGTCTCGGGTTCTCACAGATGCCATGGGTTTGGTTGTACTTGTCATTGGTGCGATTAATCTGATGGCCCTTTGGGACAGCGCATATGTGGAAGCTGTCACAAGTGCTGGAACCCTACTCGTCGTCTTAGGTGCTTTGCTAATTGGTGGCATTGCTGGGTCGCTGCTGCAGATTGAAGAACGCCTAGAAACCTTTGGTGGCTGGCTTCAAAAGAAAACCTCCAAGAGCAACCAGGATTCATCTAAAGAAAAATTCATCGAAGGGTTCGTTAACGCTTCGCTTCTTTTCACAATCGGACCCATGGCAGTTCTAGGAGCTCTCTCGGACGGGCTTGGTCAAGGTTTTGAAACTCTCGCACTCAAATCCACCCTCGACGGCTTTACTGCGATTGCATTTGCCGCAGCGCTTGGCTGGGGAGTTGCTTTCTCGGCGATTCCAGTCGGTGTTTGGCAAGGATCACTAACTGTGGTGGCGGCATTTGCTGGCGCACTAATGCCTGCAGCGGTGGTCTCAGCAATTACCGCTACTGGTGGAATTCTTCTACTAGCAACAGGGCTGAGAGTGCTGCAAATCAGAATGGTGAGTGTTGCTTCGCTGCTACCGGCTCTAATTTTTGCGCCACTGCTGACGCTCCTGATCCAAAGTGCTACCTAGAGGAAGAAACCAATTACCGCGCCAATTGCGGCCAAAGAAATGATGTCTTGACCAACTTCAAGAATCCAAACTCTTAAACCGAATCCGCCAAATAACTTATGTGAAAGGGATGTTGCGGCAGAGAAACCAAGACCCAAGAGTGCTCCAGTTGCCATTCCGCCAAGCCAATCCAAACCTCCTGAGGCATCAGAAATCAGCGGCAAGACGACTCCCATAACTGTTGCTTGAGTCAGGGCACCTAATGCTGTTAGACCAAAGACAGCTCCCATGTTTGCGCTACCGGGTTGTTCTTCAGGAGACTTGCCCATCAGCTTCCACCAAATTGGGAAAAAGGTTTTTGGGCCAAACCAAATACCACCGATTGCAAAGCCCGCGATAGCAGCGAGAAGGACTGCTAGAAAATTGAATTCCATGGACACTCCTTATTTAGCACCATGGAGCCGACCACGGGACTCGAACCCGTAACCCCCGCATTACAAGTGCGGTGCGCTACCAATTGCGCCAGGTCGGCCTACTGCCCAGAAAGTTTAGCGTTACTGGGCAGTGACTGACTGGACAAATGCGGCAAAGTTAGCTGCTGAAACAAGCTCTTCGCCGGTTGCCCAAATATATTGCTTTCCGTTCACCAAGATTGTTGGTGTTCCAGTGACAGTGATGCCCTGCTGCGGCTCACCCAAGACATTCTGGGTGTGAGCAACGATGTAGTCACCAAAGCTCTTGGCCTGGATGCAGCCCTTGACCTCTTCAGTGCCAGCGCCAGCCTTGGTTGCAAACTCAAAGATTGCATCGTCGCTGTGACCCTCGGTGCCCTCTTCTGATTGGTTGAGCATCATGGTCTCGTGGAAGTCAAAGAAGGAATCTGGTTCGAAATTAGCAACACAGAATGCTGCATTCGCAACTCTTGATGAGTACTCATTCAGTGAGGCGCGATCTAGGAATGAGATCGGACGAATTTCGACTGTTGCAGCACCGGTGTCAACCCAGGATCTGATCTGAGCTGAGTTTGGAACATCGAACGCCTGGCAAACCGGGCACTGGTAGTCAACGTAGATAACAATTTCGGGAACCGGCCCCTCGGCATCCGGAGTCGGGGTCTTGGTGGCGGTGAAAGCCTGTAGGCCAACACCAACCTTGACCCCACCAAACTCAGTCAAATTGTTTGGAACATCTGAAACCACCGGAGCTTCGGCACGGTTAGCCTGCTCAATCGCAATCACAGCGGCTACTCCGCCAATGATTCCAAGGGCAACCAGTACAACAGAAACCTGGATCAGCAGCTTTGAGCGCTTCTCCTTCTTGGCATTTTGAGCCCTGAGCTCTTTGGCCTTGGCTCTGGCCGCTTCACGCTGCTCGGAACGAGTAGGTTTCTGGTTCAATTTGGCTCCCTTTTGAAGGTGGTTTGCAACCCCACCATTCTAAGTAGTTGGTGGCATACTTATCCCACCTGCTTAGGCAGGAACTCATCACTACGGATCGTCCGGCACGTACCTGCCGGTGAAGGGGTAATCATGGCATCAGTGTCATTTAAGAGCGCAACTCGCCTTTATCCAGGCGGAACCAAGCCAGCGGTAGACAAGCTAGACCTTGAAATCAGGGATGGCGAATTTCTTGTGCTGGTTGGGCCTTCAGGTTGCGGTAAGTCCACCTCGCTAAGAATGCTGGCTGGACTGGAAGAAGTAAATGAAGGGGCAATCTACATCGGAGACCGCGATGTCACCGACGTTCCACCAAAGGACCGCGACATCGCAATGGTTTTCCAAAACTACGCTCTCTATCCACACATGACCGTGGCAGAGAACATGGGCTTTGCACTCAAGATTGCTGGCGTAAGCAAAGAAGAGCGAGCCGAGCGCGTGCTAGAGGCCGCCAAGCTACTAGACCTTGAGCCATATCTAAACCGCAAACCAAAAGCACTCTCTGGTGGACAGCGCCAGCGTGTTGCGATGGGCCGCGCCATTGTTAGAAAGCCTCAGGTTTTCTTGATGGATGAGCCACTATCCAACTTGGATGCAAAGCTTCGCGTGCAGACCAGAACTCAGATTGCATCGCTGCAAAGAAGACTCGGTGTGACAACTGTTTATGTGACTCACGACCAGGTTGAGGCTATGACCATGGGTGACCGCGTAGCGGTTTTGAAAGACGGACTGCTACAGCAGGTTGACTCGCCTCGTGCGCTTTATGACAAGCCACAAAATGTTTTCGTCGCAGGATTTATCGGATCTCCGGCTATGAACCTTCTTCAGCTTCCAATTGTGGAAGGTGGTGTTCAGTTCGGTGATGAAGTGCTACCGGTTGATCGAAGCGTGCTGGCAAAAACTAGTGCCAAGAAGGTAACCGTTGGAATTAGACCAGAGAAGCTAACACCAGCAACTCACGGACTGGTAGCAGACGTTGACGTGGTGGAAGAGCTGGGTAGTGATGGCTACCTGTATGGCCGCGCACAACTCGATGGCACCGAACAGGCCATCGTTGTTCGCGTGGATGCACTAAACCACCCACGGGCGGGCGAGAAGATTCACCTACACGCTGACAAGGACGCACTCCACCTCTTTGATGTGGAAAGTGGCGAGCGCCTGAACTAATTGATGGCTCCTAGCCTTTCTATTACGGCTGCCACGGCAGAACCAGCACTGCTGGATTTGCCGTGGCACTTGCCGTTAGAGGATTGGCCAAAAGAAACTATTGCAGCTCTTCCAAAGGGACTCTCTCGCCATACCGTGCGCTTTGCACACCTTGGCGAACACGTCATTGCCATCAAGGAGACACTGCTGGATCTGGCAAAGCGCGAGTATGAAATGCTGCGCAAGCTTGAGAAGTTGGATGTGCCTTGTGTTGAGCCGTTTGCGATTATCTCTAATCGCAAAGACGCAGAAGGCAATGATCTTCCAGCGGTTCTCATCACCCGCCACCTAAAGTTTTCACTTCCCTACCGAGCAATGTGGTCACAAGGGCTGCGCGAGCAAACCGCTAAGCGATTGGTTGATGCCCTCTCACTTCTGCTAGTTCGTCTTCACCTGGCTGGTTTTTTCTGGGGAGATGTTTCCCTGTCTAACACGCTGTTTAGAAGAGACGCCGGAAGATTCGCTGCCTATCTTGTCGATGCCGAAACTGGGCAGCTGTATGAGGGAAGACTCTCTAATGGGCAGAGGGAAAACGATCTGGAGATTGCAAGGGTCAACATTGCCGGCGAGCTAATGGATCTGATTGCCTCTGGCAAAGGAATCGACATCGACCCAGCACTGGTTAGCCAGCGCATCGTCGATAAGTATCGAGAGCTCTGGAAAGAGCTGACTGCCGTCGAAGTAATTGACGCCTCGGAGAGGTGGAGAATTGCCAAGCGCGTGCAGAGGCTGAATGAGCTTGGTTTTGACATCGAAGAGCTCTCGATGACCCAGGAGCAGGATGGACAAACGGTGAAGATTCAGCCCAAAGTGGTCGACGCGGGTCACCACGCAAGACGCCTGCTTCTGCTTACTGGATTAGATGTTGAAGAAAACCAGGCACGAAGACTTCTGAATGACATTGACCAATACCGCCTAAACAATGCTCGGCCTGGCGCTGATGAAGAAGTAATGGCACACGAATGGCAGTCAAATGTTTATGAGCCAGTTGTGAGTGCCATCCCACCAGAGCTAACCGGAAAATTAGAACCTGCGGAGATTTTCCATGAAGTACTGGAGCACAGACTCAAGAAATCTGAGCAGGCTGGTCAGGACATTTCTCTCGAAGACGCTGTCAGGTCTTATGTTTCAGATGTATTGGCGAACCGTCGCGATGAAGCATCGTATCTAGCCACCGGATCCAACACAGAGGCTATTTCGCTGCCAGAGCCAGTGCCAACCGGACTGATTGTGGCTGAGGATGAAGAAGAAGGCGACTGGCGAGACAAGGTCTAGCGAGAGCTAGAGATTTTGTAGAGCGCTACCGAAACAGCAATACCCGCATTCAGTGATTCCGTCTTTGCACCAATCGGAATACTGACTATTTGATCGCAGTTCTCACTCACCAACCTGGATAGGCCCTTACCTTCAGAACCGACAATCAGAAGAAGTGGCGAGTCAGAGAGTTTGAAGTCAGGCAGTGACACATCGCCGTCTCCGTCTAACCCAACAATGAACAAACCACGCTTTTTATAGTCGGCAATCACTTGATTTAGATTCGCAACCATCGCAATGGGCATTCGAGCAGCGGCTCCGGCAGATGTCTTCCATGCACTTGCTGTTACACCAACACTTCGTCTTTGTGGCAGGACAATTCCGTTAGCTCCAAAGGCGGCAGCCGAACGAATGATTGCTCCTAGGTTTCTTGGGTCGGTAATGCCATCCAAAGCAACAATCAACGGTGTTGTTGTTTGAGAAAGGGCTCGATCTAACAGTTCTGAGCTGGCGATGTACTTATACTCGGGAACTTGCAGCGCAATCCCTTGGTGAACAACATCTCCGCCGCACATCCGATCAACTTCTGAACGGGTGACTTCACCAACCGGAATGCCGCGATTGTTGGCCAGGGCAATGGCCTCGCGAACACGATCGTCTAGATCTACTTTTTGTGCAATAAATAATGCGGTTGCAGGAATCTTGGCTCTCAGCGCCTCAACCACTGAATTGCGACCCCAAACCACTTCATGAGCCGAAGACTTTTTAGTTCTAGAAGTCTGTTGGCGTCTTGGCTTAGTGGTCTGGGCTTGCTTTGCCTTTTTAGCTTTGTAGGCCTTGTGGTAGGGGCGATCCTCGGCCTTTGGGGTCGGGCCTTTGCCGCGCAATGCTTTTCGACCGTGACCGCCGGTGCCCTTGGTTGGCTTTTTACCTTTTGCTGCCATTAGCTAATGCTCCAATGCGTGCCACTCGGGCCATCCGAAAGTTCGATGCCACTTTGCTCTAATTGATCTCGAATAGCATCTGCCAATTCAAAATTCTTGTCTTTTCTTGCTTGCTCACGCTCTTCAATGAGCGCTTTCACTAGCTTGTCCAGTGCTGCGTGCTCTTCGCCCTCAGCACCTCGCCACTGCGAAGGGGCAAGGCCCAGGACAAAGAGCATCTTGTTCACTTGCGCTCTGTGCTGAGCCGCTTCACGCCACTGCTGATCATCTAATTCTTTATTTCCAGCACTAACTGCCTCGTGAATAACCGCGAGCGCCGCTGGAATGTTTAGGTCATCATCCATTTCTGCAACAAACTCTGCTGGCAAATCAGCTTTTTCATCCATTTGGGCAAACTGGGTTTGTCTCAGCTCTCGCTCTGCTCTTTTCAAAAATGAGTGCAGTCTCTCTAGCGCTGCCTCGGCTTCTGCCAAGACGGCTGGCTGATAATCAAGAACTGAGCGGTAGTGAGCGGTAGATAGGTAATAGCGAACTGCTGCTGGTGATGCCAATGCAAAGAGGTCTTGGCTGGAGACTGTGTTCCCAAGCGACTTGGACATCTTCTGGCCTGCTACGTTGACCAGGCCGTTGTGAATCCAGTAGTTCGCAAATTTGTCACCGGCTGCTTT